>DASVVU010000112.1:0-9444 GCA_036386395.1 Beijerinckiaceae bacterium | reverse complement strand
CCAGCCGTAGTTCCCGCCTTTCTTGACGATGTCGACCTCCTCGATGGAGTTCTGCTGGACGTCGGCGCAGAACAGCTCCTTGTCGCCGCCCATGTCGAAGGAGCAGCGCCACGGGTTGCGCAGGCCGTAGGCCCAGATCTGGGCGTTCGCGTCGCTGCGCCCGACGAAGGGATTGTCGGTCGGGACGAGGTCGTCCTTGTCGACGTCGAGACGCAGGATCTTGCCGAGCGGCGTCGTGAGGTCCTGGCCGTTGCCGGTCGTGACGTTGTGGCCGATGCCCCAGTCGTTGGCATAGCCGCCGTCGCCGGTCGACACGTAGAGCTTGCCGTCCGGGCCGAAGCCGATCCAGTGGCCGTTGTGGTTGAACTGCGGCCAGTCGATCTGGGAGATGATCTTCTCGACGTTCGGGTTGGCCTTGTTGGGGTTGTCCTTCGAGACGGTCATCTCAGAGACCGTGTTGGTGTGGGACCACCAGAGCTTCCGGTCGAGGATCGCGTCGCCCCGCAAAGGGGCCGAGTAGGCGATGTAGAACTTGCCGTTCTCGCGGTAGTTCGGGTGGAAGGCGATGCCGAGGAGCCCGCGCTCGTCGAAGAACGAATGAAGCTGCGGGAGCTTCGATTGGATGTTCAGGAACGGCTCGGGCAGGAGCCGGCCGCGCGCGTCGATGATGCGCACCTGTCCGTGCTGCTCGATCACCGCCCTTCGGCCGCTGCCGTCGGGGATCGTGACCATCGCAAGCGGGTGGGTCAGCCCGCCGACGACCTCCTCCAGCTTGATCTTGACCTCGGCGTTGGCCGGCCCGGCCAGCACGGCCGCGACTCCCGCGGCGACAACAATCGGGACGAAACGCATCTGATTCCTCCCTCGTCTTTTAAGGCGCCTGAAGCAGCCAGCATCGGCTTGGCGGCGCGGCGCCCGCTTCGTACTCTGAGCCCATATCGTATCGCTGTCCAGGAGACGGGGCCGCGCGGTAGTGGGGTCGCGGACAGCGCGGCTACGGCCACCGACTGGTGGCAGCGCGGTGGCGGCAATCAAGCAACCGGTCTCATAGGGAAAATCGAATGCTGAACCTCTCCTGCCTTTGCGGTGAAATCCGGATCAAAGTCGAAAAACGACCGGACTTCATCCACGAGTGCAACTGCACGATGTGCAGCAAAACGGGCTCTCGCTGGGGCTATTTCCATCCTTCCCAGGTCAGCGTTGAGGGGACCACGAAAGGATATTGCAGGGAAGACAAGAGCGATCCGAACGCGCAAGTCCAGTTCTGCCCGACGTGCGGTTCGACGACACACTTCGTGTTGACCGCAAACGCCGTCTCAAAGTTCGGAAATACGCTTATGGGCGTCAACATGTGGCTGGCGGACGAGAGAGACCTCGCCGGAGTCCAGTTGCGTTATCCCGACGGGCGAGCATGGTCGGGCGAGGGCGATTTCGGCTACGTCCGGGAGGCTCGCACCATTGGTCAGAGTGAAACTGCCGGATGACCGCCAAGGACGGAAGGCGGATCTCCGGCTCCGGCTCGATGTCAAAGACCCCACGACCGGCCGCGCCGCTCGATTGACGCGGCGATCGGTTCGGGCGCAACATCGGCTATGGCCTTGAAGCGATATTTGTTTCGGGGATTCGTGGCGGGACAGGGTGCGGGGAACCATCGTGCTTGAGCGCAGCCGCCACGCGACCTGGGGCGAGACCCACCTCCAGCGTTTCTCGGTCGCCTACGAGCTGCCGGTCGTCTTCACCCGCGACGCCTTCGATCCCGCGAACCCGACCTTCGCCGACGCGCTCCGCCGCCGCGAGCCGGACAAGCGCCATTGCATAGCGGTCTTCGTCGACACGGGCGTGCTTGCCGCGATGCCGAACCTTGAGCGGGCGATCCGCCGCTACGCCGCGGCCCACGCCGGCGCGCTCGCGGTCGAGGGCGCGATCGTCCCGGTGCCGGGGGGCGAGGAGGCGAAGACGCGCCCCGAGCTCGTCGAGCGCCTCCTCGGCGAGCTTTCGAGCCGCGCCATCGACCGGCACTCCTACGCGGTCGCGATCGGCGGCGGCGCGGTGCTCGACGCGGTCGGCTACGCGGCCGCGATCTTCCACCGCGGCGTGCGCCACGTGCGGCTGCCGACGACGGTGCTGGCGCAGGCCGACAGCGGCGTCGGGGTGAAGAACGCCGTCAACGCCTTCGGGGTCAAGAACCTCGTCGGGACCTTCGCGCCGCCCTTCGCCATCGTCAACGACGGCGCCTTCGTCGACCATCTGCCGGCGCGGGAGAAGCGCGGCGGAATGTCGGAAGCCGTGAAGGTCGCGCTCATCCGCGACCGGGCGTTTTTCGAGTGGATCGAGGCGAACGCCGACGCGCTTGCGGGCTTCCACCCGAACACCCTCGACCGGCTGATCGAGCGCTCGGCCAGGCTCCACATGCGCCAGATCGCCGAGGGCGGCGATCCGTTCGAGACGGGCTCGGCGCGTCCCCTCGACTACGGCCACTGGTCGGCGCACCGGCTCGAGACCATGACCGGGCACCGCGTGAGCCACGGCGAGGCGGTCGCCATCGGCGTCGCCCTCGACTCCCGCTACGCCGTGCTCGCCGGCCTGTTGCCCGCAGGTGAGGACGAGCGCGTGCGCCGGCTCCTCGAGAGGCTCGGCTTCACGCTGTGGTGCGATGCGCTGGCCTTGCGCGACGACGCGGGGCAACTCGCGGTCCTGCGCGGCCTCAAGGAGTTCCAAGAGCATCTTGGGGGCGAGTTGACGGTGACGCTCATCGACGCCGTCGGACACGGGATCGAGGTGAACCGCATGGACCACCCGCTGATCGAAGAGGCGATCGGCTGGCTCGCGGGTCCGCGAGCGTAGGGGAGGGGACATGCGCCTGCCCCGCCTGCCCGGCGCGCCGGAGCTGACCTACTGCACCAACATCCACGCCGGCGAGAGCTGGGACGAGATCCGCAAAAGCCTCGACGCGCACGTGCCGCGCATCAAGGCGCGGGTGTCGCCCCAAGAACCCTTCGGCCTCGGTCTGCGCCTCTCCGGCATCGCGGCGGCGGAGCTGCGCGCGCCCGCGCCGCTCGAAGCCTTCCGGGAGCAGCTTTCGCGCCTCGGCGCCTACGTCTTCACCCTCAACGCCTTCCCCTTCGGCCCCTTCCACGGCACGCGGGTGAAGGAACAGGTCTACGAGCCCGACTGGCGCACGGACGAGCGCGTAAGCTTCACCCGCGACGCCGCCGACATTCTTGCGGCGCTCCTGCCGGAAGGCGGCTTCGGCAGCATCTCGACGGTGCCGGGCGGCTTCAAGCCGGTCGGGCGCGACCCTGACAACGTCGCCGCCCTCGTCGATCGTCTCCTCCAGGCCGCCGCCCACCTCGTCGGCATCGAGCGCACGACGGGCAGGCGCATTGCGCTTGCGCTGGAGCCCGAGCCCTGCTGCTTCCTCGAGACCGTGGACGAGACCCTCGCCTTCTTCGAGGAGCGGCTCCTCGCCCCCACGGCGCTCGCCCGCTTCGCGGCGCTGGCCGGGCTCGGCGCCGGAGACGCGGAGCCGGCGCTGCGGCGCCACCTCGGCGTCTGCTACGACGTGTGCCACGGCGCCGTCGAGTACGAGGACCCGGTCGCGGCGCTGAAGCGCCTGCGAGGCGCCGGCATTGCTGTGCCGAAGATTCAGCTCTCGGCGGCGATGCGCGCGCCGGAGATTTCGCCTCCGCTCGCCACGCGCCTTCGCGATTTCGACGACGGCGTCTACCTGCACCAGGTCGTCGTCCGCGACGGCAAGCTCCAACGCTTCGCCGACCTGCCCGACGCCTTCGCGGCCTACCGGAAGGGCGGCGCGCGCGGCGAGTGGCGCGTCCACTGCCACGTGCCGGTCTTCCTCTCCGACCTCGGCGACCTCGCCTCGACGCAAGGGGAGCTCCGCGCGACGCTCGCTGCGCTTCGGGCGGCGCCGCTCGCGCCGCACCTCGAGGTCGAAACCTACACCTGGGACGTGCTGCCCCAGGAGCTCAAGACCGGCTCGAAGGCGGACGACATCGCCCGCGAGCTTGCGTTCGTGCTGGAGGACCTCGATGAGGGCCGCGACGACCTCCCGGGCGGTGCCGCTCGGGACGCTGCTTAGGCTCGGGCGGGTCTCGAACCTCCCGACCGTGTGGACGAACGCGCTCGCCGCGACCGTCATCGCGGGCGGCGACCCGTTCGGCTCCCGCACCGCCCTCGCCCTTGCCGCCATGACCCTGTTCTACGTCGGCGGCATGTACCTCAACGACGCCTTCGACCGCGGCATCGACGCCCGCGAGCGCCCCACCCGCCCGATCCCGGCGGGCGAGATCGCGGCCGCCTCCGTCTTCGGGATCGGCTTCGGGCTCCTCGGCGCAGGCGTCGTCCTGATGGCCCTGTGCGGCGCTCCGGCCCTCGTCGCGGGCCTCGCGTTGTCCGCCGTCATCGTGCTCTACGACATGCGCCACAAGGGCAATCCGTTGAGCCCGGTGGTGATGAGCCTGTGCCGGCTCCTCGTCTACGTCGGCGCGGCGGCCGCGACCGTCGGCGCCGTGCCGGCGGCCGTGTGGATCGCCGGCCTCGCCATGGCGGCGCACGTCGCCGGGCTCACCTACGCGGCGAAGCAGGAGGCCCTCGATCGGGTCGAGCGGCTCTGGCCGCTTGCCGTCCTGGTCCTGCCGCTCATCGTCGGCGCGGCGGCGATCCCCGGGCACTGGTGGGCCGCGGCGTTCTGGCTGGCGCTCGCCGCCGCCGACTGGCTTGCCGTCGACAAGCTCCGCCGCCGCGCGGCGCCGGGCGCCGTGCCCGCCGCCGTCGCGGCGCTCATCGCCGCCATCTCCCTCGTCGATGCCCTCATGGTCGCGCCGGTCTCGCCCGCGGCGGCCGTCCTCTGCGTCGCCGGCTATGCCGCGACAAGGCTCGCGCAGCGGATCGTCCCGGGCACCTGATGGCGTCTCCGGCTTCCGCGGACGCTCCTGCCTCGCCCATGGGCGAGCGGATCGCGCTCCTCGCCGAATGGGTCCGCCGCGCGGCCGGGCCCGAGGGCGCCGCCTGGTTCGAGGAGACCCTTGCGGCCCTGCGCGGCGATGCCGGCGAGCGCGGCCTCATCCGTGCCCTCGGGCTCGCTTCGCGCCGGCTTGGCAAGGCCGACCTCGTCCTCGCGGACGAGGACCTCGCACGCGCCGACGCGGCGCGCCCCGGCTTCGATCCCACGGGCCTCACCGTCGATCAAGCGGCGCGGATCGCCTTCCTCCTCGCGGCGGAGCGGGGCGACGACGAAGGGTTCGCGCGCCGCCTCATGGACCTCCATCGCACCGCGGATCTCGCCGAGAGCATCGCCTACCTGCGCGGCCTCCTGCTCTTCCCGGGCGGACCCGCGCTCCTCCCCGTCGCGGCCGAGGGCGTGCGCTCGGCGGTGAAGCCGATCTTCGAGGCGGTCGCCCACCGCAACCCCTATCCGGCGGAGCACTTCGACGAGCGCGCCTGGAACCAGATGGTGCTCAAGGCGCTCTTCATCGGCTCGACCCTCTTGCCGATCCGCGGCCTTCGCGAGCGCGCCAACCCCGAGCTCGCGCAGGTGCTCGTCGACTACGCCCACGAGCGCTGGGCGGCGGAGCGTCCCGTGAGCCCCGAGCTGTGGCTCTGCGTCGGCCCCTTCGCGCAAGGCCGCATGCTCGACGACCTCGCGCGCGTCCTCGCGACCGGTACGCCGGAGGAGCGCGAAGCCGCTGTCACAGCGCTGAAGGCGAGCCCTGCCGAAGGCGCCTGGGACATCCTCACGCGCCATCGCTAATCACGTGACGGCGTCGGTATGGACAGATCCTTTAGAGGTGCCGAAGCGCACCGGCTTGTTGTAAAATGCCGTTTTACATCTACGGATGATCAGATCGTTCGCGCACAAAGGGCTAAGGCGGTTCTATGAGACCGGCGACCGGAGCAAGCTGACGGCCAACATGACGAATCGGATTTCGGTGCTGCTGGCGGCCTTGGACGAAGCAGAAGCCATCGAAGACCTGAACCGTCCGAGCTTTCGGCTTCACCCACTCAAGGGTGACCTGAATTTCTGGTCGATCACGGTGCGCGCTAACTGGCGGATCGTGTTCCGGTTTCAGGATGGAGATGTCTGGGACGTGGATTTGACCGACTACCATTGAGGAGAGCGCCATGCCTATGAAGAATCCACCCCATCCGGGCCAGGGCATCAAGGACGACATCGACGCCCTCGGCCTGTCCGTCGCCGAGGCGGCCGAAGGGCTCGGGATCACGCGGCAGCAGCTCCACAACGTCATCAGTGGCCGCAGCGGCATCACCTCGGAAATGGCCGTCCGGCTCGAGAAGGCGCTCGGCGGCACGGCCGCCCATTGGCTGAGGCTTCAGGCCGCCTACGACCTCGCCCAGGTGCGCGCCCGCGAGGGGGAGATCGTGGTCCGCCGGCTCGCGCCGAAGGCGGCCTAGGCGCCTCAGCGCACCGTGGCCTCGGTCAGCCGCGTCGAGGCGCCGGCCTTCTGCATGAGGCCATCGACCTGGTCGCGCTGGCGCTTGAACTCGGCGAGCTGCCGGCCGTCGAGCTCCTTGCCGCGGGGCACGCGGATCTTCATCGGGTCGACGAAGCGGCCGTTGACGATCACCTCGTAGTGGAGGTGCGGGCCGGTCGAGAGGCCGGTGTTGCCGACGTAGCCGACGATCTGGCCCTGCCGCACCCGCGCGCCGGGCGCGACGCCGCGGCCGAAGCGGGACATGTGGTTGTAGGCAGTGACGTAGCCGTTGGTGTGCTGGAGCTCGACCCGGCGGCCGTAACCGGAGTCCCATTCGGCCTTGATCACGGTGCCGTTGCCGGCCGCCATGATCGGCGTGCCGATGCGGTTCGCCCAGTCGACGCCGGTGTGCATCTTCGAGTAGCCGAGGATCGGATGGCGGCGGTAGCCGAAGCCCGAGCGCAGCTCGCCCTCGGCGATCGGCTTCCTCATCAGGAACTTCTTGAGCGAGCGTCCGGCCTCGTCGAAGAACTCGACCGAGCCGTCGTCGGCCTGGTAGCGGAACACCCGGCGGACCTCGCCGCCGACGTTGAGGGAGGCGTAGAGGAGCTCGGGCCGGTCGCTGCCGTTCTCCTCGTCCTGAGTGTAGAAGATCTCGACCGAGTCGCCGTTCGCGACCCGGCGCTGGAAATCGACGTCGTAGCCGAAGATGCGCACCAGCTCCTCGACGGTCTGGCGCGGCAGCTCGTGCTTCGTCGCGGTCTCGTAGAGGCTGTCGTAGAGGCGAACGCCGCCTTCCTCGTCCTCCCCCTCCTCGTCGGTCTCCCGCGGGGCCGTCGGCCCCTTCTTCTGGCCTTCTTCCACGGGCGGCGTCACGGAGACGAAGGCGCCGCGGTCGTTCACCGCCGCGATGCCTTCGATGCCGCGCTCGCCGAACAGGATCACCCGCACCATCTGGCGCGGCTCGCCGGGGCGGGGCCCCGGCCCGAACAGGAGGCGCATGCGCTGCCCCTCGGCAAGCGCTCCGGTGCGGGCGCGGCCGCCGAGCGCATTGACGATGCCGGCGATCTGGATGTCGGTCGCGCCGTTCGCCTTCAACGCCGCCTCGAAGGCCTCGCTACGCTTGAGCGCCACGTCGCGTTCCTCGAACGGCGAGTCGCTCGGGCGCGGCTCGTGCTTCGGCAGGGTGGTCACGTTCTCGGGGACGACCCGGACCTCGATCGAGTTGAAGGGAGATTCGATCGGCTTCGCGAACCCAAGCGCCTCGGGCGGGAGGTCCGGCTGGCGCAGCGTCCGGGACAGGATGAGCTGGGCCGGGAGCGGCAGGACGGGGCGGCGCCCGGCCTCCTGGGCGGCGCGGCGCTCCTCTTCGATCTGCGCCGCCACGTCCTCGTCGGTGAGGCCGGCGGGGCTCGCCTCGATGGTCGCCGTGGAAAGATCGCGCTTCACCACCGAGACCTCGGCGTCGGCAGGCTCGGGCTCGGCTTGCGCCACGACCTTCTCGTTGTTCTCCTCAGCGAAGAGCCGCAGCGGATTGAACGGCGGGATGTCGGTCGCGAAGACGCCGCTCGTCAGCGAGAGATTCGTGGCTATGCGCACGAAGCTCTTGACCTTGATGACCTCGCGGTCGCCAGCCCTGAGCGTCATGGGGGAGCGGAACGACTGCTTGGCGACCGCGACGACCTCCGAGCGCACGAGCTTGTCGCTTTTGCGGGCGGCCGTGCCCTTGTCGTCGCTCGAGGCGCGGGGGGCGACGGCCGTCGCCCGCTCGGGCAGCTCCGCGAAGGTGGTCTCGCCCTGGACCGCCACGTAGATCGCGCCGCCGATGAGGGCCGCGCCGGTGAGGGCGGTCAGCACGCTCGCGCCGAGCCAGCGCAGGCTCACGCCTCGGCGGTCGACCTCGCTCGCGCCGCCGAAGCCGTCGAGCGCCGGCTCATGGCCGGGATCGACGCCGAGCCGGCGCTCCGCGGTCATGATCCCGGGCCGTCCGAAGCGGTCCGCCGAGACTGCGACGTGCGTGTTCATGCGGGGCGGACGTCTCTCGCGATCTTGGCCGGGAACGGCGCAGGCGGCGAACGTTTTCGACCATGCCCGCGGATGCGGGCACAATCAATGCGGGCGGGGCTGTCCCAAACGGTCTTTGGACAGGAAAGCCCCTTGAAATGAGAGGCTTCCGTCTCCATCTTGTCGGGAGTGAGGCGGACAGGGAACGGGCTCCGGAAGCGGGGCCTTTTTCTTGGTCTCGACGGTCCGGAAACGGACAGTCGCAAAAAGTTCTCAGGGCTTGTTGACAGCCGGAATCGACCGGCCTAAATACCGCCCATCAACGCCGCCGCTGACGCGTGACGGCGCCAAATGCTTCCTCGGAACTGCCGGGCCTTGATCGCCCGACCTCGGTCGGGATCAAAGCTCTGTCTCTTCAAGGATGCGGGTCGGGACCGGAACTGGCGAAAGTTAATTCCGGTGTTGACAAAGGAAACGGGTGGGGCCATATCGGCTTCATCGCGGTGCTACCGCCGAAAGGCGCTGCACCACCGCTTCCTGGAACATCCTGACGGCTTGAGCCGGCTTAGGCCGGTAGGCTGGATGTTCTCGGAAGCCGCATCGTTCGATGCTGCTCTTTGACAAGTGAAGAAAGAAAGAGAAACGTGGACGGCGGAGTCCTTGCGGGCACCGGTTCCTCGGAACCGATGCCGATGAGACTTCGGCGGTACTACGTTCTTGGAGCTCACATTGGCTTCGCGGAAACGCGCAAGTCGAGTGTGACCTCCGTCAATGACGTAGTGATCAGCCGAGATCAAATCTCCAACTTGAGAGTTTGATCCTGGCTCAGAGCGAACGCTGGCGGCAGGCTTAACACATGCAAGTCGAACGGGCACCTTCGGGTGTCAGTGGCAGACGGGTGAGTAACACGTGGGAACGTGCCCTTTGGTTCGGAACAACTCCGGGAAACTGGAGCTAATACCGGATAAGCCCTTCGGGGGAAAGATTTATC
>DASVVU010000111.1:0-5698 GCA_036386395.1 Beijerinckiaceae bacterium | reverse complement strand
CAGGCTCCAGCCCGTCCTTGACGGCATCCCGCCCGCCGAGACACCAAGCTTCCATGCGATCGACGGACGGCTCCGCTGGCCGTCTCGATGAAGGGCAATTCATGCTTGGCCGAAGGCTCCGTCGGCCGCGCGGTCCCGCCTCTCCCGGAGGGAGAGGCCGAGTCGCCGGAGGCGACCGGGTGAGGGGTTGCGCCCTCACCGGATAGGTCCGTAACCCCTCACCCGGTCCGCTCCGCGGACTCGACCTCTCCCTCCGGGAGAGGTGGGCGGCCCGCAAGCCCGGCACGGCCCCTTGACACCGTGACGCTCCTCTGCTAGGAATATAGTGCGCTCGCGAACCGCGTCCGGGGCTTCCCCCGCTGCGGCGAGCGACGAGCATCACGCGCCGCCCGCGCTCCCGCGCCGGGCGGTTTTTTCATGCGCATTTCTCGAAAACGCGGCCGCGGCCCGCGGCCTTGACGGAGCACCCCCGATGCGATTGACCACCCACCCGCCCGAGAAGCGGGCGCAGGCCAAGTGGCTTGGCGAGACGACGACCCTGAACTGCGCCGAGATCGCGGCGCGGGTCGATGCGTCGCCCTCGATCGTCCGCACCTGGAAGGCCGACGACCGCTGGAAGCGGCCGGCGGGCGCGCCGGAGAAGCGGACCTTCACCAGGGAGCGGCGCGAGGCGATCGCGCGGCTGCGCGGGCTTGGCGGCACCAACGCCGACATCGCCCGCGTCGCCGAATGCAGCCCGGACACCGTCGCGCGCATCCCGCCGATCCCGCCGAGGGGCGCCAAGGCCCAGGCCGCGGCGCCCGCGCCCGGGCTCGCGCCCGAGGAGGCGGCGCGGCTGCACGAGGCCCTCACGGCCGAGGGCCTCGGAAGGCGCGAGCTCCTGCGCCTGATCGAGCGCGCGCTCGTCCTCGTCGCGGCCGACGCGCTCGTCGGGCGCGACCCGCTCGTCGACCGTCGCGCCCAGGCCCTCGCCCGCACCGCCGCAACCGTGAAGGCGCTGCCGGACGACGCGGCCGCCGGAGTTTCCTTGCATGACCAGTTGTCCGTGCCCGCCACTTTCGAGGAGACCAACCTTCTCCTGGAGGAGCTTGCGCGCCGGTTTGCGGCGTTCGATCGAGGAGGGGAGGGCGGCGCAGTTCCTGGCGAGCCTGCCGCCGGTGGTGCAGGGGCTCCTGCGTGAGGGATGGCTCGGGCGCGCCGGCGACCACCAGGTGCCGCCCGACGAAGACGCGCCCTGGCACGGCTGGCTTCTGCTGGGCGGGCGCGGGGCGGGCAAGACCCGCGCCGGGGCCGAGTGGGCCACGGGCCTCGTCGGCGGGGTCCCCGGCATTTCGGCGCGGCCCGTCGGCCGCATCGCCCTCGTCGGCGAGACCCTTGCGGACGTGCGCGACGTGATGATCGGCGGGCCGTCCGGGCTCATGGCGGTCGCGCCGGCGGGGGAGCGGCCGCAGTGGAAGCCGTCGCTCCGCCGGCTCGAGTGGCGGAGCGGCGCCGTCGCCCACGCCTTCTCGGCCGAGGACCCGGACTCGCTCCGCGGGCCGCAGTTCGAGGCGGCCTGGTGCGACGAGCTCGGCAAGTGGCGCTACGCCGAGGCAACCTGGGACATGCTGCAGTTCGGCCTGCGTTTGGGCGCGCGCCCGCGCCAGGCGGTCACCACGACGCCGCGGCCGATCCCGCTGATCCGGCGGCTCATGGACGACCCGTCCGTGGTGACGACGCGGGCGCGCACGGCCGACAACGCGGAAAACCTTTCGCCGTCGTTCCTGGCGCAGGTGACGGCGGCGTACGGCGGCACGATCCTCGGGCGCCAGGAGCTCGACGGCGAGCTGATCGAGGACCGGGCCGACGCGCTGTGGCGGCGCGAGGCGATCGAGGCGGCGCGGGTTCCGGCCGCGCCGGCGCTCGCCCGCATCGTCGTCGCGGTCGATCCGCCGGCGACCTCCGGGCGCGACGCCGGCGCCTGCGGCATCGTCGCGGCGGGGGTCGACGCGGCGGGCCAGGGCTACGTGCTCGAAGACGCGACGGTGTCGGGCGCCGCGCCGGAGGCCTGGGCGGCGCGGGCCGTCGCGCTCTACCGGCGCCTGCAGGCCGACGCCCTCGTCGCCGAGGTGAACCAGGGCGGCGAGATGGTGGCGGCGGTGGTGCGCCTCGTCGACCCCGCCGTGCCGGTCACGACCGTCGTCGCGACGCGGGGCAAGTACGCCCGCGCCGAGCCGGTCTCGGCCCTCTACGGGCAGGGCCGCGTGCGCCACGTCGGCGCGCACCCCGCGCTCGAGGACGAGATGTGCGACTTCTCCCCCGCCGGCCTCTCGAACGGCCGCTCCCCCGACCGCCTCGACGCGCTGGTCTGGGCGTTGACGCACCTGATGCTGCGGCAGGCGGAGCCGCGGATGCGGGCGCTCTGATCCTCCCCCACAAGCGGGGGAGGATCAGACGAGGCCGACGGAGCAGGTGAGGTCCGGCCCGACTCTTTGGGCGATCGAAGCCTTGACGGCCCGGGCGACCGCGGCGGCTTGGGCCCGCTCGTCGCCCGTGAGCGCGCAGACCATCTCGTCGATCGAGCGCACGGCGAGGACCGGCAGGACGCGCTCGACGGCCGCCACGATCGCCTTGTGCAGCCGCACGTACTCCTCGTGGCGGGCCGGCACGATGGCGATCCCGGGGCACAGGCGCCGCGCCTCGCGCACCCACAGGCCGCGCTTGACGCCCTGGCCCTTCGCCTCGCGGCTCGCGGCGATCAGCCCGGTGTGCGGCGTGTCGAGGGGGATGACGCCGACCGGCCGCCCGCGCAGCTCCGGCCGCAGGTGCTGCTCGGCAGTCGCGAAGAAGCTGTCGAAGTCGATGTAGAGGCGCTCGACGCCCGTCGGCTTGCGCACGGCTTGGTCCGCGGTTCGGAACAAACCGCGAACTTAAGCCGGCGCCGCCCGGGAGTCGAGTCGGCGAAGCGCCCCGGTGTGGGGCGCTTCTACGATAGGAATACGGCTTAGAAGCCGAGGGCGTCGGCCGCGACGCCGGCCGCGACGGCGCCGACCGGGCCCGCCGCCACGCCGCCGATGGTGCCCGCGAGAGCCCCGATCGCGCCGCTGCCGTAGCCGCCGCCATAACCGCCGCCGAAGCCGACCGCTCCGCCGTAGCCGTAGCCGGCGTGGCCGTGGTGCCAGCCGTGGCGGTGCCCGCCATGCCCGTGACCCCAGCCGTGCCCGTGGCCGCCGACCGGCTGCCAGCCGGAGCTGCCGGGGTGGACCAGGACGGTGCGGTGGCGGGTGGCGTAGGCGGCGGGGATCGTCTCGTGCACGACCTGCGGCGGGCGGACCTCGACGGTCCGGTGCCGCACCGCATACTGCGCCGGCACGACGACCCAGCAGCCGATCGCCTCGCCGTGCGGCCCGCGGGTCACCTGCCAGACCTTGCGGGGCGGCGACACCAGCACCTTCTCGGCGACGGTGCCGTACTCGCCCGGGATCGTGTGGGCGACGGTGCGCGGCGCCCGCACCATCACCTGCTCGGCGACGGCGCCGTAGACCGGCGGCGTGACGACGTGGCGGTAGCAATGCGCGCACCCTCCGCCGGCGAGCGCCGGCGACGCGAGGGCGGCGAAGCCGGCAAGCGCCGGCAGGACGGTCGAACGGATACGCATTGACAAGCTCCCTGCGCCCAAAAGGGCGTCGATCGGGCGCTTCGCGGCGAAGGCCCTTTGGAGCCGAGGGAACGGCGTTGCGCGGGAGCGCGCAACGGAAAGGCGCGGTTAGGGTTAGGCGTGAAGGTAAACCGGCCCGGCGCCTCGGCCGGCGTCCCTCACGTCCGCCCCGCTCCTTGCACCGCGCGCTCCATCTGCCGCAGCCGCACCTCCTCGGCGAGGGCGCGCAGGACGGCGTCCGGTGGGGCGGTTGGGGCCAGGACGGGGGCGTCGAGCCGCGCCGCCTTGATCCCGGCCGGCGCCGGCGGGTCGGCGCGGATCACGTAAGCGACATCGCGCTCGACAAGGCGCAACGCGAGCGGCGTCGCGTCGCCGTCGCGCAGCACGGCGGCGAAGATTGCCCCGTCCAGGCGCTCGGCCGGACGCTCGGCGTCGACAAACCGCAGCGCCCGCCAGGTCCAGCCGACCGGCCCGACCGGCTCTCCGCCCAGGGCGCGGACAGTGGCGCAGAGCGCCTCGGCGGCGGCGCGGTCCGGGTCGGCCACGAGGATGCGCAGACCCTTGAGCATGGCCGCCTCCTTAGCCCGCCGCCCGCGCGGATGGCTTGTGCGCCCGCGACAGCACCTGGCGCACCTTCGACCTCAGCGCCCGGCGGGTGAACGGCTTGAGAAGGTAGCCGTCCACCTGCGCCTGACGGGCTGCCACCACCGGCTCGATCCGGGTCGAGCCGCCGACGAGGACGAAGCAGGTATCCATGAAGTCGTCCGAGCGCACCCGCCGCAGGAGTTGCAGGCCGTCGATCGGCTCCATCTCGAGGGCCGCGATCACGAGGCCGTACTTCTTCTCGTTCAGCATCGCGAGGGCGGCGAGCCCGTCCGGCGCCCGGTCGATGTCGGAGAACCACATGCCTTCGAGGATGTCGCGCATCCGGTCGGCCTCCTTCCCCAGCGGCTCGACGATCAGGATCGGCATGGCGAGGGAAAGCCAGCGGTCGCGCAGGGCGAACTCAGGATGCCCGGGCATAGGACACCCGATCGACCACCGGCGCGATCCGCCCGCGCCGCACGAGCACCGATTCCGGCAGGCGCGCCTTCGCCCGCACGGCCGCAAGGCTTTCCTGCGAGATCTCGACCGCGACCGCGAGGGTCGGCTGGCCCTCGACCATGGCGGGCAGGCCGAGCGGGCGGGCCCTGAACCCGGCCTGCTGCCAGCGCGGCAGCCACCAGGTCTCGACCACCGCCGTGACCTCGGCGATGCCCTCCTCGAGGCAGAACTGCTGCAGGCCGGCGAGCAGCATGCAGTCGGTGCGCCCGACACGCCGCTCCTTGACGACGAAGTAGCGCGTCCATTCGAAGACGTCGGGGGCGCGCGGCACCCCGCGCCGCGAGGCGAGGTAGGGGAACACCTCGCTCATCATGTGCGGCAGGACGGTCGGATAGAGGCGCTGGCCGCCGACGACCCGCTCGCCGTCGATGGCGAGGAGGTAGACCGCGTTATGGTCGTCGTAGGCGTCGACGTCGCGCCCGTCGGGGCGTTCCAGCGCCGTCCAGCCGCGCTCGCCGACGAAGACGTCGTGGCGCAAGGCGTGGTGGCGCTCGATCTCGGTCCGGTAGGCGTGGCGGTTGTCGCAGGTGACGACGTGGATGGCTGTCATGGCAAAACCCTGGTCCGGCAAGGCGATCGCAAACCGATCGACGAATGCCTGACGGGTTCAGCCCCCCGCCGCTATTGTAAGAACTTACAGTTGTACGCGCGTCGCGCCTCGTGTGGCCTATGCGTCACACGCCGATGAGGCGGTTGCGGATCGCCTTGGCGACGGCGTGGGTCTTCGTCACCGCGCCGAGCTTCTCGCCGGCGTTGGCGAGGTGGGCCACGACGGTGCGCTCGGTGATGCCGAGGATCTGGGCCGTCGCGGCGGCGCATTTGCCGGCCGCGGCCCAGGTCAGCACCTCGCGCTCCCGCGCCGTCAGAGGGTTGTCGCGCGGGTTCTCGGGGTGGACGAGCTGGCGCACCCGCTCGAAGGCGTAGAGCGCCATGAGGTGGATGGCGGGCTTCGTGCGG
>DASVVU010000110.1:0-3767 GCA_036386395.1 Beijerinckiaceae bacterium | reverse complement strand
CGGGTGAGGGGTTACGGTCTATCCGGAGAGGGCGAACCCCCTCACCCGGTCGGCTCCGCCGACTCGACCTCTCCCTCCGAGAGAGGTGACTTGGCGAACGCCTTCATCCTCGTCGCGAATCTCGACGCCATGGACGGCGGCGCCGCGATCGTCGCCGGCAACGAGCGCGTGGTGCGGGCGCGGCTCTCCGACGCCAAGTTCTTCTGGGAGACCGACCGCAAGGTGCCCCTGGAGGACCGGCTGGAGAAGCTGAAGAGCATCGTCTTCCACGAGAAGCTCGGCACGCAACACGAGCGCGTCGAGCGCATCGCGGCGCTGGCCCGGGAGCTCGCGCCCGTTGTTGGCGCCGATCCCGACAAGGCCGAGCGCGCCGCCCGCCTCGCCAAGGCCGACCTCGTGACCGAGATGGTCGGCGAGTTCCCCGAGCTCCAGGGCCTCATGGGCCGCTACTACGCGCAGCTCCAGGGCGAGGATGCTTCGGTCGCCGCCGCCGTCGAGGAGCACTACAAGCCGCTCGGCCCCTCCGACCGCGTCCCCACCGACCCGGTCTCGGTCGCGGTGGCGCTTGCCGACAAGATCGACACCCTCGTCGGCTTCTGGGCCATCGAGGAGAAGCCGACGGGGTCAAAGGACCCTTACGCGCTGCGGCGGGCGGCGCTGGGGGTGATCCGGCTTATTCTGGAGAATGAACTTTGGCTTGATATCTGGAATCCATTCGTGAGCGCAATGATTGCTTATAAAGAGCAGCATCAGCGCTTCGCGACGACAATTGATAAGTGGGTTGCGGAGCTTGCAGGTCCTGATCCTACGGTAGACGCTACCGCTGCAGCGGTTGTTGGCGCTTTTGGCGTCTCCGGGCTTCAAGATTTCTTCCGCGATCGCCTTAAAGTGCAAATGCGAGAGAGAGGCGCTCGCCACGATCTTGTTGATGCAATCTTCTCGCTACCGCACCAGAGCAATCTGGCGCGTATCGTGCGCCGTGTCGAGGCGCTGGGGCGCTTCCTCGACACGGAGGACGGCCGGAACCTCCTCGCCGGCTACCGCCGTGCCGCCAACATCCTGAAGATCGAGGAGAAGAAGGACTCTTTGAGCTACGACACCGCGCCCGACATCGCTCTCCTGCGCCAGCCCGAGGAGTTGACCTTGTGGGAGGCGCTGGTGCGCGAGGGCGAGGCCGCCCGCGCCGCCGTCGCTCAAGAAGACTTCGAAGGCGCGATGCTGGCGCTCTCGCGCCTGCGCCCGCCGGTCGACGCCTTCTTCGACAAGGTCACGGTCAACGCCGACGATCCGGCGCTCCGCGAGAACCGCCTCAAGCTCCTCAACGCGCTCCGCGCCGCAACCCGCGAGGTGGCGGATTTCTCGCGAATCGAGGGGTAGCGGCGGAACGACGGCCAAGCTTCATCGTTCTCCGATCCACCCGGCCCGGAGAGTCCCATGACCGTCAGCATCGGCCATCTGCAGCCTGCGATCGCGCTGATCGCCGGCATCCTGATCCTCGTGATGCCGCGGCTCCTGAACTACATCGTCGCGATCTACTTGATCGCGGCCGGGCTCATCGGGCTCGGGCTCGTGCGGTAGGCGCCGCGCTCACCGGCCCGGACACGGCGCAGCCGACCGCGGCCGGAAGAGGCGCACCGGCGTGCCGTAAAGGGGATGGGCGCCGTCGAAGACGAGGTCGTAGACCTCCGGGACCGCAAAGCCGAGGGAGCGCACGAAGACCCCGGAGAAGGCGATGCGGCCCTCGCCGACGACGAGCCAAGCCCGGCGCTTCGTCCCCTCGTCGACCCCGGCCAGCACCCAGGCGGCGAGCGTTTCCGAGAAGGGGTAGCCGCCGAAGAGCCACTGCAGCCCCGGTGTCCTGCCTCCGAGCGCCACGGCGACTCCGGGCAGCTCGCCCGTCAAGTCGATCACGGGATCGCCGGCGCAGAAGCCCTTTTGGCTCGCGTCCTCGCGGAGCGCGCGGACGAAGGCGGCGGTGTGAGGATCGAGCCTGAGAGAGCCGTACGCGCCGATCTCGACCGTCTCGGTCTGCCGCCATAGCGGCGCGGCAAGCCGATAGGGTTTCGCCGCGCCTTTCCAGACGGCGATCCCCGTGAGCAGCACGAGGGCCAGCGCCGTGAACGGCGCGATCCAAGCTCGGCGGGCGGAGGCGGCGGCCGTCAGCGCCACGAGGCCGAAGAGGCCGGCGTGGAGGGAGGTCTGGGAGACGGTGTCGTTGGTGGTCCCGAGCGCCGCTCCGAGGGGCAGGAGTCCCGCGAGCGCCAGCGCAAGGCAGAGGCGCCGGTCGGCGCCGCCGAGGAGGGCGAGGGCAATCGCCCCGAAGGCCACGGCGGCCATCCCGGGCCCGAGGGACGGAAAAATCGGGAAGGTGAGGGCCAGGACCGTCCCGGCCGCGACGGCGGCGAAGGCGAGGGCCGCGGCGGCGCGGCGGGTGAGCGCCTCCGAGCCGCTTGGCGCAGCGAGGCTGGCCGCCACCGCCGCCGTGATGAACGGCCAGCCGCGCGGGTGGATGAGGAAGGCGAGGAGATCGCCAATCGGGCCGCGTCCCGCCGGAGGCGCCGCGCCGTGCATCTCCATGTAGCCCTTCGTCTGCGCCCAGACGGTCTCCAGGGGCAGGAGCAGCGCGAGCGCCGCAAGCCCCGCCGCCGTGAAGGCGAAGGCGAGGGCAAGCACGGCTGCGATCCGCCGCGGCTCGCGCACGAGAAGGATCGCCGCCGCGAGGAACAGGGCGGCGTAGGCGACGGCCGTCGGCGGCTTCGCGAGTGCCGCAATCAGCCCGGCAAGCGCCGCGAGCCCCGCGGGGAGGGCAGGGCCGCGGTCGCGGCCGGCAAGGAGCAGGATCGCCGGCAGGAGGAGGAGGCCCGCCGCCAGGGCGAGCCAGTTGTAGGACGGGGTCGGGAGCCAGAAGCCGTAAAACATTGCTGGCAGGGCGGCGCCCGCCGCGACGAGCGCCGTGACGCCCCTGGCCGGGCAGGCCCCCTCCACCATGCTTCGCATGGTCCCCCTCCTCCGCTGCGCGGGGGAGGATGTCCCGGACCGCCGGCGGGAGGAGAGGACAAGAGCCATGGCCGCCGCCCCGAGGGCGGCGATCGCCAGCGCCCCGAAGATCCGCAGGCCGGCGATCGAGCCGCCGAGGAGGAGATAGACCGGGCGGAGCGCGTAGCCGAACAGGGTCGAGGTCATCCGGTACGCGGCCGGCTCCTGCATCGAGAGGACGTAGTAGGCTTCGTCGGTGAGGTCGAAGCCGCGGCCTGCGAAGGCCAGCGCCGCGGCGAGCACGGCGGCGGCCGCGAGCACGGTCGCGGCGGCTAAGAGGCCGTGCCCTCGCGCAAGCCGGCGCGTCACGCTATGGAAGTCCGGCATCGGAGGTTACCGGCGAGAGCCGGACGGCAGGGGCGGGGTCGGGGAAGAAAAATGCTGACCGCGGCACCGGGGACCATGGAGGCGCTGACCGGGGCGGCTCGCTCAAGGGACGAGATCGCCGTGGTCGTGCCCGTCTACATGGGCAAGGCGACTTTACGCAAGCTGTGCGAGCGCCTCGTCGCGGCGCTTGAGACCATCACCCCCGACTTCTCCATCGTCCTCGTCGACGACCGCGCGCCGGACGACCCCTGGCCGCTGATCCAGGAGCTCGGGCGCGAGGAGCCGCGCATCCGCGGCGTGCAGCTCAGCCGCAACTTCGGCCAGCACTACGCGCTCACCGCCGGCATCGACCACGCCTACGCCAATTGGTACGTCGTCATGGACTGCGACCTCCAGGACGCGCC
>DASVVU010000109.1:0-6015 GCA_036386395.1 Beijerinckiaceae bacterium | reverse complement strand
CCGCAGGATGTGGCTGCGATGCAAAGGCGTGGATGGCCGGGCCAAGCCCGGCCATAACGAGCGGAGAGGTGCTCCGGCCCTCAACCCACCGGCGCTCCGTCTCGCCGCCGCTTCCGGGCATGGGCCGCCAGGAGCGTGATCGCGGCCGGCGTCATGCCCTCGATGCGGGCAGCCTGGCCGAGGGTGCGCGGGCGGACGAGGTCGAGCTTGCCGCGGATCTCGTTCGAGAGGCCGGGCATTCCCGCGAAATCGATCCCCTCCGCAAGCTCGACCGCCTCGTCACGGCGATGCGCCGCGATGTCGGCCTCCTGGCGGCCGAGGTAGACGGCGTAGGTGGCGTCGGTCTCGATCCGGTCCGCCAGTGCCGGTGGGAGGCCGCGCAGCTCGGGCCATACCTCCGCGAGGCGCTCCAAGGAGATGTCCGGATAGGACAGGAGCTGGAGGGCACTACGGCGGATGCCGTCGCGGTTGAGGGCGATGCCGTGGCGCGCCGCCTCGGTTGGAGTCAAGGTGAGGGCGGACAACCGCTCCTGCGCCTCCGCGAGCCGCGCCTGCGAGGCCGCAAAGGCCTCGGCCCGGCGGGCGCCGACGCAGCCGGCCGCGAGGCCCTTCGGGGTCAGGCGCTCGTCGGCGTTGTCGACGCGCAGGCTCAGCCGGTACTCGGAGCGGGAGGTGAACATGCGGTAGGGCTCGCTCACCCCCCGGGTCACGAGGTCGTCGATCAGCACGCCGATGTAGGATTCGGCCCGATCGAAGGTCACGCCGTCGCTGCCGGAGGCGCGTCGCGCCGCGTTGATCCCGGCCGCGATCCCCTGCGCCCCGGCCTCCTCGTAGCCGGTGGTCCCGTTGATCTGGCCGGCGAGGAAGAGGTTCTTGAGGCGCTTCGCCTCGAGGGTGGGGGAGAGTTCGCGCGGGTCGACGTAGTCGTACTCGATGGCGTAGCCGGGGCGGAGCATGGCCGCGCGCTCGAGGCCCGGGATGGCCTTGAGCATCGCCCGCTGCACGTCCTCGGGGAGCGAGGTCGAGATGCCGTTCGGGTAGACGGTCGGGTCGTCGAGGCCCTCGGGCTCCAAAAAGATCTGGTGGCCGGCGCGGTCGCCGAAGCGGACCACCTTGTCCTCGATGGAGGGGCAGTAGCGCGGCCCCCGGCCCTCGATGGCGCCGGAGTACATGGGCGCCCGGTGGAGGTTCGCCCGGATGAGATCATGCACTGGAGCCGTCGTGCGGGTGATGCCGCACTCGATCTGGGGCGTCTCGATTCGTTCGGTCAGCGCCGAGAACGGCACCGGGTCGTCGTCGGCCGCCTGCTTCTCGACGGCTGCCCAATCGACGGTGCGGCCGTCGAGGCGGGGCGGGGTGCCGGTCTTGAGGCGCCCGAGGGCGAAGCCGAGGCGGGCGAGCGTCGCCGAGAGCCCCAGCGCCGGCGCCTCCCCGACCCGCCCGGCCGGGATCTTCGTCTCGCCGATGTGGATGAGGCCGGAGAGGAAGGTGCCGGTGGTCAGGACCACGGCCCCGCTGGAGAGGCGCCGCCCGTCGGCGAGGACGAGGCCGGCGGCGCGACCGTCCTCGATCAGAAGATCGTCGGCCTCGCCCTCGATCACGGTGAGGCCGGGGGTCCCAAGAATCTCGGCCTGCATGGCGCAGGCGTAGAGCTTGCGGTCGGCCTGGGCGCGGGGGCCGCGCACGGCCGGGCCCTTGCGGCGGTTCAAGAGGCGGAACTGGATGCCGGCGGCGTCGGCGACCCGGCCCATGAGGCCGTCGAGGGCGTCGATCTCGCGCACGAGGTGGCCCATGCCGAGGCCGCCGATGGCCGGGTTGCACGACATCGCGCCCACCGTCGCGAAGCGGTGGGTCACGAGCGCCGTGGGCGCCCCCATGCGGGCCGCGGCGGCCGCGGCCTCGCACCCGGCGTGCCCGCCGCCGACCACGATCACGTCGAAGGATTCTGCCATGAACCCGATCTAAGGTCGGCCGGGCTGCGGGTCAAACCCGGGAATGTTTCACGTGAAACATCGTGCCTCCTGGAGGATGTCGGCGGCTGGATGGCAGAGGAGAGCGGGCCAATCTTCACGGGCTTCGCGGCCTTCATTGCGGCGTTTCGTGCGACGTCAGCACGGCGTCTTCGCGGCCCGCGGCGTCGGCGATCCGATGTTTCACGTGAAACATCCCTTACTTCCCGATGCAGAAGGCCGCGAAGAGGCGGTCCAGGATCTCCTCCACGTCGACCCGCCCGGTAACCCGGCCAAGCGCCCGTAGCGCAAGCCGCACGTCCTCGGCGGCGAGTTCGGCGTGGCCCTGGCCTAAGGCGGCGCCGGCCCGCGCGAGGCTCTCGCCGGCGTCCTCGAAGGCGCGGCGGTGGCGCTCGCGGGTGATGACCGCATCGCCCGCGCCGAGGGATTCTTGCAGGAGGGCGGCGATGCGGTCGAGAAGGCTTGAAAGACCTTCGCCAGTCTTCGCCGAGACGACAATGTCGGCGCCGGACGGGGCGGGGGCGAGATCGCTCTTGGTGGCGACGCGAATTGCCGGAGCCGTAGTCGGGGCCGTCTTGGGGGCCGTCTTCAGGCCGGCATCGAAGCCGTCTTCAGGGCCGCGGGCGGAGCCGATGTCGGCGCCGCCGTCGGGGGCGGCGAGCCAGAGCACCAGGTCGGCTTTTTCGACGTGCGCGCGCGCCCTGGAAACACCTTGCATTTCAATAGGATCGCCGGTCTCGCGCAGGCCGGCCGTGTCGACGAAGGTGACGGGCAGGCCGGCAAGATCGCAGCGCACCTCGATGGCGTCGCGGGTGGTGCCGGGGACCGCGGACACGATGGCCACGTCCCGCCTCGCCAAGGCATTGAGAAGCGTGGACTTTCCGGCGTTCGGCGGTCCCGCGATGACGACCGTGAAGCCCTCCCGCAGGCGCTCGCCCCGGCCCGCCTCCGCAAGATGCCCGGCGATCTCCCCGGCGAGCGCGCGGGCGATCGCGCCCGCCCGGCCCTCCGCATCGGCGGCGACGTCGGCCTCGTCGGAGAAGTCGAGGGCGGCCTCGAGGAGGGCGAGGCACTCGATCAGCCGTTCGCGCCAGCCTTCGACGAGGCTTCCGAGGCGGCCTTCGAGCTGGCGCAGGGCCTGGCGACGCTGCGCCTCGGTCTCGGCGTCGATCAAGTCGGCGAGGCCCTCGACGGCCGATAAGTCCATGCGCCCATTGAGAAAAGCCCGGCGGGTGAACTCGCCAGGCTCCGCCGCCTTCAAGCCCGGAATCCCGGAAAGCGCCCGCAGCACGGCGGCGCGCACGGCGAGGCCGCCGTGGATGTGGAGCTCCGCCTGATCCTCCCCGGTGAAGCTCTCCGGGGCGGGCATCCACAGGACAAGGGCCCGGTCGAGGACCTCACCGGAGGCCGGGTCGCGCAATGCCCGCAGGGCCATGCGCCGCGGTGAAGGCAGCCCGCCTGCCATCGCCTCCAATACGCCGCGGGTCACCGGCCCGCTCAAGCGCACCACGGCGATGGCGGCCCGGCCGGCGCCGGAGGCGGGGGCGAAGATGGTGTCCTGGCTCATGGCGGATGAACCTCGCGCGGCTCCAGGCATTCCTGCATCAAGGAACCGTTAACCATGCCGCCCCGCGCCGTGCTGTCATTCCGGGGCCTCGCCCCCGGGTCCGGCCTTCGGCCGGCCCGAGGATACTCCGCGAGGAGCCCGGAACCCATAAACACCACGTTTGGGATGCTTGCGCGACCTCCCCGGCCGCGGTGGTTATGGGTTCCGGGCTCTCCGCTTCGCGGAGCCCCGGAATGACAGCGGGAACGCCCAAGGACCCCCCATGAACCGCCTCGCGACGGCCACCTCGCCCTATCTCCTGCAGCACAAGGACAATCCCGTGGCCTGGTGGGAGTGGGGGCCGCAGGCCTTCGCGGAGGCGCGCGCCACGTCCCGCCCGGTGCTGCTCTCCGTCGGCTACGCGGCCTGCCACTGGTGCCATGTGATGGCGCACGAGAGCTTCGAGGACGAGGGAGTCGCGGCGGTGATGAACGACCTCTTCGTCAACATCAAGGTCGACCGGGAGGAGCGCCCGGACGTCGACCACATCTACATGAGCGCGCTGCACCTCCTCGGAGAGCAGGGCGGCTGGCCGCTCACCATGTTCCTCACCCCCGAGGGCGAGCCGTTCTGGGGCGGAACTTATTTTCCCAAAGAGGCGAAGTTCGGCCGCCCGGGCTTCGTCAACGTGCTGCGCGAGGTTTCTCGGGTCTTCCACTCCGAGCCCGACCGGATCGCCCACAACCGCAAGCTCCTCGTCGAGCGCCTCGGCCAGCAGGCCGCGCCGGAGACGGCGGGGGCCGCCCCCGGCCTCGACTTCCTCGACCGCGTCGGCGAGCGCCTGATCGGCGCCTTCGACCCCGTGCACGGCGGGCTCCAGGGCGCCCCGAAATTCCCGAACCCGCCGATCGTCGAATACCTCGCCCGCTACGCCCGCCGCACCGGCCACGGCGAGGCGCGGGCCCGCGTGCTCCTGACCTTGGAGCAGATGGCGCTGGGCGGCATCCACGACCACCTCGGCGGCGGCTTCGCGCGCTACTCCACGGACGAGCGCTGGCTCGCGCCGCACTTCGAGAAGATGCTCTACGACAACGCCCAGCTCCTCGATCTCTACGGCCTCTACGCCGCCGAGACCGGCTCGGCGCTGTTCCGCTTCGCGGCCGAGGGGATCGTGGCGTGGCTCGAGCGGGAGATGACGACGCCGGAAGGCGCTTTTGCCTCCAGTCTCGACGCCGATTCCGAGGGCGTGGAAGGAAAATTCTACGTCTGGTCCCTCGACGAGATCCGCGAGGTGCTGGGCGAGGATGCCGAGACCTTCGCCCGCGTCTACGACGTGAGCCGGCACGGCAACTGGGAGGAGACCAACATCCTCAACCGCCTGCGCTCGGGCTGGACGAACGACGAGACCTTGGAGGCGCGCCTCGCCACCCTGCGCAAGAAGCTCCTCGTCCGCCGCGCCGGCCGGGTGAGGCCCGGCCTCGACGACAAGGTGCTGGCGGACTGGAACGCTCTGATGATCGCGGCGCTCGTGCGCGCGGCGCTTGCGCTTGACCGCCCCGAATGGATCGCGCCCGCCAGAAAGGCCTTCGCCTTCGTGGCGGAGACGATGGCCGAGGGCGGCCGCCTCGCCCATTCCTGGCGGGCGGCCCAAAAAATCTTCCCGGGCTTCGCCCTCGACCACGCCGCCATGATGCGGGCGGCGCTTGCGCTCTACGAGGCGACCGGTGAGCCCTTCTACCTCGACCGCGCCCGGGCTTGGCGCGACGTCCTCATGCGCGACTACCTCGTCACCGGGACCGGCCTCCTCGCCATGACGGCCGCCGACGCCGACCCGCTCGTCGTGCGGCCGGCGCCCTCCCACGACGACGCGGTGCCGAACGCCAACGGCGTCTTCGCGGAGTCCCTCGTGCGCCTCGCGGCCCTCACCGGCGCCGAGGACGACCGCCGCCTCGCCGAGGACGCGCTGTCCACGCTTGGCAGCGTCGCGGCCGCGCAGCCCCTCGGCCACACCACCATCCTCAACGCCCTCGACCTGCACCTGCGCGGCCTGACGGTGGTGGTCGCGAACGACGGCAGCGGCACACTGACCCGCGCGGCGCTGCGCCTTCCTTACGTGGAACGGACGGTGTCGCGCGTCTCCGACACCGGGGCGCTCGCCCCCGACCACCCCGCGAAATCCGCCGCCTTCTCCGGCGTCGGCCCGCAGGCGCTGGTGTGCGCCGGCATGCGCTGCTCGCTCCCGGTTGCGACAGCGGAGGATCTCGCCGCGACGGCACGGGAGATGCTGCGCCAGAACCCCTCTCCCGAATGGAGACCTCTGCATAACGCGGCTGCTTTCGGGATAGGATGATCCCGGGCGGGTTTTGGCCCGGTTGGCAGCGGCTTGTCGGTGTGCGGGAGCTGATCGGGCGGGTTTTTGGCGCACGTCTCCGGTCAGGCGGCGACGAGCCTTGCGGCGCGGCGCAGATTGTAGACGGTTGCCTGGCGCAGGAAGTCGGC
>DASVVU010000108.1:0-8906 GCA_036386395.1 Beijerinckiaceae bacterium | reverse complement strand
GGTCGTGGTCCAGGGCAACCAGCGCGTCGATTCGGAGACGATCCGCTCCTACGTGACGGGCGCCGGCTCCGGCTCCCTCGAGGAGGCCCGCCGCAACCTCCTGCAGACCGGCATGTTCTCGGACGTGCGCATCGCCCGCTCGGGCTCGGGCGTCGTCGTCACCGTCAAGGAGAACAACCTCATCAACCGGGTAGTGTTCGAGGGCAACAAGAAGGTCGAGAAGGGGACGCTCGAGCCCGAGCTGCAGACCAAGGCCCGCGGCGCCTACAACCCGGCGACGGTCGAGGCCGACGTCCAGCGCATCCTTGCGATCTACAAGCGCACCGGCCGCGGCCTCGCGACCGTGACGCCGCGCGTCGTCGACCTGCCGAACGGGCGCGTCGACGTGGTGTTCGCCATCAACGAGGGCGACAAGACCGGCATCAGGGAGATCCGCTTCGAAGGCAACCGCGCCTACTCGGCCTCGCGCCTGCGCGACCTCATGACCTCGACGGAGATGAACTTCCTGAGCTGGTTCAAGAACTCCGACGTCTACGACCCCGACCGCATCGCCTCCGACCAGGAGCTGATCCGCCGCTACTACCTCAAGAACGGCTACGCCGACTTCCGCATCATCTCGACCGACACCCAGTTCGACAGCGCCCGCGGCGGCTGGATCGTCACCATGACGGTCGAGGAGGGCGAGCAGTACCGGATCGGAGACGTCAACATCGATACGCGGATCGACGTCGATCCCGAGACCCTGCGCCGCCGCGTCCGCACCTCGGCCGGCCAAGTCTACAACGCCGAGGCGGTCGAGCGCTCCCTCACGGACGTGACGACGGAGGTCGCGCGGCGCGGCTACGCCTTCGCCCAGGTCCGCCCGACCGGCATGCGCGATCCCGCGACCCGCACCATCAACATCGGCTATGTCGTCGAGGAGGGCCCGCGGGTCTACATCGAGCGCATCAACGTGCGCGGCAACACCCGCACCCGCGACCACGTCATCCGCCGCGAGATCGATATCGGCGAGGGCGACGCCTACAACAAGGTCCTGATCGACCGGGCCGAGCGGCGCCTCAACGGCCTCGGCTACTTCAAGAAGGTCCGCATCACCAACGAGCCCGGCTCCGCCGGCGACCGGGTGATCGTCAACATCGACGTCGAGGACCAGCCGACCGGCGCGTTCTCGGTCGCGGGCGGCTACTCGACCGTCGACGGCATCATCGGCGAGGTCTCGGTCAGCGAATCGAACTTCCTCGGCCGCGGCCAGTACGTGCGGCTCGCCGGCAACTGGGGCGCGCGCACGCAGGGCATCGATTTCTCGTTCACCGAGCCGTACTTCCTCGGCTACCGCATGGCGGCCGGCATCGACCTGTTCTCGAAGTGGACCGACAACACCAAGTACGCCCGCTACGAGAGCCGGGTCCAGGGCGGGCAGCTGCGCCTCGGCCTGCCGGTCACGGAGGAGTTCGGCTTCACCCTGCGCTATTCGCTGTTCCAGACCGAGATCAAGATCCCGAACACCCTCAAGCAGCCGTACAACGACTGCGCCGTGCCGATCCCGGGCTACACGCGGGTGAACCCGGCTGGTCCCGATGGCGTGCTGCCGACCGCTACCGGCGCGCCGGGCGAGGTCGCCAATTATCCGAGCTGCGCCTACGACGGCGAGACCTCGATCGTCATCAAGGAGGCGGCGGGCAAGACCGTCACGTCGCTCGCCGGCGTCACCCTCGGCTTCTCGACCCTCGACAACGCCAAGAACCCGAAGAGCGGCTTCTACGCCGAGCTCAAGCCCGACGTCGCCGGCCTCGGCGGCGACTCGAAGTACTTCCGCCTCATCGCCGACGGACGCTACTACCACGAGCTCTTCGAGGACGTGGTCGGGGTCGTGCGCGGCCAGGCGGGCCACATCCGCGGCTTCGGCGACAATCCTCTGCGGGTCACGGACCAGTTCTTCCTCGGCCCGACGCTGGTGCGCGGCTTCGAATCGTCCGGCATCGGCCCGCGCGACATCTCGTCCGGCGACCCGCGCGGCAACGCCATCGGCGGCACGACCTACGCCGGCCTGTCCTACGAGGTCCAGTTCCCGATCTGGGGCCTGCCGCGCGACCTCGGCCTCAAGGGCGCCGTCTTCGCCGACGCCGGCACGCTGTTCGGCTACAAGGGCAAGAAGGTCTTCAACGTGAACGCCGACCCGATCATCACCGGGTTCGATCCGGCCTCGGGCACCTGCGCCGTCACCGCGGCGCTGACGACGATCCCGGAGTGCGTCCAGGTGCTCGACAGCTCGAAGATCCGCTCGGCGGTCGGCGCCTCGCTCCTGTGGGCCTCGCCCCTCGGCCCGATCCGGTTCGACTACGCCTTCGCGCTCACGAAGGAAGAGGGCGTCATGGGCCCGTTCGGCGCGAAGGTCGGCGGCGACCGCACCCAGGCGTTCCGCTTCTCGGGCGGCAGCCGGTTCTGAAGGCGCGGCCCCGCTACGGCGGGGCCTCCTTCGCATGATCCATGCGGCGGTCGCCATGGCCGAGCCCAACTTCTTTCCGCGCGCCGAGCCCCTGACCTTCGCCGAGGTCGCGGCGCTCGCCGGGGTCGCGCTGCCGGAAGGCGCGGACGGCGCCGCCGTCGTCTCCGATGTTGCGCCCATCGAGACGGCGGGGCCGGACGACCTCGTCTACATGGACCACGCCAAGTACGCCGACGCGCTCGCCGCGACCGCCGCCGGCGTCTGCCTCGTTTCGAAGCGCTTCGCCGCGCGCGTGCCGGCCTCGACCGTCGCCCTCGTCGTGCCGAGCCCCTACGAGGCCTTCTCCTACGCGCTCGCGCGGCTCTATCCGTCCGCCATGCGGCCGCTCTCGACCTTCGGCGCGGCCGGGGTCTCGCCCGGCTCCTCCGTCCACCCGACGGCGCGCCTCGAGCACGGCGTCACCGTCGATCCCGGCGCCGTCATCGGTCCGCACGCCGAGATCGGCTCGGGGACCGTGATCGGGGCCGGCGCCGTGGTCGGTCCCCAGGTGAGGATCGGCCGCGACTGCTCGATCGGGCCGACCGTCACCGTGCTCAGCGCCTTCGTCGGCAACCGCGTCATCCTCCACCCCGGCGTCAGGGTGGGGCAGGACGGCTTCGGCTTCGCCATGGGGCCGCGCGGCCACAAGAAGGTGCCGCAGATCGGCCGCGTCATCATCCAGGACGACGTCGAGATCGGCGCCAACACTACGATCGACCGGGGCGCGAGCCGCGACACCGTGATCGGCGAGGGCACCAAGATCGACAACCTCGTCCAGATCGGCCACAACGTGGTGATCGGGCGCCACTGCGTCATCATCTCCCAGGTCGGCATCTCGGGCTCGACGACGCTCGAGGACTTCGTCCTCATCGGCGGGCAGGTCGGCGTCGTCGGCCACGTGCGGATCGGCATGGGAGCCCAGATCGCGGGGTCGTCGAACGTCAACAGCGACGTGCCGCCGGGCGCCCGCTGGGGCGGCACCCCGGCAAAACCCATCCGGGACTGGTTCCGGGAGATGACGACCCTGAAAAACCTTGCATCCCGGGCCGTTCTCGCCAAAGACGGGACGCCCGCGCCCGACTAGCGCGGGGCCGCGCTCCAGGGATCCCCGAGCATGACCGAGACGCCCAAGAAGCTGGAGTCGGCCGACATTCTCAAGATCCTCGACCTCCTGCCGCACCGCTACCCCTTCCTCCTCGTCGACAGGATCGTCGACATCGACGGCGACGAGAGCTGCATCGGCATCAAGAACGTGACCATGAACGAGCCGCAGTTCACCGGCCATTTCCCGACGCGCCCCCTCTTTCCGGGGGTGCTCCTGATCGAGGGCATGGCGCAGACCGCGGGCGCGATCTGCGTGCTGGCGAAGCTCATGCAGCAGACGCGGCCGAAGCAGGTCTTCTTCATGACCATCGACAAGGCGAAGTTCCGCAAGCCCGTCGTGCCCGGGGACGTGCTCGAGTACCACATGCGGAAGATCAACCACCGCCGCACCATGTGGTGGTTCAGGGGCGAGGCGAAGGTTAACGGCGTGCTCGTCGCCGAGGCCGAGGTCGGCGCCATGCTGGTGAGCGAATGAATCAAGCGACAGCCCTCCAGGAGACCGTCCCGCAGGAGACGTCGATCCACCCGACCGCCATCGTCGAGCCGGGCGCGAAGATCGGCGAGGGCGTGCGGATCGGCCCCTTCTGCCACGTCGGTCCCAACGTCGAGCTCGGAGCCGGCTCGCAGCTCGTCAGCCACGCGGTGCTGGCCGGCCACACCACCATCGGTCCGCGGGCCAGGATCTTTCCCTTCGCCTCCGTCGGGCACGCGCCGCAGGACCTGAAGTACGCCGGCGAGCCGACCGTGCTCGTCGTCGGCTCCGACTGCACCATCCGCGAGGGCGTGACCCTCAATCCCGGCACGCCGCACGGCACCTCGCGCACGGTCGTCGGCGACCGCTGCGTGTTCCTCGCCAACTCCCACGTCGCCCACGACTGCATCCTCGGCAACAACGTCATCATGTCGAACAACGTGATGCTCGGCGGGCACTGCAAGATCGGCGACTACGTCATCCTCGGCGGCGGTGCCGGCGTGCACCAGTTCGTGCGCATCGGCGCGCACGCCTTCATCGGCGGGCTCTCGGGAGTCGAGAACGACGTCATTCCCTACGGCATGGCGCTCGGCAACCGGGCCCATCTCGCCGGCCTCAACATCATCGGGCTGAAGCGCCGCGGCTTCACCCGCGACCAGATCCACGACATCCGCCGCGCCTACCGCCTGCTCTTCGCCGACGAAGGCACGCTCAAGGAGCGGGTCGAGGACGTGGGCGAGGAATTTTCGACGCACCCGTTCGTGCACGAGATCCTCGACTTCATCCGCGAAGGCGGCGACCGGGCACTCTGCACGCCGCGGGGCGAATCGGCGGAGGCCGGATGATGGCCGCTCCGCCCGGCCCGATCGCGATTCTCGCGGGGTCGGACCAGCTGCCGGTGCTGCTCTCCGACCGCCTGCGCCGCGACGGCCGGGAGCACAGGATCCTCGCCTTCCGCGGCTTCGCGGCCCCCGAGACCCGGAAGCGCGCCGACGCCGTCGTCGACCTCCTCGACGTGCGCCGCACGCAGAGCATCATCGAGTCGTGGCGCCCGGGCATCGTGATCCTGGCTGGCGCCGTGCGCCGCCCGCGCCCCGCGGCCTTCCTCAACACCTTCTCGGCCGTGCGCAACCGGCGCGAGCTGGCAAGCCTCCTCGCGCGGGGCGACGACGGGCTCCTGCGCAGCGCCGTCTCGTTCTTCGAGGAGCAGGGCTACCTTGTCCTTGGAGCGCACGACCTCGCTCCCGAGCTCCTCGCCACGCCCGGCCTCCTCACCCGCACGGCGCCCGAGCCGAGGGAGGCCCGCGCCGTCGAGGTCGGCTTCAAGATGCTCGCGGACCTTGCGCCGCACGACATGGGCCAGGCCTGCGTGGTGACGGGCGAGCGCATCCTCGCGATCGAGGGACCCGAGGGCACCGACAGCATGCTTAACCGCGTGCGCAGCTTCCGCCGCCCCTTCAGCCGCATCCGGGTCGACCCCGGCGGCGTCCTGGTCAAGACCGCGAAGCGCGGCCAGGATCTGCGCGTCGACCTCCCGGCCATCGGCCCGCGCACCATGGTCAACGCCAAGCGCGCCGGCCTCGAGGGCGTGGCGATCGGCAGCGGCGTCACCCTCATCCTCGACCAGGAGGAGACCATCGCGACCGCCGACCGGCTCGGCCTCTTCCTCGTCGCGGTCGAGCCCGAGCGGAAAGTGGTTGAGCCCCAGGCTGCAGCGCCCACCGCCGCGGAGGAGGGCCGGTGACGGAGGCGCGTCCGCGCCTCGTCTGGCTCGTTGCCGGCGAGGAATCCGGCGACCAGCTCGGCGCCAAGCTGATGCGCGCCCTGAAGGAGCGCCTAGGCCCGGATAACGTGCGCTTCCGCGGCGTCGGCGGGCACGCCATGGCAGGGGAGGGGCTCTCGCTCTTCTTTCCCCTCTCCGACATCGCCGTCATGGGCCTCGTGCACGTCTTGAAGCGGCTGCCCCTGATCCTGCGCCGCGCCTATGGGGCCGTCGCGGCGATCGTGAGGGAGCGGCCGGACGCCCTCGTCATCATCGATGCGCCGGACTTCACGCACGCGGTGGCGAAGCGCGTGCGCCGCAAGCTGCCGGACCTGCCGATCGTCAACTACGTCAGCCCGACGGTGTGGGCCTGGCGGCCGTGGCGGGCGCGCAAGATGCGCCCCTACGTCGACCACATCCTCGCCATCAAGCCGTTCGAGCCCGAGGCCCTGCGCCGCCTCGAGGGCCCGGCCTGCACCTACATCGGCCACCCCCTCGTCGAGCGCATGGACGCGCTCAGCCCGAAGCCCGGGGAGCGGCGCCCCTTGAGCGAGGATCCGATCGAGCTCCTGGTCCTGCCCGGCAGCCGCCGCTCCGAGATCGCTCGGCTGATGGAGCCCTTCGGGGCGGCGCTCGGGCGCGTCATCGCCGAGATCGGGCGGCCGGTGTCGCTCACCCTGCCGGCAGTCTCGCATCTCGCGACCGAGATCGAGGCGGCGGTGCGGAGCTGGCCCGTGCGCCCCCGCATCGTGCAGGGCGAGGCCGAGAAATACGCCGCCTTCCGCCGCGCCCACGCGGCGCTCGCGGCCTCCGGCACCGTGACCCTCGAGCTCGCCATGGCGGGCGTGCCGATGGTCATGGCCTACAAGGTCTCCTGGATCGAGGAGCAGATCGGGCGCCTCATCATCGTGCCCTCCTTCGTGCTCGCGAACCTCGTGCTCGGCGAGAACGTCGTCCCGGAGTTCGTGCAGGGCGACTGCACCCCCGAGAAGCTCGCCGCGGGGCTCCTGCCGCTCCTCGCCGACACGCCGAAGCGCCGCCGGCAGGTCGAGGCGCTCGCCCGCGTCAACGGCTTCATGGCGATCGGCGAGGGCGAGACCCCGAGCGAGCGCGCCGCCCGCATCGTCGCCGAGGTTGCGCGCCTGCAGTGACGAGACGAGAGCGCGTCAGCCGGTGAAGAAGCTCTCGACCTTCACCGCGATCCCTGGCGGGTCAATTACAAGCGCGCCGGCGCGCACGATCCGGGTCTCGATGCGGCCATCCGCGGCGCGCTCGTGATGGATCACCGTGCGGTTCTTGGTCTCGATTACCAAGTAGTGCCGCACCGAGGGAAGACGAAAATAGTCCGAGAGCTTGGCCCCTGTATCGAGGGCGTAGCTGGAGGGGGAAACTACCTCGACCACGATGACAGGATCATCGACTTCCACCACCTCGTCGTCCACAGGGGGCCCGCGCCGCACGAGCGTGTCAGGTTCGTAAACCGTCGTTTCGCTGATACGAACCGACATCCCGTCCCCAAGCACTTCATAATCGCCGGGGCTAGTCTGCACTGCCTCCATCAATGCACGCCATACCAGATGCTTGGTCCGGGTATGAGCCGCGCGTTCAGGTGACATGGGAACCACCTCGCCCTCGACGAGTTCATAGCGCTTCGGCTGGTTCATCGCCCAGGGGATGAACTCGTCGGCAGTCATCCGCAGCTTCGTGTGAGCGGTCATCTCGGCAGTTCCCGAAGGCATTGTCCCAGCAAACCTGCGACGAGAAAACCCCGCAAGTCCTCGCGGGGTCCATCATGCTCAAGGCTGAGGCGCATCGGCTTGCATCGAAGTATAGCGGTTGTCCACCGCGATGCCGGCCGCCGCAAGCCGAAAAAACCTTTGTCGCGCCGGTATTTGAGGCGCGCGGGCTGAAGTGTCGGGGCTATGGCGGTTGTCCGCCGCGATGCGGGCGGCGGCCAGCCTTGAAAACCTTTGTGGCTTCGAGCCTTAGGCCGCGGCTCAGGCGCGTTGGGCGATGGTGAGGTAGTCGCGGCGCGTCGCACCGGTGTAGAGCTGGCGCGGGCGGCCGATCTTCTGGGACGGGTCCTCGATCATCTCCTTCCACTGCGCGATCCAGCCGACGGTCCGGGCGAGCGCGAACAGCACCGTGAACATCGAGGTCGGGAAGCCCATCGCCTTCAAGGTGATGCCCGAGTAAAAGTCGATGTTCGGATAGAGCTTCTTCTCGAGGAAGTACTCGTCCTTGAGCGCGATCTGCTCGAGCTCGATCGCGACGTCGAGGAGCGGATCGTCCTTGATGCCGAGCTCGGTCAGGACCTCGTGCGTCGTCTTCTGCATGATCCGGGCGCGCGGGTCGTAGTTCTTGTACACCCGGTGCCCGAAGCCCATCAGGCGGAAGGGGTCGTTCTTGTCCTTGGACTTGGCGATGTAGAGCGGGATGCGGTCGGGCGTGCCGATCTCCTCGAGCATCTTCAGCGCCGCCTCGTTGGCGCCGCCGTGCGCCGGCCCCCACAGGCACGCGACGCCCGCCGCGATGCAGGCGAAGGGGTTCGCGCCCGACGAGCCTGCGAGCCTGACCGTCGAGGTCGAGGCGTTCTGCTCGTGGTCGGCGTGCAGGATGAAGATGCGGTCGAGGGCCCGCGACAGGACCGGGTTGACCTTGTACTCCTCGGCCGGCACCGCGAAGCACATGCGCAGGAAGTTCGAGGTGTAGTCGAGATGGTTCTGCGGATACACGAACGGCTGGCCGATCGAGTACTTGTAGGCCATCGCGGCGAGGGTCGGCATCTTGGCGATGAGGCGCATCGACGCGATCATGCGCTGCGTCGGGTCCGAGATGTCCGTCGAGTCGTGGTAGAAGGCCGACAGCGCGCCGACGGACGCCACCATGATGGCCATCGGATGCGCGTCGCGCCTGAAGCCCTGGAAGAAGCGGTTCACCTGGTCGTGCACCATGGTGTGGCGCGTGACCCGGTAGTCGAAGTCGGCCTTCTGGGCGGCGGTCGGCAATTCGCCGTAGAGCAGGAGGTAGCAGGTCTCGAGGAAGTCGCCGTGCTCGGCGAGCTGCTCGATCGGGTAGCCGCG
>DASVVU010000107.1:0-17033 GCA_036386395.1 Beijerinckiaceae bacterium | reverse complement strand
GCCCCAGTAGCCGGCCTGATAGCGCGCCCGGCCGGCGGCCTCCATCTCGCTCGGCTTCGTCGGCCCGGCGATGAACATGTCGTCGACGTAGCCGAGGAGGCCGCCGCGGGAGGCCTTCCACTGCCACATGTCGAGGGTGGTGCCGTCCGTCGTGTAATGGTAGCCGCGCCGGTTCAGCGGCGCCGGCTTGTCGCCGAGCGGCTTCTCTCCCATGTGGGTCGAGCCGCCGTTGCCGAAGCCGTCCGAGGGCGAGAACAGGACCGCGAACTTGTCCTCGTAGAAGGTCGTGACGTCGGCGGTGTCCGGGTTGTTGCCGAGGATGTGCCAGCCGTCCTCGCGCTTGATCAGCGGCAGGCGGCGCAGCGACCGGCTCGGGTCCTCCCAGCGGAAGGCGAAGTAGATGTTCTTGTCGTCGCGGACGGCGCGGATCTCGACCTTCGACTCGCCGAGGCCGCTGAGGCCGACGCCCTGCATGGTGCGCACGGTGACCGGGCGCGCGGTCTTCCACATCGCCTCGTCCATGACGCCGTCGAGCTTCGGCGCGTCGGCCGCCGGGATCGCGCGGATCGTGAGCTGGTCGAGGGTGCCGTAGTCGGCAAGGATGAGGCTCGCCGCCACGACCGAGCCGATGCTCGACGCGATGAGGAGCGGGCGCGAGCGCGTCCCCTTGTTCTTCTTGAGCGGCTCCGGCCTGAACAGGCGCAGGAGCTGCTGCAGGCCGCCGTAGCCGAAATGAGCGATCGAGTGCGCCACGATGTAGATCAGCACCAGGGTCGCCGTATAGGAGTGGACCGTCACCCACCAGCCGCCGTGGCCGAGGTAGAGCAGGAAGCCGGTGACGGTCTGGACGACGAGGAGGCCGTAGAGCGCCCAGTGCAGGAGCACGTTGACGCCGAGCCACTTCGATTTCGCGGGGGCCGGCATCGTCAGCGCCTTCGCCTTGGCGAGCGCGATGCGACCTTTCAGGCCGCTGCGGTAGATGTAGACCGCGTAGGCTGTCGAGGCGAAATAGAGCGCGAGGCCGGAGATGATGTGCCAGCTCCAGATCTCGCCCTGCGGCAGGATCGGAGTGATGGCGCGCCACACGACCGAGAACTCCTGGTCCGACGCGAGGCGCAAGCCCGTGAACAGCGTGATGAAGCACGCGATCGACGCGGTCCAGTGGATGAAGAGGGTCCCGATGTCGCTCCGCGGCTTCTTGCCGGAGCCCCCTGCTGTCTGGGTGTCGGTGGGAGAAACGCGCGAATATTGCCGGAACCCGGCCCTGGAAAGATCGTTCAAAGCAGCCCCCGCCACTGAGCTTGGTGGGATAGCCGGCCTTCGCCTGATCGATCCCCGCCAAGAAGGTTACTGGAATATTGACGATTGGGAAGCAGATTAAGAGTGGATGGTTAACCTCTTGTTTCCGCTATGCACCGGTACGCGACCCTTGCCTCTCCCGAGGGATTCGAAAGGCGGCAACAAAGGCAGCCTATGCGTGCCAAGGTTTCTTCGCAAGCGACTCTTTCGTGAACTAAAGATTAACCTTTAGGCGGCTGTCCAAGGCGTTGGCGGCTTTTCCTCAAGCTTGGCCATACAACGTGCACGGCGTCTTCGCCCCGCGCGAGGGCAGCCATCGTGCAAAAGCGATTCTCATTCTCGGCCAACCCCAGTAGCGTCCGCGCCGTCATGGACGCACGCAAATCGGACATCGCCGCGGGGGGACTCGGCACGAGGGACTCCGGGCTGCGCGGCACGCTCTCGGCGCTGTGCGCGATCCTGGTCGGGATCGGCCTCGCGCGCTTCGCCTACACGCCGCTGATCCCGGCCCTCGTCGAGGCGCATTGGTTCGCGCCCTCCGAGGCCGCCTATCTCGGGGCCGCGAACCTCGCGGGCTATCTCGCCGGCGCGCTCGCCGGGCGCCCGCTCGCGGCGAGGATTCCGGTCCCGGCGCTCCTGCGCGGGACGATGCTCTTGGCGAGCCTCTCCTTCCTCGCCTGCGCCGCTCCCCTCCCCTTCGCCTGGTTCTTTCTCTGGCGCTTCGTGTCGGGCTTCACCGGCGCCGTGCTGATGGTGGTGGCGGCGCCGGCGGTGCTGCCGCATGTCGTTCCGAAGCGGCGGGGGCTCGCGGGCGGCGCGATCTTCGCCGCCGTCGGCTTCGGCATCGCGGCCTCCGGCACCCTCGTGCCGCTGCTCCTGCGGGCCGGGCTGCCCCAGACCTGGATCGGCCTCGGTGCCCTGTCCCTGCTCCTGACGCTGATCGCCTGGGGCGGCTGGCCGCGCGAGCGGATGCGGGCGGCGGCCCCGGCCCGCGCCGCATCGCGCCCCGATCCGAAGCTCAAGGCGCTCTATGTCGAGTACGCCCTCGACGCCGTCGGCTCCGTGCCGCACATGGTCTTCCTGGTCGACTTCATCGCCCGCGGTCTCGAGCGGGGCGTCGCGGTCGGGTCCTGGCACTGGGTGCTGTTCGGCTTGGGCGCGAGCGCCGGCCCGGTGCTCGCCGGCTTCCTCGGCGACCGCATCGGCTTCGGGCTGGCGCTGCGGATCGCGTTTGCGGTCAAGACCCTGTGCGTCGGCTGGCTCGCGCTCTCGGGCGACGCCGCGGCGCTGGCTCTGTCGAGCGTCGTCGTCGGCGCGTTCCTGCCCGGCAACGTCGCCCTGATCCTCGGCCGCGTGCGCGAGCTTGCCCGCGACGAGCCGGAGGCGCAGACCGGCTGGACCCTCGCCACCCTCGCCTACGCCGTTGGCCAGGCGGCGGCGGCCTACGCGATGTCCTTCCTCTTCGCCCGCACAGGCAGCTACGCCCTCCTCTTCGGCCTCGCGGCCGGAGCCATAGCGGCGGCGCTCGCGATCGATTTTTTGGCGGCGCGGCTCAGGGCTTCGCGATAATGCTGTCATTCCGGGGCGCGCCGGAGGCGCGAGCCCGGAACCCATAAACGCCAGCGGTGCCGAACTGCGCACGACCCGCTTCGCATCATCGAAAAGATTTGGTGGTTATAGGTTCCGGGCTCCTCGCTTCGCGAGGCCCCGGAATGACAGCGTTACCGCCCGTAAATCCGGTCAAGCACCTGCGCCACCTCGACGAGGCGCTCCGCCTCCGCGTCGAACCGCGCGCCGGCGGCGAGGCGCGCCGCCCAATCCGCTGCGGCGCGGCCGCCCCAGGCGTCGGGCGGCAACGCAAGCGTCTCGCGGGCGGTGCCGCAGTAGCGCTCGGCCGTGAAGTCGTAGAAGGAGCCGTCGACGTTGCGAAGCGCCGCGCCGCCGTCCGTGCCGTAGAACGCGGCCTCGATGATGGCGTCGCGGCCGGCCTGGAGGCGCCAGGAGCAGGCGAGCCGCACCGTAGCGCCTGTCGCGAGCTCAAGCGTCGCGACGGCGTAGTCCTCGACCCGATCGGGATGCGGCGGAAGCGGCGCGCCGCCCGCGAAGAGCTTCGCCGAGACCTCCGCCACTTCGGGAAAGTCCAGCACCCACAGCGCCAAGTCCACGAGGTGGACGCCGAGGTCCATGACGCAGCCGCCGCCGGAAAGCGCAGGGTCGTAGAACCACGGCTTGTCCGGCCCGTAGGCATTGTGGAACGTCAGGTCCGCCGCGAAGACGCGCCCGAGGCCGCCCTCGCGCACGATCTCGCGGATGCGCCGCATGCCTTCCGTGAAGCGGTAGGAGAGGTCGACGGCGAGGAGCCGGTCCGCCGCGCGCGCGGCCTCGACCACGGCCCGCGCCTCGGCGGCGGTGCGCCCGAGCGGCTTCTGGCAGAACACCGCCGCGCTGCGGGCGAGCGCGCGGATCGACTGCTCGGCGTGCAGTGCGCTCGGCGTCGCGATCACGACCCCGTCGAGTTGCAAGTCCAGAAGCTCGTCGAGGTCCGCGACGAGCGCCGCCCCGGGCGCGAGCTTTTGGGCTTCCGCCGCCGCCTCGGGCGAGGGCTCGGCAATGCCGGCGGCCTTGACGGCGCCGGTCTCAAGCATGGCTTGCATGCGGTGCCGGCCGATCCAGCCGACGCCGAGGAAGCCGACGCGGGGACGGGTCATGCCGTCACCAAGGCCTTCAGGAACCCGTCCGGCCGGTCGCGGGTCGCGTCGAGCGCGTCGCCAAGGCGCTCCAGGGGAAAGCGGTGGGTGTAGAGCGGGCGCGGGTCGAGGCGGCCCGAGGCCACGGCCTCGACCGCCGCGCGGATTCCTTGGACGTAGACCTTGGGGTCGCGCTCGTGCGCATTGATCACGTCGAGGCCGCGCCAGTTCCACAGCCACATGTTGACCTGCCGCGGCCCGTCCTGGTGGTAGCCGGCGACGACGAGGCGCCCGCGCTCGCCCGTGAGCTCGGAGGCGAGGTCGAGGGGCCACTGCTTGCCGACGGCCTCGATGACGCGCTCGCAGAAGGCCCCGCCAGTCAGCTCCTTGACCTGGCCCACGATGGCGCCGTGGTCCTCCATCGGGATCGTCTCGGCGGCGCCGAACGCGCGGGCGACGTCGAGGGAGAACGGCCGCCGCGACACCGCGATCACCCGCGCCCCGGCATCGGCCGCGAGCCGCGTCAGGATCGCTCCCAAAAACCCGATGCCGACGACCGCGACCGTCTGTCCGGCCCGGATGTCGCTGCGGGCGACGATGTTCATGGCACAGCCGAGGGGCTCCCCCGGGAACGGCTCCCCGTGGAGCGCCGCCGGCAGCGGCACCACGGCCTCGGCTTCCGCAAGGTCGTACTCGGCATAAGCCTTATAGGACAGCGCCGCGACCCGCTGCCCGACGGCCACGCCCTCGACCCCCTCCCCCACGGCGTCGACGACGCCCCACCCCTCGTGCCCGAGCGCCCCCGGCTCGGTCGGAAACTTCATCCATTCCGGCCCGGCCCAGGGCGTCAGGTTCGAGGCGCATACGCCGGAGCCTTCGAGTCGGATGCGCACCTGGCCGAGGCCTGGCTCGGGCCGCGCAACGGTGTCGACGCGCGCAAGCCCGGGGGCGGCGAGCACCGCGGCGCGCATTTCTTTTGGGGGCGCGACGGCGGCGCTCATGGCCTTCCTTTCGCATGCACAGTTTCGATGGTGGGAGCGTGTCGCTGCCCGACCCTGGCCGATTCCGCAAGCTACCTCGGGCACGGGTCCGAGTCTGCGGCACGGGCGTGCCGCCGTGCGGTGTTCAGGACCGGATCGTTCGGAAAATAGGACGGGACTGGGGTGCGGCGGGCGCGGGCTTCCGTCGTGACGCGCATCAGGCCGTGAAGGCGCCGCCTGAAGGGCCGGCGTCAAGCCGCGTGAGGCCGCCTGGATTCGCCGTCGTGATCGCCCTCTCGACGGCACCTCACAACGGCGGCGATGCCGGCTTAGGAAAATGTTTCACGTGAAACATTCCCGGCGGTGCCTGCCGGACCTCTCACACCCGATAGCGCCCGTTCCGCCTGACCAGCACCGTCGTGCCGACGTCGACGCGGTTGTAGAGGTCGGCCACGTCCTCGTTGAGCATGCGGATGCAGCCGGAGGAGACCTGATCGCCGATGCTCCAGGGCTCGTTCGTGCCATGGATGCGGAACAGGATGTCGCGGTTGCCCTGGTAGAGATAGAGCGCCCTCGCGCCGAGGGGGTTGTCGAGGCCGGGCTGGCGGTGGCGCGGCAGGTCGGGCTTGAGCTTCACCATGGTGGTGGTGGGGCTCCAGTTCGGCCACACGCCCTTGCGGCCGACATAGGCCACGCCCTTCCACGAGAAGCCCTGGCGGCCGACGCCGACGGCGTAGCGCAGCGCCGTGCCGTTGCCCTGGACGAGGTAGAGGAAGCGCTGGTCGATGTCGACCACGATGGTGCCGGGGCGCTCGGGGCCGCTGTAGGCGACGCTCTGGCGCCGGTGCTCGGGCTTCATCCGGCTGCGGTCGACGAGCGGGATCGGGAACGGGTGGTCGTCCATCTGGCCGACGTACCAGCCTGCGAGGTCGTGGTCGGCCGGCAGGCTCGCTATCTGGGTCGTGTTGCAGGCGGCGAGCGGCGCCCCGGCGAGGGCCGTGAGGAACAAGCGGCGGGAGAGCATGGCGTTCCGAGGAAGCTTCGATTCGAAGGACATCCCTGCTGGGTAAAAGCCATGGCGGCACGGGCCTAGTGCAGAGAGAACACACCCCGGAGGTGTCGAGCCGACTTAAAGCCAAGCTGCGCCTGGGTTTTAAGCGGCGCGCTTGACTTGAAGCCGCCGCCCGCCCTCTCCTGACCGCCTCAAGGGAGGGAACGATGCTTCAGACGACGCTTGCGGGCAGCCTGCCGAAGCCGAGCTGGTTGGCCGAGCCCGAGCGGCTGTGGGCGCCGTGGAAGCTCGAAGGCGCGGACCTTGCGCAGGCGAAGCTCGACGCAACGATCCTCGCCGTGAAGCTGCAGGAGGACGCCGGCCTCGACATCGTCAGCGACGGCGAGCAGGCCCGCGTCCATTTCGTGCACGGGTTCCTGGCGAACCTCGACGGCATCGATTTCGGCAAGCGCACGGTGATCGGCATCCGCGCCGACCGCTACAAGGCCGAGGTGCCGACCGTCACGGGGCCGATCCGGCGCAAGGGCCCGGTGCACGCCGCCGAGGCCCGCGCCGCGCGGGCGCACGCGAGCCGCAAGCTCAAGTTCACGCTCCCCGGCCCCATGACCATCGTCGACACCATCGCGGACGAGCACTACCGCGACCGGCGCGACCTCGCCTTCGCCTTCGCGGCGGCGCTCAACGAGGAGGCGCGGGAGCTGGAGAGCATCGGCGTCGACGTGGTGCAGTTCGACGAGCCCGCCTTCAACGTCTATATGCGCGAGGTCGCCGACTGGGGCATCGCGGCGCTGGAGGCGGCGCGGGCCGGCCTCAAGTGCCGCACCGCCGTCCACATCTGCTACGGCTACGGCATCAAGGCCAACATCGACTGGAAGGAGACGCTTGGCTCGGAGTGGCGGCAGTACGAGGAGACCTTCCCGCTGATCGCGCGGAGCAGCATCGACCAGGTCTCGCTCGAGTGCCGCAACTCGCATGTGCCGCTTGAGCTGATCCGGCTCTTGGAGGGCAAGGACGTGCTCGTCGGCGCGATCGACGTGGCCTCGAACAAGGTCGAGACCCCCGAGGAGGTCGCCGAGACGATCCGGGCGGCGCTGAAGTTCGTCGCGCCCGAGAAGCTCTATCCCTGCACCAACTGCGGCATGGCTCCCATGAACCGCGACATCGCATACGGCAAGCTCGCGGCGCTGAGCCAGGGCGCGCACCTCGTGCGCGAGGAGCTGAAGCGGGGGTGAGGCCCGCTTACGTGTCGCTCTTGATTCCGTTCTCGCGCACGACCGCGCCCCAGGTGCGGGCCTGCTCGTCGAAGAATTTCCGCAGCTCCTCGGGGCCGCCGAGCGTGGGGGTGATCTGCTGCGTCTCGGTGAGCTGCTTCGCCACGCGCTCGTCCTTGAGCACCGCGGTCAGCTCGGCCTGGAAGCGCTCGGCGATGCTCTTCGGCGTGCCGGCCGGGCCGTAGACGCCCCACCAGGCCAGCGACTGGAAGCCCGAAAAACCGCTCTCATCGGCGGTCGGCAGGTCGGAAAGACTCGGCTGGCGCTTGAGGCCGGTCTGGACGAGGCCGCGCAGGGTCCCGGCCTGGAGGTGCGGGTTGAGGAGCGCCGTGCTCGCGACGATGAGGTCGACGTGGCCGGCGATGGCGTCGTTGATGGCGGGGCCGCCGCCGCGGTAGGGCACGTGCACGAGCTCGACGCCGGCGCGCTTCGACAGGAGCACCACGGTGAGGTGGCCGAGGCTGCCGGCCCCGACCGAGGCGAAGGTGATGGCGCGGGGCTTGGCCTTCGCGGCCTCGACCACGTCGGCGAGCGTCCTGTAGGGCCGCGACGGATGGGTCGCGAGCACGTTCGGGGCCGTGCCGATGAGGAGGACCGGGTCGAGGTCCTTCTGGCTGTCGTAGGGCAGGTTCGGGATGAGCGCCGGGTTGACGGCGTGGGTGTCGAACACGAACAGCCACGTGTTGCCGTCGGGCGCGGCCTTCGCGACGGCGGCGGCGCCGATCGAGCCCGAGCTGCCGGGCCGGTTCTCGACGATCACCGTCGCGCCGAGCCGCTGCTGCAGACCCGGCTGCACCATCCGGGCGATGGCGTCGACGGAGCCGCCCGGCGGGAACGGCACGATGATGCGGACGATCCCCGAAGGCCAGCCTTGCGCCCGCGCCGCGAACGGCAGCGCGGCCCCGGCGAGCATGAGCGAACGGCGCGTGAGCCTCGGCATGGGTTCCTCCCTCAAGGAATTTTCGTTGGGAGGGATCAAAGAACGGCGCGCTCCGTTTGTCGAGCGGTCGAGCGTCGGCGTGATAGCCGCTCGGATATTGCCTATTGTTCCTCTGCGTCATGCAAAAGTTTTACTATAGCATAAACTGCTTACTTGGTGTAAAATCAAATCGAGGGGCCAACAAGGGGACTAAAAAACAAAATTGGAGGACCTCATAATGTCATGCGAATCGACATGTCATTGCGGCCAGGCGCATGGGGCTTGCGCGACCGAGTTCCAATATGCAGTGAAGCTGGTTTGCGGCGAGGTGGCCGCCGCGACCGGGGGAGCCCCGGTCGCGCCCGGCCGATACTGGACGGCCATCAACATCCATAACCCCGACAAGTGCCGCCAAGCCCACTTCAGATGGAAGGTCGTGGTCGCGAAGCCGCTCGGTCAGACCGTTGACGTCCCGGTCTATCAAAGGCCGGTGGTCCTGGACCCGGACACGGCGTTGGAAATCGATTGCCCCCAGGTCATCCGGACGCTGCCGGACTTGAAATTCGTCAAGGGCTACGTCGTCCTCGAGAGCGACGTCAAGCTGGACGTGGTCGCGGTCTATTCAGGATCGAGCGGATCCAGCGCCGCCAACAGCTTCCACATGGAGCGCGTTCCGGCCCGCTGCGTTCCGGTCTGCGAAGACCTCGTCCTGCCGTTCAACACCGGGCTCGCGGCGTGGCGCACGGTCTTCCCGGGGCCTTCGGCACTGGCCGTGCCTGTGACGCTCAATATGGGCCCCCTGGCAGGATCGCACTATATCAGCCAAAGCGCGAACGACGGCGCGAGCGCCTCGGTGGGCTACCGTATCTACGAGTTGCGCTTCGACCTGTGCTTCGGATTCCAGCCTGCGTGGACAACCCCGATTCAGGTGATGGTCGACGACTTGGCGTGGGTCTATGTTCGGCAATCTGGGATTCCCACGTTCATCGGAGGGATGATTCCGTACAACACCTTGACGACGTTGCCTCCCAACCTGATCGCAAACGCGCTCCGACCCGGCGCCAACCATCTCGGGGTCATCGTGTACAACTACGGTGGTCCGACGGGATTTGCTTTGTCGGGCGTCCTGAACGTGCCGCGAGGCAAGTGTCCCTGCTACCCACTCCCCATCTTTGCGAGCGCGCCGCCGAGCGGCGACCTGTTCCGTGCCGCAGAGACCGCCGAGGCTCCACCCATACCAGAGGAGCTGTTCCCTCGGCCGCCGGCCAAGAAGGGTTCAAAAACCCGATAGCCCGCCACCGGGCCGGCGCAGGAACGGGTTCATCTCCCGCTCCTCGCCGATGGTGCTCATGGGCCCGTGGCCGCACAGGAAGGCGACGTCGTCCCCGAGCGGCAGGAGCTTCTCCTTGATCGAGCGGATCAGCGCCACGGGGTCGGCGCCGGGGAGGTCCGTGCGCCCGACCGAGCCGCGGAACAGCACGTCGCCGACGACGGCGAAGGGCTCGCCCCGGAGCACGAGCACGACGCTGCCGGGCGAGTGCCCGGGGCAATGCAGCACGTCGAAGGAAAGGCCGCCGACCGTGACCTCGTCCCCCTCCTCGAGCCAGCGGTCCGGCGCGACGGGGCGCGCCGCCATGCCGTAGCCGCGCCCGGTCTCGGCGAGGCGGTCGAGCAGGAACTTGTCGGCCCGGTGCGGGCCCTCGATCGGGACGCCGAGGCGCTCCTTGAGCTCGGCCGCGCCGCCGGCGTGGTCGATGTGGCCGTGGGTCAGGAGGATCTTCTCGGGCGTGACGGCGGTCTTCTCGATCGCTTCGAGGATGCGGGGCAGGTCGCCGCCGGGGTCGACGACCGCCGCCCGGTTCGTCGCGTCGTCCCACAGGAGCGAGCAGTTCTGCGCGAAGGGCGTGACCGGGATGATGGCGGCGCGCAGGGGCATGGCGCCGCGTGTAAGGGGTTTCGCCGCGAAGGCAAGCTCAACCCGAGCCGTGCTCCGGAGCGTCGGTGGGCGCCGGATGGGGCGGCGCGTGGGAGAGGAGACGCAGCGCCGCGGCGATGAGAAGAATCGAGGCCGGCATGACGAGGGTGTGCCAGTCGAGGTGCCTCTCGGCCTCGGCGACGTCGGTCGCGAAGTCCACGACGAGATAGACGAGGATCACCTCGACGAGGATGCGCTTGAGGCCGGCGACGCCCTCGACCCGCATCCAGGCCGGCAGGCGAGCGCGGTCCTCGGCGGGAAGCTCCACGACGAAGCCGAAGGTGATCGCGTAGGCGAAGATGACGAGGACGACGCCGAACAGGAACGAGTCCGTCGCCCCCATCACCGACCCGATCGCGGAATTCGCGGTCTCGCGGCCGAGGGCGGCCCGGACCGCGTCGAAGGTCTTCGACGCGCCGAGCCAGAACATGAGGAGCGCCCCGACCGCCGCGCCGAGGGACGCGACGAGCATGATGAAGCGGAGCGGGAGCAGGACGCGGAGCATGGATCGCACCATGGCGCAGCCGCGCCATGGCTGCAAACGGCTCCGCTTGGTCCTCCCTGTCCCGCTTGCGCGGAGAGGGGACCGAGGTGAGGGCCTTCCGGAAGCGCGGCGCGCGGGCTTTGCCCTCACCCGCTCGCCTTCGGCGAGTCGGCCTCTCCCGCGAGCGGGAGAGGCGGTCGCGGGAGAGGCGATTTACTCCGCCGCGATGCGATGCGCGCCGCCGCCGAGCGCGCCCGAGCCTTCGATCTCCTCGACCTGGGAGTCGCCGAAGCCGAGCACCTCGCGCAGGATTTCCTGGGTGTGCTCGCCCAAAAGCGGCGAGCGGGCGACCTCGGAGGGCGAGTCCGACAGCTTGATCGGGTTGCCGACCGAGATGTACTCGCCGCGCATCGGGTGCGGCACGCGGACAAGCGTGCCGGTCTCGTAGAGCGACTCGTCCTCGGCGATCTCCTTCATCGACAGGATCGGGCCGCAGGGGATGTCGTACTTGTTGAGGATGTCCATGGCCTCGAACTTGTCCTTGGTCATGGTCCACTCCTCGATCCGCGCGAAGATCGCGTTGAGGCGCGGCAGGCGGGCCGGCGGCGTCGCGTAGTCTGGGTGGGTCTTCCACTCGGGCTCGCCGATCACGTCGCAGATCGCCTCCCAGACCGGCGCCTGGGTGATGAAGTAGATGTAGGCGTTGGGGTCGGTCTCCCAGCCCTTGCACTTGAGGATGCGGCCGGGCTGGCCGCCGCCGGAATCGTTGCCGGCCCGCGGCACCGCGTCGCCGAAGGGGATGCCCTCGCCGAACTGGCTGTATTCCTTGAGGGGCCCGTGGGCGAGGCGCTGCTGGTCGCGCAGCTTGACGCGGCAGAGGTTGAGCACGCCGTCCTGCATGGCGCAGGTGACGCGCTGGCCCTTTCCCGTTTTCTCGCGCTGGAACAGGGCCGTCACGATGCCCAGCGCAAGGTGAAGGCCGGTGCCCGAGTCGCCGATCTGCGCGCCGGTGACGAGCGGCAGGCCGTCGCGGAAGCCCGTCGTCGAGGCCGAGCCGCCGGCGCACTGCGCGACGTTCTCGTAGACCTTGCAGTCCTCGTACGGCCCCGGGCCGAAGCCCTTGATCGAGGCGACGATCATGCGCGGGTTGAGCTCCTGGATGCGCTCCCAGGGCAGCATGCGGTCGAGCACGCCGGGGGCGAAGTTCTCGACCAGCACGTCGCACTGCTTCACCAGCGCCTCGAGCACCTCCTTGCCCTTCTGGTTCTTGGTGTCGAGGGTGATCGAGCGCTTGTTGTGGTTCAGCATCGTGAAGTAGAGCGAGTCCGCGTTCGGGACGTCGCGGAGCTGCCCGCGGGTGATGTCGCCCGTGCCCGGACGCTCCACCTTGATCACGTCGGCGCCGAACCAGGCGAGGAGCTGGGTGCAGGTCGGCCCCGACTGCACGTGGGTGAAGTCGAGGATCCTGACGCCTTCGAGTGCCTTGCCCATCTTCGTTCCTCTTCGATCTCTAATTCGGATTGTTGAGGAGCGGCCCGTTCCGTCAAGAACGGGCCGTCCGCCTGGTTACTGCGTCGGCTTCTTGCGAAGCTGGCTCTGCGGGTTGAGGTTGCCGATGCGGCCGCTCTCGCTGCCGGCGGCCGGGTCGATCACCGCGTTGATCAGCGTCGGCCGCCCCGAGTCCATGGCGGCGTTGACCGCGCGCTTCAGCTCGTCAGGCGACGTGGCGTTGACGCCGACGCCGCCGAAGGCTTCCGCGAGCTTGTCGTAGCGCGCGCCCTTGACGAAGACGGTTGTGGCGGGATCGGAACCCGCGGAATTGACGTCGGTGCCGCGGTAGATGCCGTTGTTGTTGAACACCACGACGCAGACCGGCAGGTTGTAGCGGCAGATCGTCTCGACCTCCATGCCGGAGAAGCCGAAGGCCGAGTCGCCTTCGACCGCGAGCACGGGCTTGCCGGTCTCGACCGCCGCCGCGATGGCGTAGCCCATGCCGATGCCCATCACGCCCCAGGTGCCGACGTCGAGGCGTTTGCGCGGCTGGTACATGTCGATGACGCCGCGCGCGAGGTCGAGCGTGTTGGCGCCCTCGTTGACGAGGATGGCGTCCGGCCGCTCCTTGACGACGGTGCGCAGGACGCCGAGCGCGCCGTGGTAGTCCATCGGCACGTTGTTGTTCATGAGCCGCGGCGCCATCTTGGCGACGTTCTCCTCGCGCTTCTTCGAGACGGCGCCGGTCCAGTCGGCCGGAGGAGCGGGCCACTTCGCGCCCATGCCGTCGAGGAGCGCCTGCACGCAGGAGCCGATGTCGCCGACGAGCGGGGCGGCGATCTCGACGTTCGAGTCCATCTCCCTCGGCTCGATGTCGACCTGGATGAACTTCTTCGGCGCATCGCCCCACGCCTTGCCCTTGCCGTGCGAGAGGAGCCAGTTCAGGCGCGCCCCGATCAGCATGACGACGTCGGCGTCCTTCAGCACCGTCGAGCGCGCGGCGCCCGCGCACTGCGGATGCGTGTCGGGCAGGAGGCCCTTGGCCATGCTCATGGGCAGGAACGGGATGCCGCTCTTCTCGACGAGCGAGCGGATCGCATCGTCGGCCTGCGCGTAGGCCGCGCCCTTGCCCAGGATGATGAGCGGGCGCTTCGCGCCTTTCAGCACGTCGAGCGCGCGCTTGACCGCATCCGGCGCCGGAATCTGGGCCGGCGCCGCGTCGATGACCTTCACGAGCGACTTCCGGCCGGCCTCCGCGTCCATGACCTGCCCGAAGAGCTTCGCCGGAAGATCCAGATAAACGCCGCCCGGGCGACCCGAGACGGCGGCGCGGATCGCGCGCGCAAGGCCGATGCCGATGTCCTGCGCGTGCAGCACCCGGAAGGCCGCCTTGCACAGGGGCTTCGCGATGGCGAGCTGGTCCATCTCCTCGTAGTCGCCCTGCTGCAGGTCGACAACCTCGCGCTCGGACGAGCCGGAGATCAGGATCATCGGGAAGCAGTTCGTCGTCGCGTGCGCGAGCGCGGTGAGGCCGTTGAGGAATCCCGGCGCCGAAACCGTGAGGCAGACGCCGGGCTTCTTCGTCAGGAAGCCCGCGATCGAGGCGGCGTATCCGGCGTTCTGCTCGTGGCGGAAGGAGAGCACGCGGATGCCTTCGGCCTGGGCCATGCGGCCGAGGTCGGTGATCGGGATGCCGGGCACGTTGTAGATGGTGGTGAGGCCGTTGAGCTTGAGCGCGTCGATGACGAGGTGGAAGCCGTCGGTCAGCTCCGGCTCATGGCTCGTTCCGACGTCCGCGGTCTTCTGCCCGAGCTCGTTCGCCGTCGCTTCCGGCTTCTGCCGCTCCTTCAGGGCCGTCTCTGCCATTCTTCCCTCCCGTTCGGGTTTCTGCTGTTTCGGTGATCGGTTCAGTCGAGGTCGACGTGCTTCTCGACGTGCTCGCTAAGGCGCAGGGTGTGCTCCCGGACGAGGCGCTCGGCAAGCGCCGCGTCGCGGCGCTCCAGGGCCTCGATGATCGCCATGTGGTCGCGGATCGAGCGCTCGGCGCGGTCGTCGTCGAAGATCGTCCGGTGCCGGATCGACTTCACGTGGAGAAACAGGTTGCCGGTCATGGACTCGAGGAGCTTCGACCCGCTCAGGCGGATCAACGCCTGATGGAAGGCGATGTTCGCGGAGGAATACTCGTCCATGTGCTCGCGGACGTGGCCGTCGCGGAAGCCCTCGAAGAGGACGCGCAGCGTCGCGATCTCGGCGTCCGAGGCGCGCTCGGCGATGAGGCGGGCCGCCATGCTCTCCAGCGCAGCCCAGGCCTCGATCATCTCGACGATCTCGCGCTTGGTCTTGCGCACGACGAGGATGCCGCGGCGCGGCACGGTGCGCACGAAGCCCTCCTGCTCGAGCATCGCCACCGCCTCGCGGATCGGCGTGCGGCTGACGCCTAGCTTCTCGGAGAGCTCGCGTTCGTCGAGCATGACCGGCTCCCGCGAGCCGTAGATGTCCATCCTGGTGATGGCGTCCTTCAGGGCCGCGTAGGCCTTCGACTTGAAGCTCGCCTCGGCCGGGATGCGGGCGACGACGAAGCCCCGCTCAGGCTCGTCCGGCAAGGGCCATTTCAGCTCGGCTCTGTTCACGAGGACATTCCTGGCACGGACGCCGACTCCGGCGGGCCGTCATCATCATCCGGCGTCATCATCATGATTCCGCCCTCCCCAGGAGACGTCATCATCATGGTTCCATCATCGCTGGCGAGCGATTGGCATACCAGATACCACGATGTCAACCACGAGCTGGCGATAGCCGATTGATACGCATTTCTGAAAGCACTTGACTTAGGAAGACGGCTTGGTATGCCAAATACCAACTTGGCCCGCTTGAGGGGTTCGTCTCGCGGCGCAAAAGGGCTGGTGGAGGTCTAGAGCGTGGCGGGGCTTCCTTTTCCCGCCGATCCGGTTAGAGCCACGGCCCTGAAACCACAATCAAATCAGCTCGCAGGAGGAGCCCACATGGCGGAAGCAGCACTGAGGCAGCGCGAGGCGGGATCGGCGACGAACGCCAAAGGCGCCGTCCGGCAGGTCCTCGACAAGGTGAAGGCCGACGGCCGCACCGCGCTGACCGCCCCCGAAGGCAAGCTCGTCTGCGACGCCTACGGCATCCCGGTCCCGAAGGAAGGGGTCGCGAACTCCGCCGAGGACGCCGCGAAGCAGGCGGCCGGCATGGGTTTCCCCGTGGTCTTGAAGATCGTCTCGCCGGACATCCTGCACAAGACCGAGGCCGGCGGCGTGCTCGTGGGCCTCAAGAGCGCCGAGGAGGTGTCGAAGGGCTACGACACGATCCTCGCCAACGCGAAGAAGTACAAGAGCGACGCCAAGATCGAGGGCGTGCAGGTCCAGCAGATGCTCAAGGGCGGGACCGAGGTGATCGTCGGCGCGATCACCGACGGCTCCTTCGGCAAGCTCGTGGCCTTCGGCCTCGGCGGCGTCCTGGTCGAGGTGCTGAAGGACGTGACCTTCCGCCTCGCCCCCGCGACCCGCGACGACGCGCTCTCCATGCTCGACGGCATCCAGGCAGCCGAGATGCTGCGCGGCGTGCGCGGCGGCGAGGCCGTGAACCGCGAGGCGCTTGCGGACATCATCGTCAAGGTTTCTCAACTGGTTAGCGACTTTCCGGAAATTTCCGAGCTCGACCTCAACCCGGTCTTCGCGACCGCGAAGGACGCGACCGCCGCGGACGTTCGCATCGTGGTCGACTTCGAGCCGCACGAGCAGCGCTACCGCCCGCCGCACGACGACATCGTGCGCTCCATGAACCGGATCATGCGCCCGAAGGGGCTTGCCGTGATCGGCGCCTCCGCGGAGGACGGCAAGATCGGCAACTCCGTGATGAAGAACCTCATCAACGGCGGCTACAAGGGCGAGATCTACCCGATCCACCCGAAGGCGGACGAAATCCTCGGCTACAAGGCCTACAAGTCGGTCAAGGACGTGCCGGGCGTCATCGACGTCGCGGTCTTCGCGATCCCGGCGAAGTTCGTGGCGGCGGCGCTCGTCGAGTGCGGCGAGAAGGAGATCCCGGGGGCGGTGCTGATCCCGTCGGGCTTCGCCGAGACCGGCAACCACGAGGGCCAGGAGGAGATCCAGAAGATCGGGCGGCAGTACGACATCCGCCTCATGGGCCCGAACATCTACGGCTTCTACTATACGCCCGAGAACCTCTGCGCGACGTTCTGCACCGCCTACGACGTGAAGGGGAAGGTCGCCCTGTCGTCGCAGTCGGGCGGCATCGGCATGGCGATCATCGGCTTCTCGCGCTCGGCCAAGATGGGCGTCTCGGCGATCGTCGGCCTCGGCAACAAGTCCGACATCGACGAGGACGATCTTCTGACCTTCTTCGAGCAGGACGACAACACCCAGGTCATCGCGCAGCACTGCGAAGACCTGAAGGACGGGCGCGCCTTCGCCGAGGTCGCGAAGCGCGTCTCGAAGAAGAAGCCGGTGATCATGCTGAAGGCCGGCCGCACCTCGGCCGGCGCCAAGGCCGCTTCGTCGCACACCGGCGCGCTCGCCGGCAACGACAAGATCTACGAGGACGTGCTGCGCCAGTCCGGCGTCATCCGGGCGCGCTCGCTCCGCGACATGCTCGAGTTCTCCCGCGGCATCCAGGTCCTGCCGACGCCGAAGGGCGAGAACGTCGTCATCATCACCGGCGCCGGCGGCTCGGGCGTGCTCCTCTCGGACGCCTGCGTCGACAACGACCTCAAGCTGATGTCATTCCCGCCCGATCTCGACGAGGCCTTCAAGAAGTTCATCCCGCCCTTCGGCGCCTCCGGCAACCCGGTCGACATCACCGGCGGCGAGCCGCCGAAGACCTATCAGAACACGGTGAAGCTCGGCCTCGAGGACGACCGCATCGACGCGCT
>DASVVU010000106.1:0-2803 GCA_036386395.1 Beijerinckiaceae bacterium | reverse complement strand
CAAGCTCAAGCGGCCGGCCTCGTCGACGAGGTGGCGCCGGACGGCGCGGCGCTTGACCACGCGCTGGCAATGGCGGCGCGGCTGTCGGCCTATCCGGTCGCGCCGCTGAGGATGGCCAAGCGAGCGCTCGCCGCCATCGTGCAAGCGTCAGGCACGGCGAGCGCCCTCGACACGGACCAGTTCGTCGCCGCGGCGGGGTCGCCCGCCTTCGAGGCGTCGCTCGCTGGTTTCGCAAAAACGCGTTTGAAGCAAGGGGACTAGGACCATGTGGCAGGACCGCCGCTTCCTCGATCTCGTCGGGATCGACATCCCGATCGTGCAGGCACCCATGGCCGGGTCGGTGACGGCCGAGATGGTCATCGCGGTGTCGGAGGCCGGAGGGCTCGGCTCGCTCCCCTGCGCGATGCTCAACGCCGAGCAACTCCGGACCGAGTTCGGCATCATCCGCCAGCGCACCGCGCGGCCCATCAACGTCAACTTCTTCTGCCATGCGCCGCCGCAGCGGGACGGTCGGCGTGAAGCCGCGTGGAAGGAGCGCTTGACGCCGTACTACGCCGAACTCGGGATCGACCCCGATGCACAGCCCTCCGGGCCCGCACGCACCCCGTTCGACGAGGCGATGTGCGATGCCGTGCTGGAGTTCGGGCCGGAGGTGGTCAGCTTTCACTTCGGCCTGCCGGACCAGCGGCTGCTCCGGCGCGTCCAGGAGAGCGGCGCAAAGGTGCTCTCCTCGGCAACCTCGGTCGCCGAGGCGCGGGCCCTGGAGGCGCAAGGCTGCGACGCCATCATCGCGCAAGGGTACGAGGCCGGCGGGCACCGGGGCATGTTCCTGACCGACGACATCGCCTCGCAAGCCGGCACCATGGCGCTCGTGCCGCAGGTCGTCGATGCCGTCGGCGTCCCGGTGATCGCCGCCGGCGGCATCGGCGACGGGCGCGGCATCGTCGCCGCCCTGGCGCTCGGGGCCGCCGCCGTCCAGATCGGCACCGCCTACCTGTTCTGCCCGGAAGCCAAGGTCGGAGCCGCGCATCGCGCAGCCCTCAAGGGCGCGAACGAGTCCGCCACCGTCCTCACCAACGTCTTCACGGGCCGTCCGGCCCGCGGCATCGTCAACCGTATCGTGCGCGAGGTCGGGCCGATGTCGCAGCACGCTCCCGCGTTCCCGCTCGCCGCGACCGGCGTCGGCCCGCTCCGGTCGAAGGGCGAGGCCGCCGGCTCGGGCGACTTCACCCCCTTGTGGTCGGGCCAGGCGGCCGCCCTTGGGCGCGAGCTTCCGGCCGGTGAGCTCACCCGCACGCTCGCGTCCGAGGCATCGGAGCGCCTCGCAGCTCTGCGATGACCGGGATCCTCCCCCTGCTGACCCGGGGAAGATCCCCCCCGCGGTCAGCGCATCGCCTTCATCAAGCTCGCGATGAGGTCGCCGACCCGCTCCTTGTTGACCCAGCGCGCCACCACGAGGAGGTCGAGAGCCGGGTCGATCCAGATCAGGTTCGTGCCCATGCCGATCGCGAAGAAGCTCGTCTCCGGGGCGGCCGCGTAGTAGGCGCGGTCGGTGTTGAGCCACCACAGGAGGCCGTAGATCGGGTTGATCGCGCAGGGTGTCGTCAGGGCGTCGATCCAGCTCTCCGACAGGAGCTGCCGGCCGTCCCAGGTCCCGCGGCGCTGGATGAGGTAACCGAGCCGCGCGTGGTCGCGGGCGGAGATGAACATGCCGCCACCCCAGTGGGCGCCGCCCGAGACCGACTCCATCGGCTTGCCGTCGATCTCGACGGTGGAGTTGCGGTAGCCGCGCCACTCCCAGTCGGGCGAGGCGCCGATCGGGTCCATGATGGTCTCGCGCAGCACCTCCGGAAGCGGGCGGCGGAAGACGTGCAGCAGCGACAGGGCGAGCCGGTTCACCCGGACGTCGTTGTACTCCCAATACGTCCCGGGCCGCTGCAGGTCGCGGTGCGAGCCCTTGGGCTTGGCGCCCGTGCCGGGGCCGACCTGGCGGTGCCGGTCGACGGCGTCCGGCTTGTCGAACAGCGTTCCCTCCCACTCGCTCGTCTGGTCCAGGAGATGGCGCCAGGTGATGTCGCGGTTCTGGGGCGAGGTGAAGCCGTCATCGAGCGAGTAGTCCCGCACCGGGTCGTCGATGGAGCGGATCAGGCCACGCTCGATGGCGACGCCGGCGAGCACCGCGAGATAGCTCTTGGCGATCGAGAAGGTCATGTCGCGGCGGTTGGTGTCGCCCCACTCGGCCGCGATGCGGCCGGAGCGGATGACGAGCCCCCCTGCCCCGCCGCGCGGGCGCACCTCGCCGAGCACATCGTTCCAGGGCGGCGCCTCGCCCATGTCGGCGGTGCCGATGTACTCGCCGGTCTCGAGGTACATGGTGCGCGGCCAGGGCGACTCGTTCGCCTCCGCGAAGCCGACGGCCTCCGCGAGCCGGCCGGGATCGAAGCCCGCTTCGGCCGGGCTGACGCGGGCCCAGTCGCCGCGGGGAGGGTAGTAGGCCTCGGTCTTGATGATGTTGCGCATTTTCGATCCGTATCGGTCCCTGTGAGGATGATGATGATGCGCCGCGATTTTAGCCCTGCACGGCGTAGCCGCCGTCCACGGGAATCGCGGTGCCGGTGACGAAGTCGGAGGCGGCGCTGGCGAGGAAGACCGCGGTGCCGGCGAGGTCGTCGGGGACGCCCCAGCGCCCGGCGGGGGTGCGGGCGAGCACCCGCTCGTGCAGGCCCTCCACCTGCGTGCGCGCCGTGCGGGTGAGCTCGGTGTCGATCCAGCCCGGCAGGATGGCGTTGACCTGGATGTTGTC
>DASVVU010000105.1:0-11482 GCA_036386395.1 Beijerinckiaceae bacterium | reverse complement strand
ACGGGCACGCCGGGCGGAGCCCCGGCGGCGAGCTCCGCCTCCCCGAGCCCGGCGCCGGCAGGGCCGACCCAGTAGCCTGCCTCGCATGCGCGACCTCATCGCAGCCCTCGGCCTCGCTCTCGCGGTCGAGGGTCTTTTGTTTGCGGCCTTCCCCGAGGGCGTTAGGCGCGCCATGATGGAGGCCGCGAACACGCCGGGGGAGCGCATGCGCCTCGTCGGCATCGTCTCGGCCGTCGCCGGGGTCGCGATCGTGTGGGCGGCGCGCAAGATCGGCGCCTGAGCGGCTGTGCCCAGCCGCGCTTTGGCCGTATTCGGGCTTGAATGCAAAACGGAACGGATGATCTATTGATCGCTCTAACCGAGGAAAATCCATGGCTCTCGTGAACGCTCCCGCGCGGCCCGCGGCGCCCTCCGGCAACCGCTTCACGGCGGCCCTCGTCGGGGTGTTCGCCCTCACGGCCACGCTCCTTCCCTTCGACGCCATCGCGCGCGCCGCGCCCGAATCCTTCGCCGACCTCGCCGCCGAGATCATGCCGGCGGTGGTGAACATCTCGGCCTCGACCACGGTCGAGGCGCGCGGGCGCACCCTGCCGCAGCTTCCGCCTGGCACGCCGTTCGAGGATCTCTTCGAGGAGTTCTTCAACCGCCGCGGCCAGGGCGGACAAGGGGGTCCCGGCGGACAGGGGGACAGCCCGCGCCAGCGGCGCTCGAATTCGCTGGGCTCCGGCTTCGTCATCGACCCGTCGGGCATCGTCGTCACCAACAACCACGTCATCGGCGACGCGAACGACATCAGCGTGATCTTCTCGGACGGCACCCGCCTCAAGGCCGAGATCATCGGCAAGGACTCGAAGATCGACCTCGCGGTGCTGCGGGTGAAGCCGGACAAGCCTTTGAAGGCGGTGAATTTCGGCGATTCCGACAAGATGCGCCCGGGCGACTGGGTGATCGCCATCGGCAACCCGTTCGGCCTCGGCGGCTCGGTCACGGCCGGCATCGTCTCGGCCAGGGGCCGAAACATCGAGAGCGGCCCCTACGACAACTACATCCAGACCGACGCCTCCATCAACAAGGGCAACTCGGGCGGGCCGCTGTTCAACATGAACGGCGAGGTGATCGGCATCAACACCGCAATCCTGTCGCCGACCGGCGGCTCCGTCGGCATTGGCTTCGCCGTGCCGGCCGCGACCGCCGTACCGATCCTCCAGCAGTTGCGCGAGTTCGGCGAGACCCGCCGCGGCTGGCTCGGCGTGCGCATCCAGAACGTCGACGAGCCGACCGCCGAGGCGCTCGGCCTCGGCTCTCCCCGCGGCGCCCTCGTCGCCGGCATCGACGACAAGGGCCCGGCGAAGCCCGCCGGCCTCGAGGTCGGCGACGTGATCGTGCGCTTCGACGGCCAGGAGGTGAAGCAGAGCCGGGATCTCCCGCGCATCGTCGCCAACACGCCGGTCGGCAAGGCCGTCGACGTGACCGTCGTGCGCAAGGGCAAGGAGGTGGTGAAGTCGGTGACGCTCGGGCGCCTCGAGGACAACGACCGCCAGCAGCAGGCCTCCCTCAACCAGCCGCCGGCCGACGTGCCGAGCGCCGCCCGCAAGGTCCTCGGCCTCGAGCTCTCGGGCGTGACCGACGAGGTGCGCAAGCGCTTCAACATTAAGGACAACGTCAAGGGCGTCGTCGTGACGAGGGTCGACCCGAACTCGGCCGCGGCCGACAAGCGCATCCAGGCCGGCGAGGTCATCGTCGAGGTCGGCCAGGAGGCGGTCTCGTCCCCCGCGGACGTCACCCGCCGGGTCGAGGCGCTGAAGAAGGAGGGCAAGAAGTCGGCCCTCCTCCTCGTCGCCAACGCGCAGGGCGAGGTGCGCTTCGTCGCGGTCTCGATCGAGTAGGCGCGCACCACGCTTATCGAATCAAGGAAAAGCCCGGCGCCGCCGGGCTTTTTCGAATCCACCCGACTCCGGGCCCGGAGGGAAGCATGAACTCAAATCCGGAGGGGAGGCCCACGGAGCGCTACGCGGCGCCCGAGGAGGTGATCGCCTTCTGGCGCGCCGCCGGGCCCGACCGGTGGTTCTCGAAGGACGAGAGCTTCGACGCCGAGTGCCGCGCCCGCTTCCTCGTCACCCACGAGGCCGCGGCCGCCGGCGACCTCAACGAGTGGGAGCTGACCCCCGATGGGGCGCTCGCGCTCTGCCTGCTGCTGGACCAGTTCCCCCGCAACATGTTCCGCGGCACCCGCCGCGCCTGGCGCACCGACCCGGTCGCCGTCGATGTCGCCGACCGGGCGATCGAGCGCGGCCACGACCGGGCGGTCGAGCCGGCGCTCCGCCGCTTCTTCTATCTCCCCTTCATGCACTCCGAGGAGCTGTCCGATCAGGAGCGCTCGGTCGCCCTCAACGAGGTGCTCGGAGAGGAAGACTCGATCAAGTGGGCCCGTCACCACCGCGACATCGTCGCCCGCTTCGGCCGTTTCCCGCATCGCAACGCCATTCTCGGCCGCGAGAGCACGCCCGAGGAAGCGGCATTCCTGGCGGATGAGGGGGTTTTTAAGGGATAATCCCGATACGGCTTTCCACTCGTTTTACGTGCATTTATTCTGAACGCAAATCTGGATTGCATATTGCATGCCTCGGCCCAGATTCGAGGCATGCCCTGGCGTACCGCCTCCTCTACCGGCTCCCGGCGCAAGCCGACCGGATTCATCCTTCCCTGCCAGCCGACGCTTGCCGCCGTGGTGCCGACGGGGCCGCAGTGGATCCACGAACTCAAGCACGACGGCTACCGGATCGTGGCCCTGAAGGACGGCCCTTCCGTACGCCTGTGGTCGCGCCACGGGCGCGATTGGACGGGCGAGCTCGCGGCGGTCGCAGCGGCCGTCCGGGCCCTGCCGGTCGAGCGGATCGTCCTCGACGGCGAGGCGGTCGCACACTGCGGCGCAGGCTTGCCCGACTTCAACGGCCTCATGAGCCAGAACGGGCAGGCGGCGGCCTGCCTCTACGCCTTCGACCTGCTGCGGCTCGAGGCCGAGGACCTGCGCCCCCACCCGCTCGGCGAGCGCCGGGCGCGGCTCGCGGATCTCGTCGCGGCGGCGGCGGACCCGGTGCTCCGGTTCAGCGAGCACCTGGAGGCGGCGGAAGGGCCGGCGCTGTTCCGCCACGCCTGCGCCATGGGCCTCGAAGGCATCGTGTCGAAGCGGGCGGACCGGCCCTACCGGAGCGGGCGCTCGCCGCACTGGCTCAAGATCAAGAACCCGTCCTATTGGCGGGCGTGACGCCTTCCCAAGCCCCCGGAATGAATTAAGCTCCCCTCCGGCTGGCATGCCCGTTGCTGGGCAGCCGGTCCAACGCAACGGGAACGGCCGGACAGGGAGAGACCGATGAAGCGTTCGTCACGCGCGATGATTCTTGCGGCAACGGTCGGGAGCCTCGCGCTCGCGACGGGGGCGGCCGCGCAGGAAAAGACCTTGCGCATCGGCATGACCGCCGCCGACATCCCGCGCACCCTCGGCCAGCCCGACCAGGGCTTCGAGGGCAACCGCTTCACCGGCATCCCGATCTACGACGGGCTCACCCAATGGGACCTCTCCAAGGAGAAGGAGCCCTCCATCGTGATCCCGGGCGTCGCGACCGAGTGGAAGGCCGACGACGCCGACAAGACCAAGTGGGTCTTCCGGCTGCGCCCCGGCGTCAAGTTCCACGACGGCTCGATCCTCAACGCCGACGCGATCGTCTGGAACGTCCAGAAGGTGCTGGACAAGGCGGCGCCGCACTTCGACCCGAGCCAGGTCGGCGTCACCGCCTCGCGCATGCCGACCCTGCGCACCGCGCGCAAGATCGACGACATGACGGTCGAGCTCACGACCTCCGAGCCCGACGCCTTCCTGCCGATCAACCTGACGAACCTCTTCATCGCCTCGCCGGCCCATTGGGAGGCGAAGCTCAAAGCCGTGCCGGCCTCCGTCACCGATCCGGCCGAGCGGGCGAAGCAGGCCTGGGCGGCCTTCGCGGCCGATCCTTCTGGCTCCGGCCCCTTCCGCGTGACCCGCTTCGTCTCGCGCGAGCGGCTCGAGCTCGCGAAGTTCCCCGAATACTGGGACGAGAAGCGCCGCCCGAAGATCGACAAGGTGGTGCTCCTGCCGCTGCCGGAGGCGAATGCCCGCACGGCGGCGCTGCTCTCCGGCCAGGTCGACTGGATCGAGGCGCCGGCGCCCGACGCCGTGCCGCAGATCAAGAGCCGCGGCTTCCTCCTCTACCAGAATGCCCAGCCGCACGTGTGGCCGTGGCAGCTCTCCTTCGCCGAGGGCTCGCCCTGGCTCGACCGCCGCGTGCGCCACGCCGCGAACCTGTGCGTCAACCGCGCCGAGCTCAAGGAGCTCCTCGGCGGCATGATGGCCGAGGCGACCGGAACCTACGAGCCCGGCCATCCCTGGCACGGCAACCCGAAGTTTGAGATCAAGTACGATCCGGCGGCGGCGAAGAAGCTCATGCAGGAGGCCGGCCACTCCGCGTCGAAGCCGCTGAAGGTCAAAGTGCAGACATCGGCCTCGGGCTCCGGCCAGATGCAGCCGATCCCGATGCACGAGTACATGCAGCAGGCGCTCAAGGAGTGCTTCTTCGACGTCGAGCTCGACGTGATCGAGTGGAACACGCTGTTCACCAACTGGCGCCACGGCGCGAAGGACCAGTCGGCGCGCGGCTCGAATGCCATCAACGTCACCTACGCCGCCATGGACCCGTTCTTCGGCATGGTGCGCTTCACCTCGACCAAGACCTTCCCGCCGGTGTCGAACAACTGGGGCTACTTCGGCAACGAGGAGTTCGACAAGCTCATCGCCGACGCCCGCACCGCCTTCGACGCCAAGGCCCGCGACGCGGCGCTCGCCCGGCTCCACGCCCGCATCGTCGAGGAGGCGCCATTCGTCTGGGTCGCCCACGACGTCGGCCCCCGCGCGATGTCGGCGAAGGTCAAGAACGTGGTCCAGCCCCAGAGCTGGTTTATCGATCTCGCCACCATGACGATGGAGTAGCTCTCTTGCGGCGTCATCCTCGGGCGGCGCTTCAGCGCCGACCCGAGGACCTCGCGACGCTCGAGCGCTCCATCCCCACGAGGTCCTTGGGTCGCGCTGCGCGCGCCCGAGGATGACGACATAAAAGAAAAAATGCTCTCCTACCTCGCCCGCCGCGTCGTCTACACGGTCCCGATCCTCCTCGGCGTGGCGCTCGTGTGCTTCGCCCTCGTGCACATCGCGCCGGGGGATCCGCTCGTGTCGGTGCTGCCGCCCGACGCCTCGGCCGACCTGCAGAAGATGATGCTCGCGATCTACGGCTTCGACCGCCCCTACGCCGAGCAATTCGCGAAGTGGCTGTGGCGGGCCGTGCACGGCGACCTCGGTACCTCCATCGCCACCGGCCGCCCGGTGGCGGACGAGGTCGTGAAGGCCGTCAGCAACACGTTGCGGATCGCCGTGCTCGCGACCTTCATCGGCTTCTTGTTCGGCGCCCTGTTCGGGTTCGTCGCCGGCTACTTCCGCGGCTCGTGGATCGACAAGCTCGCCTCCGCCCTCTCGGTGCTGGGCGTCAGCGTGCCGCACTATTGGCTCGGCATGGTGCTGGTGATCGTCTTCGCGGCCGAGCTCGGCTGGCTGCCGCCGACCGGCGCCGGCCCCGGGGGCTCGACCGACTGGGCCTGGGACTGGGAGCACGTGCGCCACATGGTCCTGCCGGCGCTGACCATGTCGGTGATCCCGATGGGAGTCGTCGCTCGCACCGTGCGGGCGCTCGTCGCCGACATTCTGGCGCAGGAGTTCATCGTCGGCTTGAGGGCCAAGGGCCTCGACGATCGCGGCGTGTTCGGGCACGTGGTCAAGAACGCGGCCCCGACGGCCCTCGCCGTCATGGGCCTGCAGCTCGGCTACCTGCTCGGCGGCTCGATCCTGATCGAGACCGTGTTCTCCTGGCCCGGCACCGGCTTCCTCCTCAACGCCGCGATCTTCCAGCGCGACCTGCCGCTCCTGCAGGGGACGATCCTGGTGCTGGCCCTGTTCTTCGTCGTCCTCAACCTCCTGGTCGACGTGGTCCAGACCGCGCTTGACCCGCGCATCGAGCGGGCCTGATTATGGCGACGCTCGTCGGCAGCACCCGGGAGGTCGAGGCGCCGGTCCAGGCGGCGCCCGGCTACTGGACCGGCGTGCTCCGCCGCCTTCGCCGCGACCCCGTCGCCATCGGCGCCGCGGTCGTGATCCTCCTCATCGTCCTCATGGCGGTCTTCGCTCCCTACATCGCTCCCGCCGACCCCTACCGCGGCGTGAGCCTCAGGCGCCTGCGCCCGATCGGCACGCCGGGCTATCCCTTGGGCTCGGACGAGCTCGGGCGCGACATGCTCTCGCGGCTCATCTACGGCGCGCGCCTGTCCCTGTTCATGGGCGTGACGCCGGTGATCGTCGCCTTCTTCATCGGCTCCGGCATCGGCGTCTTCGCCGGCTATATCGGCGGGCGCGTCAACACGCTGATCATGCGCACCATCGACGTGTTCTACGCCTTCCCATCGGTGCTGCTGGCGGTGGCGCTCTCGGGGGCGCTCGGGGCGGGCTTCGGCAACGCGCTGCTGTCGCTCACCGTCGTCTTCATCCCGCCGATCGCCCGGGTCGCCGAGGCCGTGACGACGCAGGTGCGCTCGCGCGACTTCGTCGAGGCGGCGCGGGCCTCGGGCGCCGGCGCGCTCGCGATCATCCGCGCGCACGTCCTCGGCAACGTGCTCGGCCCGATCTTCGTCTACGCCACGAGCCTGATCTCGGTCTCGATGATCCTCGCTTCCGGCCTCTCCTTCCTCGGCCTCGGCACCCGCCCGCCCGAGCCCGAGTGGGGCCTGATGCTCAACACGCTGCGCACCGCGATCTACGTCCAGCCCTGGGTCGCGGCGCTCCCCGGCGCCATGATCTTCGTTACCTCGATCTCGTTCAATCTTTTGTCCGACGGCCTACGCTCGGCCATGGACGTGAAGCAGTGATGGAAAGCGCGCACGATCCCTCTCCCGGAGGGAGAGGGGCAGGGGTGAGGGGTTGGCTCTCACCAGCTTTCGCGCGGTGCGGACACAGCGGCCGGCCGAAGCACCGGTCCGGCGTCATCATCGAGCTTCGTTCTGCATCGCCGGTCCCTCACCCCTGCCCCTCTCCCATTCGGGAGAGGGGGGCCGCGCTATGAACGCCCCCGTTCTCCTCCCCACTGACCGCGGCGGGCCGGCGCAGCCGCTTCTGTCGGTGCGCGGGCTCGTCAAGCATTTCCCCGTCCAGAAGGGCATCTTCGGCACGTCCGCGGTGGTGCGGGCCGTAGACGGGATCGACTTCGACGTGGTGAAGGGCGAGACGCTGGGCGTCGTCGGCGAATCGGGCTGCGGCAAGTCGACGACGGCGCGGCTCCTCATGCACCTCATCCGCCCGGACGCCGGCGAGATCCTCTTCGACGGCGAGCGCCTCGGCTCCGGGGCGCTCCCCTTGCGGGACTACCGCCGCCAGGCCCAGATGGTGTTCCAGGACAGCTACTCGTCGCTGAACCCGCGCATGACCGTCGAGGCCTCGGTCGCCTTCGGGCCGCGGGTGCACGGGGTCGCGCGGCGGCAATCGCAGGAGCGCGCCCGCGACCTCCTCGCGCGGGTCGGCCTCGACCCGCGCCGCTTCGCCGAGCGCTATCCGCACGAGCTCTCCGGCGGCCAGCGCCAGCGGGTCAACATCGCCCGCGCGCTCGCGCTCGAGCCGCGCCTCATCGTCCTCGACGAGGCGGTCTCGGCCCTCGACAAGTCCGTCGAGGCGCAGGTGCTGAACCTCCTGCTCGACCTGAAGGAGGAGTTCGGCCTGACCTATCTCTTCATCTCGCACGACCTCAACGTGGTCCGCTTCATCTCGGACCGGGTGCTCGTCATGTACCTCGGCAAGGTCGCCGAGATCGGCACGTCCGAAGAGGTGTTCGAGCGCGCCCGCCACCCCTACACGGCGGCGCTCCTGTCCTCGATGCCCTCCCTCGACCCTGACCGGCGCACTGAAGCAGCGCCGCTCGCCGGCGACCCGCCGAACCCCATCGACCCGCCGCCGGGCTGCCGCTTCCACACCCGCTGCGCCTTCGCCGAGCCGGTCTGCGCCGTGAACGAGCCGGCGCTCTACGACGCCGGCGGTCCCCACCGCGCCGCCTGCCTCATGGTGCCGCCGGGCTCGGGGCACTCGCGGGCGCCGGCGATAGCGGAGGCGGCGGCGTGAAGGCGCGGCCGCAAATCCCCTCCCCCTCGCGGGCAGGGGTAGGGGCGGGGGTCGCGGGGCCGAGGCGCGATGCAGCCGGCCTTGCCCCTGCGGCTGATGCAGCGCGCTTGGCGTCAACTCTGCACTCTATGCCCGCGACCCCCACCCCGCTCGGGCTGCGCCCGAGTCGGCCCTCCCCGCAAGGGGGAGGGAGGAAGCCTGCCCCATGACGGCTGCCCTCGTCTCCATCCGCAATCTAAAAGTCACGTTCGGCGGAAGCGTGCGGGCGGTCGACGGGGTCGACCTCGACCTCCATCGCGGCGAGGCGGTCGCGATCATCGGCGAGTCGGGGTCCGGCAAGAGCGTGACCCTGCGCTCGCTTCTGCGGCTCAATCCGGAGCGGCACACCAAGGTCGAGGGCGAGATCGCGGTCGAGGGGCGGGACGTCATGCGGCTGCGCCCGCGGGAGCTCGCGGCCTATCGGGGCGGCGTCGTCTCGATGATCTTCCAGGAGCCGCTCCTCGCCCTCGACCCCGTGTACACGGTGGGGCAGCAGATCGTGGAATCGATCCGCCGCCACGAGGCGGTCTCGGAAACCGAGGCCCGGGCCCGGGCCCTTGCCCTCTTCGAGCGCGTCCGCATCCCGAGCCCGGCGCGGCGGCTGGACAGCTATCCCCACGAGATGTCCGGCGGCATGCGCCAGCGCGCCATGATCGCGCTGGCCCTCGCCTGCCGGCCGAAGGTCCTCTTGGCCGACGAGCCGACGACGGCCCTCGACGCGACCGTGCAGATCCAGATCCTGCTGCTCCTGCGCGAGCTGCAGCGCGACCTCGGCCTCTCCATCGTCTTCGTCACCCACGACCTCGGCGCCGCCGTCGAGGTCGCGGACCGCATCCTCGTCATGTACGCCGGCCGCATCGTCGAGGAGGGGAGCGCGCGCGACCTCATCCGGGCGCCGCGCCACCCCTACACCATCGGTCTCCTGAAGAGCCGTGCCCACGGGGCGCTCGCGAAGGGCGTGCGGCTCGAGGCGATCCCCGGCTCGCCCCCGGACCTCGCGAACCTGCCCGAAGGCTGCGCTTTCGCGCCGCGCTGCCCCCTTGCCATCGATCCCTGCCGCACCGCGCCCCCGCCACCCATCAGCGTCGGCCCGGGCCGATACGCCCGCTGCATCCGCATGGACGAGACGGCGGCGCTCGCGCCCGAAGCCGCGCCGGCCGCGTAGGCCAATCCACCACCTTGATCGGGAGTGATGGTGCGGGTGGTCGGAATCGAACCGACACTCTGTCGCCAGAACTGGATTTTGAGTCCAGCGCGTCTACCAGTTCCGCCACACCCGCAACGCACCCGTTATAGCCAGCCCGGCCGCGCCGGCAAACCGGCCGTCATATAAGCTTTGGTTCACCGCTTGCGCTTGCCGCTGCCGCCACGCTTTCCCCACTTTTCGTTCGGACACGGTTCAATCTTCCCGGCGTCCTTCTAGAGTGTGAGCCGCGCTTCGGCGCGGCAGGATCAGACCGCATGCTTCGCCATCTCGCCGCCGCCGCCCTCCTCCTGGGGTCCCTTTTGGGCGCGACCCTTGCCCGGGCCGAGCCGCGGCTCGCGCTCGTGATCGGGCAGGGTGCCTATGCGGCGGGCGAACTCGCGACCGCCGTCAACGACGCCGCCCTCGTCGGCCAGACGCTGACGAGCGCCGGGTTCGAGGTCGTCCAGGGCCGCGACCTCAACCAGGCGGACCTGCGCCGCATCGTGCGCGACTTCCTCGACGGGGTGCAGACCGCGACGCCGGACGCGTCGGTCGTCGTCTACGTCGCCGGCCACGCCCTCCAGGTCGAGGGCGAGGACTACGTCATCCCGACCGACGCCCGCATCGCCCGCGAGAGCGACATCCCGATCGAGGGCTATCGCGTCTCCGACATCGTGCGGGCGCTTTCGTCCGCCCCCGGCGCGACCCGCGTCGTGATCCTCGACACCGGCCGCGAGTACCCCCTGCCGGCGGGCGCTCAAGGCATCGCCCGCGGGCTCGCCCTCATGGAGCCGCCGCCCGGCTTCCTCGTCGCCTTCGCGGCGGCGCCCGGCACCACGGCACCCGAGGGGCCTGGGCCCTACGGCCCTTACGCCACGGCCTTGGTCGAGATGATGCGCGAGCCGGGCCTTCCCCTCGACGCCCTCTTTGCCCGTGTGCGCCTTCGTGTCCACGAGGCGACGGGCGGGCGGCAGACGCCCTGGCACGCCGCAAATCTTTCCGCCCGCTTCGTCTTCTTCGAGCCCGTCGACGCCGCCGCCGCGCCGCCGTCGCGTCCGCCGCGGGCCGCCGCCGCTTCGGCCGAGGAGGCCTACGCCTTAGCGGTCGAGCAGGACACCATTTCGGCCTACCAGGAGTTCCTGCGGCTCTACCCCAACCACTCCCTCGCGCGCCGGGTGAAGCTGCTGCTTGCGGCTCGCCGCGAGGCGGTGGTCTGGCGCCGCACCGTCGTGCGCAACACGCCCGAGGCGTACTGGACCTATCTTCGACGCTATCCCGGCGGGCCGCACGCGGCCGACGCCCGGCGGCGCCTGTCGCGCCTCTCCGTGCCGCTTTCGCCGCCGCCGGACTTCGACGAGGTGGTCTACCGCGACGTGCCGCCGCCCGCGCAGGGCGAGATCGTCGAGGTGCGGGAAAGGATCTACTTCGACGACGACCTGCCGCCGCCGCCCCGCGCGCCGGTCTACCTCCTGCCCGAGCGGGACGAATATGTGACCCGCCTCGAGGCGCCGCCGCCGGCCCCCGCCCGCGGCATCCTGCCGATCCCGATCCCGATTCCCATCCCGATCCGGGCGCGCCCGCCGGCGGAGTTCCGCCCGCCGATCGCGCCGATCACCCCGCAAGGCCCGGTGACGATCCCGGTCGCGCCGCCACCCGTGCAGGGACGGCCCGGAGGGCCGGGACCGTTCGGCGGACGGCCTGGACCGGGAGCCGGCTCAGGGTTCGGCCAAGCCTCGCCGCAGCCCGGCCAACCTCAGCCCGGCGCCGTCCCGGGCCAGCCGGGCCTGCGCGCTCCGATCACGCCCCTCGTCGGGCAGGCTCAGCCCGGAACTCCCGGAGCCGCCGCTCCCGGCGGGCCCGCCACAGCCCCGGGCGGACCCGCGGTGCCGCCAACCCTCGCGCCCGGAGCGGCGCCGGATGCCCGTCCCGGGCGGCCGGGCTCGCTCCCGCCGGCGGCCGGCCCCGGCCAGCCGGGAAGCCCTGCTCCGGGAACGCTCCCCGGACCCGGAGCACGGCCC
>DASVVU010000104.1:0-20544 GCA_036386395.1 Beijerinckiaceae bacterium | reverse complement strand
GCGGGCGAGGACAAGTTTGTGGAAGAAGGGCACGGCGTCGACCGGCGCGACGTGATGCACAACGATCTCATCATCGTCGGCCCGAGAACCGATCCGGCGGGCATGCGCGGTCTCAAGGATGCCAAGGAAGCGCTGCGCCGGATCGCCGCCGCCAAGGCACCTTTCGCGAGCCGCGGCGACGACAGCGGCACGCACCGCATGGAGCTGCGCCTGTGGCGGGCGGCGGGCGTCGCGCCGTCCGGCGCCTGGTATCGCGAGCTCGGGGCCGGCATGGGGCCGACCCTCAACACCGCCGCCGGGCTGTCCGCCTACGCGCTGACCGACCGCGCCACCTGGGCGAGCTTCCGGAACCGGCAGGACCTCGAAATCTTGGTCGAGGGCGACCCCGCCCTGTTCAACCCCTACGGCAGCATCCTGGTGAACCCGGCGAAGGGCGCGCACATCAAGGCGGCGGACGCGCGCGCCTGGCACGAATGGCTGACCTCCGAGAAGGGCCGCGCCGCCATCGCCTCGTTCCGGATCGGCGGCGAGCAGCTCTTCTTTCCGAGCGCCGCCCTGCCTCGGGCGTGAGCCGGCCTTGGACGATCTTTCCCGTGCGTTCGGGCTGGCGCTTTCTCTCGTCGGCTCCCTCGACCGCGAGCTTTTAGGGATCGTCGCCCTCTCGCTCAGGGTAAGCCTCTCGGCAACGCTGATCGCCTTCTGCCTCGGGGCGCCGCTCGGGGCCGCGCTCGCCGTCTACCGGGTGCCGGGGCGCCAAGTCTGGCTCGTCGCCGTCAACGCGCTTCTCGGGCTGCCGCCGGTGGTGGTCGGGCTCCTCGTCTACCTCCTCCTGTCGCGGGCGGGGCCGCTCGGGTCCCTCGGCCTTCTGTTCACGCCGACGGCGATGACGATCGCGCAGATCGTCCTCACGCTCCCCATCATCGTCGCGCTCGTGCACCGCCTCTGCGAGCCCCTGTGGACCGAGTACGGCGACGCGCTCCGCGCCGACGGCGCCTCGCATCCGCGCGCGGTCCTGACGCTGTTCGCGATCGGCCGGGCCGGCCTCGCCACCGCCTTCCTCGCCGCCTTCGGGCGCGCCATCGCCGAGGTCGGCGCCATCATCATCGTCGGCGGCAACATCCGCGCCCACACCCGCACCATGACGACCGCGATCGCGCTGGAGACGAGCCGCGGCGACCTCGCGCTGGCGATGGCGCTCGGCCTTATCCTCGTCGCCCTCTCGGTCGCGGTGACGGCCGCGACCTTCGCTCTCAACCGGATCGGCGCGCGATAGCCGTCAGTTCACCCGGATGACCTTTGCCCCAATCGCCTGCGCCAGCGCCTTCGGCTCGACGGCGAACACGGCGGAGGGGGTGCCGGCGGCGGCCCAGACGGTGTCGTAGGCGAGAAGGTCCTCGTCGACGAAGACCGGCATGGCGGCGGCGTGGCCGAAGGGCGGGATGCCGCCGATGGCAAAGCCCGTCCAATCGCGCACCTTCTGGGCGTCCGGGCGGGTCAGCGCTTCGCCGACGGCCGCCGCGACGCCCTTCTCGTCGACGCGGTTCTTGCCGGACACGAGAAACAGGTAGGGCGCGCCGCTGCTCTTGCCCGCGAACACCAGCGACTTCACGATCTGCGCGACGCCGCAGCCGCAGGCCGCCGCCGCCTCCTCGGCGGTGCGGGTCGACTGCGGCATCGCCCGCACCGCGATGGCGAGCCCGAGCCGGCCGGCGGCCTCCTGGACCTTGAGGGCGCTCGGCGGGAGGGATGTCGTCGTTTCCACGGGGTCTCCACAGTGTCAGCGGTTCAGCGAGATCATCCCGAGGTCGCCCACGGTGCCGTCGGACATCCGCCCACGCAACTGCGCGGTCAGGGTGAAGCCGGTCTTGTCCTTGGCGATGGTGTAGAGGTAGTAGCCGGCGCTGTGCACCACGGCGCCGCCCCGCGCCGAGGCGGAGGGTGCGCCGAGGACCGGCACCTTTCCGGTCGGGCCCATGAGCCAGGCGAGCGAGCCGACGTGGTTGTGGCCATGGATCACGAGCTCGGCGCCGGCCCGGGAAATCATCTCCTCGAAGCCGCGGGCGTCGACGAGGTTGCGCCCCGCCGGCGCGCCGCCGACGTGCGGCGGGTGGTGGACCATCACGAGCCGGAACAGCCTCTCGCCGGCAAGCTCGCCGAGCAGGCGCTCGGTTTCCTTGAGCTGCCGCGATCCGATCTTGCCGCTCGCCACGAACGGCATCGTCGGGATCGCGGACGACATTCCCACGAGTGCGATCTCGCCGCGCCGGCGCACATAAGGGAAATGGCATCTCTTGCCGTCGTCCCCTTCGGTCCACGGCGCGAGCTCCTTCAGAAGCCCCTCGAGGGAGCCCTCGACGTAGGCGTCGTGGTTGCCGGGGACGAAGCTCACCGTGTCCGGGCTTCCCAGGCCCTCCATGAAGATGCGGCTCGGCGCCCATTCGCTCGGCAGGCCGATGTTGCACAGGTCCCCGGTGCAGGCGATGTGGTCCGGCGCGACCTTGCGGATGTCGGCGACGAGGGCCGCGAGCAGCTCCATGTCGTGGGCCATGCGGCGGTTGCGGTGCCAGTTGAACCAGCCGGCGATGCGCTTCGAGAACAGCTCGCGCACCTTCGCCCGCGGCAGCGGGCCGACGTGGGGATCGGTCAGGTGGGCGATGCGGAACATTCTTCTACACGGGCCCAACGCCGCGGACGACGGGGAGTTCGCCGTCACCAATGGGCCAAAACATCCGAGCCCTCTTTCCCGTTCGGAGCAAGGAGTTCTTCAACCCCGTTACGGAGCGCGAGAGGAAGGGCATCCAACTCGTGGCTCGCAAACGACAAGCCGAAGTATTGTACCGCAAGGGTTGCCGCTGCTTTCGCCTGCTCGAAATCGCGATGCTTTTTGAGAGGGTCCCGATCCTCGCGTCTGGAGAGCCACAGCTTATGGAGCGAGAACACGCGAGGATCGACCACGACCAACCGGGCCGGCAGGCCTTTGTCGTCGATTGCGGTCGCCTCCATTTTGGGCGCGCTGATCAGCCAATCGAGGCCGATGACGGCAGCACCTTGCAGGTCTTCCGGCACGCTGGTCAGCCGAGCCGGCGACCGGTCGCGCAAGACGTCTTTCGGCTGAGGACGAATCAACTCCACTAGGTAACCATTGCGGTTCACCGCCTTGTAGAGCTGGCGTGATCGCACGAACGTTTTGTCGGCTTGTCTGAGCAAGCCGATAAGGCCAGCCTCCCTCACGTCCTGCACGGCGAGGCTCAGTCGCCGCCGGGTATCCAGCAAGAAATCCGTTGCGATCAATTCGCTCGAGAGACGCACGCCAGCCCTGGCTTCGTAAGCGAAGAGCGCGTTGGTTCCGACGACCGTGATCTGCTCGCCCAGCAAGCCCTTCTCGTCGCATTTGCGCAGGATGCGGGCCGCGATGTTCGGAACGCGGCCAAGCCCCATCGCGATGTTCAACGGCGCCAATTTCTCAAGGCGCTGTTTGAGACCGTCGCGACGTTCTGCGAGTTCCGCCCTCCCGTGCATGAAAGCTTTGTATGCGGCTTCCGTGTGGTCGTTTCGAGGCCCCAGTGATCGCTCGCTCAGGCTGACCTTGCGGAGGAGATAGGTGTCGCCGTCACGCTCTGCCCACCGCATGCTGCCCTGGAACCGACGCCGGTACTCGGTTTCGACATCACGCAGTTCGCTGTAAGTCTGCTGAGAGTTGATGAGCTGTCTCCGCTCCTCCCCATTTAACAAGTTGATTTTCATGACCTTTCCACTCTATGGCTTAATCCTTTCAGTGTAGCGGAAAAGGCCCGCATTTCAATGGGCTGATCAATGCTGCCTAAGACATTGATTTCATTCCTTTTCCACTACCGTGCGGACTTCTGGACAAGTAGATGGAAAAGCCTTAAAAATCAAAGTCTTATAACCCATTTGGGCGCTGCGCCCCTTTCAGGTCAAGCGCTGCCGATGAAGATGCCGGCGAGGAGCACGAGGACGCCGCCGAGGATGACCTGCATGGTCGCGCTCCAGAACGGCGTCTCCATGTAGTGGGTGCGGATCCACGAGATCGCCACGAGCTCGACCGCGACCACGACGGCGGCGATGGCCGTCGCGAGCAGGAAGGCGTTCGGCCATGCGTTCGGGATGAGATAGGGCAGGGTGTGGCCGACGCCCCCGAGGGTCGTCATGAGCCCGCAGACGACGCCGCGCAGCCAGGGCGAGCCGCGGCCGGTGATGACGCCGTCGTCGGACAGCGCCTCGGTGAAGCCCATGCTGATGCCGGCGCCGACCGACGCCGCCATGCCGATCAAAAAGGTCTCCCAGTTGTTCTTGGTCGCGAAGGCGGCGGCGAACAGCGGCGCAAGGGTCGAGACCGAGCCGTCGATGAGGCCGGCGAGGCCCGGCTGCACGTACTGCAGCACGAAGGCGCGCCGACGCGCGCTCTCCTCGGCGGCCTGCGTGTCGACGGTGAGATGCGCCTCGGCGATCTCCCCGGCGCGGCGCTCGTGCCCGCGCTCGACCTCGGCGAGGTGCGTGAAGAGCTGGCGCACGGAGACGTCGGTCGCCTGGGCGGCCGCGTGCTCGTAGAAGTTCGCGGCCTGGCGCTCCATGAGCTCGGCCTCGCCGCGCATCTTGTCGAGGTCGAGGCTCGGCTCCCACCAGGGCGTGCGGCGGCGCAGGAACCCGCGCACGTCCTCGCGCCGGATCGGCGGCAGGTGCTCGCCGAAGCGCTCCCGGTAGAGGCCGTAGAGCGAGTCGCGATGACCGCGCTCCTCCTCGGCCATGTCGTCGAAGATGCCGGCCGAGCCCTCGAAGTCCGGCCGCAGCCGGTCCGCGAAGCTGCGGTAGATGCGCGAGTCCTCTTCCTCGTTGGCGATCGCGAGGGCGAGCACCTCGCGCTCCGTCAGGTCCGAGAGCGCCTTCACCGGGAGCCTCCTGTTTAGAGGCGTTCTAAACAGGAGTGCGTAGGAGGTTCAAGCCGTAGCCTGTTCGAGTCATCCCGGAAGCGCGGAGCGGCTATCCGGGATCCATAGCGCGGCGCGTGGGAGTGGATCCCGGCTCTCCGCTTCGCTTCGGCCGGGATGACACGGTACTTTTGACCGGCCTTAGTACTGGGCGCCGGGGATGAGCGCCGAGTAGACTTCGTGGTCGGAGAGGTCGAGGGCGGGCGACCACACGAACCGCGGGGCGCGGTTCAGGCGGGCGAGAAGGAAGGAGAGGAACATGGCAGGGCCTTTCGGATGAGCGTCGTTATAGCCCAGCTTCAGGCGCAGGTCTCGCGCCCTCTCCAGGGGGCAGCCATGTTCCTCGAACATGGCTCCGCCAAGATGTCCCTAACCTGTCCGATGCAGTCGGCTCCTTCATGAGGATTGGGAAGCAGACCCGGGAGGGCGTGCGCATCCCCGGGTTGGGGCGGCTGCTCCATGCCTACTGGCGCTTCTCGCGCGGGCTGACGCTCGGGGTGCGGACAGTGGTGATCGGCGAGCCTGGGGTCTTCCTCGTCCGCCATACCTATGCCCGCGGCTGGCACTTCCCCGGCGGCGGCGTCGAGAGCGGCGAGTCGGCTCTCGATGCCGCCCGGCGCGAGCTTCGCGAGGAAGCCCGCATCGAGATCGTCGGCGAGCCCAGCCTGCACGGGGTGTTCTTCAACGCCAACGCCTCCCGGCGCGACCACGTCGTGGTCTACGTCGTGCGCGCGTTCCGGGTGATCGAGCCGAAGGCGCCCGACCGCGAGATCGCCGAGGCCCGCTTCTTCCCCCTCGACGCCCTGCCGCCGGACCTCACGCGGGGAACGCGGGCGCGCCTCGAGGAGATCGCCGGACGGGCGCCGGTGAGCGCGCGATGGTGAGGGCATTTGCGCCCGCCGCGCCCCACTGCTAAGCCGCCGCATGCCCCTTCTTTGGACCTCGCGACGACGCCCCGGCTCCTCCCGCTAGAGCCGCCGCCTCGCTACGTCCCGAGAAGGTCCGCCATGACCCAGCTTCCCCTCGTCATCCGTCCCGAGCTTCCGGGCGACGCCGAGCCGATCGAGCGGCTGCACGAGCGCGCTTTCGGGCCGGGGCGCTTCGCCCGCACCGCCTTTCGCCTCCGCGAGGGCGCGCCGCACATCCCCGAGCTGTCGTTCACGGCCCTCGTCGGCACGCTCCTCGTCGGCTCCGTGCGGCTCACCCCCGTCACCGCCGGGCAGGCGCCGGCTCTCGTGCTCGGGCCGCTCACCGTCGATCCGGCGTTCGAGAACCGCGGCATCGGCCGCGCTCTGATCGAGCGGGCGCTTCAGGCTGCCCGCGAGGCCGGGCACCGCCTCGTGGTCCTCGTCGGCGACGAGCCCTACTACGCCCGCTTCGGCTTCAGGCGCGTGCCGGCCGGGCAGCTCGCCATGCCGGGGCCGGTCGATCCGGCCCGGTTCCTGGTGCTGGAGCTCGCCGAGGGCGCCTTGGCCGAGGCGAAGGGAGCGGTGCTGCCGCTGAAACGTCCCGCCGCTTGACAGCGTCCGAAGCGCTCAGCCCGTCGACCGCCGTCCTTCGGCGAGCCATGCCGCGAGCGCCGCGCCGACGAGGAGGGCGAGGCCGAGGAGGCCGAGGGCCAGCGGGAAGACCGAGACGCCGCGCACGATCGCGCTGTCGCTCGGCTTGATCCCGATCCAGTCGCCGCCGGAAAAGCGCGTCCCCGAGCGCACCGCCTGGATGCGCGGCACCACGACGCCGTCGCCGTACTCCGCCGCGACGCGGCGCACCGAGCCGCCGGTCGCCTCCGCGATTCCCCGCAGCGCCTCCGTGTCGCTGAACACGTCGGTGAGCTCGCGCGGGTTCGCCGGTCCGACGCTCACGAAGGCGACGAGGTCGCCGGAGCGCAGGGTATGGAGACCGAGCGTCCGGGCCGGAACCTGGGCCGTGAACAGCCCCGGCTTCTCTTCGGACAAGGCGACGGTGCGCTCGGCGCCGCCCGGATCGACGAGGGTCACGGGCTCCGCGGCCTCAGCCATGGTCTGGCGCTCGATGCGGATGTCGCGGCCGTTGGCGAAGGCGCGCAGAGCCTCCTCCTCGAGGGCCGGCTCCTTCATGAGCCAGTGGGCGAGGCGGCGCAGGAGGTCGAGATGCGGCCCGCCCTCGCGGAAGCCCCGCGCCCACAGCCAGGCGTGATCGGAGAGGAGGAGCGCGACGCGGCCCTTGTCCTCGCGGGTCAGCACGAGGAGCGGCTGGTCCGGGGAGGCGCCGGACATGACGGCGGAGCCGGTGCGGACCTGCGCTCCGACGAGGCGCAGCCACTCGCCCCAGGCCGGCGGCGTCTGCTCGGAGCCCGGAAGCTCCCGCGTCACCGGATGGCGCTGGCCGCCCGTCGTGACGCGGGCCCTGTAGGGCTCCTCGAAGATGCGGCCGTCCGGCATGCCGGGGATGATCGGCGAGAGGCGCGTGCGGGCAAGGCTCGCGGCGCCGGCGAACTCCGGCCCCGCCGCCACCATGACGGCGCCGCCGTCGCGCACGTAGCGGACGATGTTGTCGAAGTAGGTCGAGGGCAGGACGCTCTGGTTCGCGTAGCGGTCAAAGATGATGAGGTCGAACTCCTTGATCTTCTGCTGGAACAGCTCGCGGGTCGGGAAGGCGATGAGCGAGAGCTCGTTGATCGGCGTGCCGTCCTGCTTCTCGGGCGGGCGCAGGATGGTGAAGTGGACGAGGTCGACGTTGGCGTCGGACTTGAGGAGGTTGCGCCAGGTGCGCTCGCCGGCGTGCGGCTCGCCCGAGACGAGGAGCACGCGCAGCTTCTCGCGGATGCCCTCGACCGTCACGACGGCGCGGTTGTTGGCGGTGGTGAGCTCGTTCGGCAGGGCCTCGGCCTCGATCTCGACGACGTTCGGGCCGCCGTGCTCGATGCGCACGGTGAGCGAGAACGGCGCGCCGGTGCGGACCTCCCGGCGCAGGATCTGCTGCCCGTCCCGGCGCACGGCGACGAGGGCGGAGCCCGTGCCGCCGCGCTCCAGGACCTGCGCCCGGATGGTCTGGTCCTTGCCAACGATGCCGAAGCGCGGGGCTTCGGTCAGCGCGATGCGCCGGTCGCGCTCGTCGGGGCGCCCGGTCACGAGGGCGTGCAGCGGCGCGCGAAAGCCGAGGAGCGCCGTCGAGGCCGGGATGTCGTGCACGACGCCGTCGGTCACGAGGATCACGCCGGCAAGCCGGTCCGGCGGCACGTCGGCGAGCGCGTTCGAGAGCGCCGCGAAGAGGCGGGTGCCGTCGTCGTTCTCGGCGTCGCCCGCCTCGACGAAGCGCGCCTCGACGTCGGGCAGGGCGGCGAGGCGCCGCTGCACCTCGGCCCGCACCTTGTCGGTCATGGCGGGGCGGTCGCCGAGCGTCTGCGAGGTCGAGCGGTCGATCACGACCGCCACGATGTCGCGCACCTTCTCGCGCTCCTCCTGGACGAGGGCGGGGTTGGCGAGCGCCGCGAGAACCACCGCGAGCGCCACTGCGCGCACCACCGCGACGGGTCCGCGCGACACGGCGGCGAGCACCGCGAGCGCCGCCACCGCGGCGGCGAGGGCCCAGAAGGCCCAGGCGGGGATGAGGGGGGAGAAGCTGAGGGTCAGCAACGAACGGTCCTACTGTCCCAGCCGCTCGAGGAGGGCCGGGACGTGCACCTGGTCGGCCTTATAGTTGCCGGTGAGCGCGTACATGACGAGGTTGACGCCGCCGCGGAAGGCCATTTCGCGCTGGCGCGGGTCGGAGCCGACGACGGGGTAGAGGGCCTCGCCGCGCCGGCCGACCGCCCAGGCGGCGGCGAGGTCGTTCGAGGTGATGACGATCGGCGAGACGCCGTCGCCGGCCCGCGCCGGGCGGCGCTCGGTCTCGCTCGCCGGCGGCAGCGCCTCGACCCAGGTCTGGCCCGTGGCGTAGCGGCCGGGGAAGACGTCGAGGAGGTAGAAGGTCTTGGTCAGCACATGGTCGCGCGGCACGGGCTCGAGCTCGGGGATGTCGAGGGTCGCGAGCATGCGGCGAAGCTGCGCTGCCTCGGGCGAAGGGGCCGAGCCCGGGCGCACGCTCATGGCGTCGCGGGTGTCGAAGATCACCGTGCCGCCGCCCTTCATGAAGCCGTCGAGGCGGCGGATCGCGGCCTCGCTCGGCAGCGGGCGGCTCGGCACGATCGGCCAGTAGAGCAGCGGATAAAAGGCGAGCTCGTCGCGGGCGAGGTCGATGCCGATGGGCTCGCCGGGATCGAGGGCCGTGCGGCTCGCCAGCACCTGCGTCAGGCCGACGAGCCCTGCCTTGCTCGTGGCGTCGGTCTGCGCGTCGCCGGTAACGACGTAGGCGAGGCGGGTGACGAGGGCCGATTGCAGGCTCTCCTGCGGCAGAGGCGCCGGCGCAGGCGGGCGGTCCTGCGCGCGGGAATCCGCCGGGGCGAGCAGGGCGACACCAAGGAGGATGACGGCCGCCGTGGCGCCCACCCGGCGCAAGCGCCCGAAGAGGTTCGCCAAATGGCCGCCGAGCCAGAGCGAGGCGAGGGTGTCGACGAGGAGCGCGAGGAGCGCCGCGGCGAGGAGCGGCGCGCGCAAGTCCACGGTCTTGGCGCCGGCAAGCGGCGCGACCTGCGCCTTCAGGGGAGCGAGATCGAGGGTGGCGAGCTTGTCGCCGGTCGCGAGCGCGTTGACGGCGAGGCTCGAGTCGACCGGGCCGTAGAACCCCGGCGGGTGCTCGTCCGTCGCCCGCTCGGCATGATGGCGGGAGACGGGCCGTGCCGTCGGCGGCGGCGAGATATACGTCCCGTAGCCGTCGAGGACGAGGCGGGGCGGCACGGTCTGGGCCGAGGCGTTGCGAGCCTCGGCGCCAAGATCGTCGGGGGCGCCGGCAAGTCCGACGACGCGCCGCAGCATGTCGACGAAAAGGCCGGAGAGCGGCAGGTTCGACCAAGTCGTGTCGGCGGTGACGTGGACAAGGACCAAGAGACCTTCGCCGCGCTTCGCGGCGGTGACGATCGGCGTGCCGTCCTGCAGCGCCGCCCAGGTCTTCTCCGAGAGGTCGCCCTCGGGCTCCGCGAGCATCTGGCGGCGCACGCCGAGATCCGCCGGGATCGGCAGGCCGAAGAACGGGCTCTCGCGGGTGAAAGGCGAGAAGGTGCGCGGGGTGTCCCAGGCGAGGGTCCCGCCGAGGTTGCGCCCGCCGCGGCGCAGGCGCACCGGCACGAGGTCGTCGTTGCCGGCGGCGAGCCGCGAGCCGGCGAAGCGCAGGAGCACGCCGCCCTTCTCGACGAAGCCCGTCACCTTCGCGAGCGTCTCGCGGTCGAGCGCGCCGACGTCGGCGAAGACCAGCACCGAGACCTGCTCGTTGAGGAGCTGCGATACCGCGTCCGCGACGGCGCCCCGGCCCTCGCGCACCTCGGCGTAAGGGGAGAGCGCGCGGGAGAGGTAGTAGTTCGGGGCAAGCAGCGGCTGGGCCTGGTCGGTCGTGCCGCCGAACACGAGGCCGACGCGGCGCCGCTTGCCGCGCTCGTCGAGGAGCGCGACCGCGCCGGCCGAGCCCTCGCCGAGGATTTCGATGCGGGCGATGCTGTTGCGGATCTCGATCGGCAGCTCGAAGCGCACGTCGGTCTCGGTGGCGCCGGCCGCGAAGGAGAACGGGGCGTCGGCCAAGGGCAGGTTCTTGAGGTCGAGAGCGCGGGCGGTGCCGCCGTCGCGGCCGTTCGGCTCGGCCCGCACGACCTTGACGGTCAAGTGCGCGGCGGCGTTCTCGGCGCCGGCGAGCGCGAGGGCCGGGGCGCGCTCGGCCTTGAGCACGGTGACGGAGCGGTCGGCGGACATGCGGGCGAGGCCCTCGACGAAGGCTTGACCGTCAACGCCCGCGACCCCGTCGTTGATCCACGTGACCGCCGCCGTGGGCGTCGCCGCGAGGAAGCGCTCTATCACGGGAAGGTGCGCGCGGCGGTCGGGAAGGTGCGGCTGCGGCTTGATGGCCCGCACGCGCTCGAGTCCTTGAGCCGGGTTGAGGGCGGACAATTCCGCCGGCTTGTCGGCGGTCGCGACGATCGCGACGACCCGGCTCTCGCGTCCCGCCGCCTCGACCCGCTCGACCGCGAGGGCCAACCGTTCGCGCCAGTCGCGGGCAGCCGGGAAGCCGTTGTCGACGACGAGAAGCAGCGGCGCGCGGCCGTCCTCGCCCCGCATCGGGTTCCACACCGGGCCCGCCGCCGCGAGGATCAGGAGGGCCGCGATGAGGAGGCGCAGCGCCAGGAGCCACCACGGAGTGCGAGCCGGGGTCTCGCGCTGCGGCAGGAGGTCGGCCAGGATCTTGAGCGGCGGGAAGTCGATCCGCCGCGGGCGCGGCGGCGTGACCCGCAGGATCAGCCAGATCACCGGAAGCGCCGCGAGCGCAGTCAGCACCAGCGGCGCCGCGAAGGTGAGGGGGAGGCCGAGCATCGGTCAGGCCCCCAAGGCGGTGAGCGTGTTGGCGTAGCCGCCCCGCGCCGCCGTCACGAGGGTGACGAGGCGCAGCGCCGCCTCCGTCGCCGGACGGTCGGTGCGGTGGATCGTGAAGGTCCAGCCGCGGCGCCGGGCAAGGTCGTCGAGGGCGTCCCGGTGCAGCCGCATGCGGTCGCGGTAGGCCGTGCCCCAGGAGCCGGCGTCGCCGACGCGCAGCTCGATCCCGGCTTCGCTCTCGTGCAGGACCGCTTGCCCGGCGAAGGGGAAGGTTTCTTCGACCGGGTCCACGATCATCACCAGATGGCCGCGCGCGCCGCGCCCGGCGATGCCCTCGACCACTGCCGTGACCTCGGGAACGGGCGACAGGAAATCGCCGATCACCACCGCCTCGTCGAAGCGCCCGATGGGCGCGCGCGGCGGCAGGTCGTCGTCGAGGCTGAAGGGGTCGGCCGCGATGGCTTCCGCGATCTTCTCGGCGATCCGGCGCGAGACCTGGGCCCGCATGAGGCCGAGGAGCCCGACCCGCTCGCCGGCGTTCACGAAGGCGTCGGCCAGCGCCATGCCGAGGACGAGGGCGCGCTCGACCTTCGGCGCCTGGGCGAGGCTTGAGGCGTAGCCCATGGAGGCGGAGCGGTCGATCCACAGCCACACGTTCTGGGCCGCTTCCCACTCGCGCTCGCGCACGTAGAGGCGGTCGTCGCGGGCGGAGCGGCGCCAGTCGACCCGCTGCGCCGCCTCGCCGGTGACGAAGGGCCGGAATTGCCAGAAGGTCTCGCCGACCCCCGAGCGCCTGCGCCCGTGGAGGCCGTGCGAGAGCGTCGCCGCGACCCGGCGCGCCTCCAGCACGAGCCGCGGCAGCCGCTGCGCGAGGTTGATCGCCTCGCCGGTCTCGTGCCGGCCGGGAGAGCGCTTCTCGGTGTCGAGGACCCGGACCCGGGCCATGGGCGCGATCCTTGCCTTAGGCGTCGAGCCGGTCGGTCAGGCGGCGGATCAGGCCGGGGATCGTCTCGCCGTCGGCGCGCGCCGAGAACGTCAGGGCCATGCGATGCTTGAGGACGGGCTCGGCGAGGGTGCGCACGTCGTCGAGCGACGGCGCGAGCCGCCCCTCGATGAGGGCGCGGGCCCGCACGGCGAGCATCAGGGCCTGGCTCGCCCGCGGACCCGGGCCCCACAGCAGGCGGTCGGTGATCTCGGGCCGGCCCTCGCCGGGGCGGGCCGAGCGGACGAGGTCGAGGATCGCCTCAACGACGCTGTCGCCGACCGGCAGGCGCCGCACGAGGCGTTGCGCGCTCTGGAGCGTCTCGGCCGTCATCACGGCCACGGCGCGGCGCTCCTCGAGGCCGGTGGTCTCGATCAGGATGCGGCGCTCGGCGGCACGGTCCGGATAACCGACGTCGATCTGGAGGAGGAAGCGGTCGAGCTGCGCCTCGGGGAGCGGATAGGTGCCCTCCTGCTCGATCGGGTTCTGGGTCGCAAGCACGTGGAACGGCCGCGGCAGGTCGTAGCGCTCGCCGCCCACGGAAACGTGATATTCCTGCATGGCCTGGAGCAGCGCCGATTGGGTGCGCGGGCTCGCCCGGTTGATCTCGTCCGCCATGAGGAGCTGGGCGAAGATCGGCCCTTTGAGGAACCGGAACGAGCGGCGCCGGTCCGCGCCCTCGTCGAGGATCTCGGAGCCGAGGATGTCGGAGGGCATGAGGTCGGGCGTGAACTGCACCCGGCGCGCGTCGAGGCCGAGCACGGTGCCCAGCGTCTCGACGAGCTTCGTCTTCGCGAGCCCCGGCACGCCGACGAGGAGGCCATGGCCGCAGGAGAGCAGCGTCACGAGAGCGAGGTCGACGACCTCCTCCTGCCCGAAGATCACGGAGTGGATCGCCTCGCGGGTCCGCCCGACGGTCTCCAGCGCCGTCTCGGCCGACTTGACGATCGCGTCGTCGAGGCTCGTCGCCGGTGCGGTCGTCATCTGGGCGGTCGTCCCCATCATGCGGCTCTCCTCAATCTCCGCTTGTCGTTCCCGCCCCGCTTCGCAGTGTGGGTGGAAGACGCGGCGCTTTCAAGCAGCCCCTGTGGACCATTATGACGCAAGCCGCGTGCCGCCGGGGAACGGGAACCTAACGGCCGCCGCCCGCGATTCGATCCTGCGGCGGCCGCTCGAAATTGATTTCGGTCCCGCTCTCCGCCATGCAACGTCCATGTCTCATGGAACGCGTTCCATGGCGGCGTTCCAACACGCGTGCGTGATTTGGCCGAGGGCCTCTCATCATCCTCATGAATGGCGGCGGAACCCGGCGCATTGGCATTTCCTTCACCATGAACTCACTATTGTCAGAGGCAATAGGGGACCGATTTGGGCAGGGACGGCGAGGAGGCGAAGGACGCGGGCGCGCCGGGCGCGCTCGAGCGGCTGAGCGCGGCGCTCGGCGCCGTCGCCAGGGCCAAGGGCCCGCCGCCGGTCGAGCGCTGGAACCCGGCCTACTGCGGCGAGATCGACATGCGCATCGCCGCCGACGGGACCTGGTATTACAACGGCACCCCGATCGGCCGGCCCGCCCTCGTCAGCCTCTTCGCCTCGATCCTGCGCAAGGACCCCGACCGCCACGTCCTCGTGACGCCGGTCGAGCGCGTCGGCATCACGGTCGAGGACGCGCCCTTCCAGGCGGTCGAGATGGCCGTCGAGGGCGAGGGCGCGGAGCGGCGGATCGCCTTCCGTACGAATGTGGACGATCTGGTTATAGTCGGCCCGGAGCACCCGTTGCGCTTCGACCGCGATACGTCCGGTGGTATAAAGCCCTATGTTCGCGTGCGGGGCGATCTTTGGGCCCGCGTCACCCGCGCGCTCACCTATGATTTGATCGCGCTCGGCGAAGACCGGGACGTTGGAGGACAACGCGTGTTCGGCCTCGGCGCAGGCGGCGATTTTTACGTCATTGCTCCGGCTTCGGAGACGAGGGATTTGCCATGATGCTCGCCTCGATCGAGACCGACGCCTTCGAGCGGCGCGCGCTCCGGCACCTGCGCCGGGAGCCGCCGGGCATCCTCGATCCCAAGGGCAATCCGCAGGGCGATCACGAATTGGAGATGGACGGGCGGCCCTACGTCATGCCGGCCCTGCCGAAGCCCGCCGCCGTACTCGTCCCGGTCGTCATGCACGCGGACGAGCCGACGGTGCTGTTCACGGAGCGCGCCTCGAGCCTTCGCGACCACTCCGGGCAGATCGCCTTCCCGGGCGGCAAGGTCGACATCGACGACCCCTCCCCCCTCGACACGGCCCTGCGCGAGGCCGAGGAGGAGATCGGCCTCGACCGGCGGCGCGTCCGCCACCTCGGCTACCTCGACAGCTATCTCTCGTCGAGCGGCTACATCGTGTTCCCGGCGGTCGCCCTCGTGACGTCGCCGGTGAGCCTCACCCTCAACACCCACGAAGTCGCCGACGCCTTCGAGGTGCCCCTCGCCTTCCTGATGGACGAGAGCAACCACGAAATCCACGCCCGCGAGTGGAAGGGCCGCATCCGCCAGTACTACGCCATCCCCTTCCGCGAGCGCTACATCTGGGGTGTGACGGCGGGCATCCTTCGCAATCTGTACGTCAGGCTCTATGAGTCGTGAGGCGGGCCGGAGGCCCGCGCCGCGATCTTGAGGCCTCCCCATCCATGCTCCGCGCGATCGTTGAAGAAGCGCTCCTGTTCCTGGTGCCCTTCGGGCTGTTCGCGCTCTATCTCATCCTGAGGCGGCGCAATCCCCTCCTGTGGGCGCACTGGGACAAGCAGGCGAGCTGGCTCGTCATCGCGGGCCTCGTCTTCGCGGTCGCGGCCCTCCTCTACGCAGGGTTGACGGCCGAGCGGCACCAGGGCGGCTTCGTGCCGCCTCACCTCGAGAACGGCCGCGTGGTCCCCGGGCAGTTCCGGTGAACGCCGCCGGCTGCCCGGCGCTCGCCGATCTCCTCGCCCGCCCGGGCCTGAAGCGCCTTCTCGACGTGCTCAACCGGGACGGGGAGGAGACCCGCATCGTCGGCGGCGCGGTGCGCAACGCCCTCCTCGGCCGCGCCATCGCCGACGTCGACCTCGCCACCACGGCGACGCCCGACGTGGTGACGGCGCGGGCGCGGGCCGCCGGCTTCAAGGCGGTCCCGACCGGCATCGAGCACGGCACCGTCACGGTCGTGGCCGGCGGCACGCCTTACGAGGTCACCACGCTTCGCGAGGACGTCGAGACGCACGGGCGCCGCGCCACCGTCCGCTTCGGCCGCGACTTCGAGGCCGACGCCGCGCGGCGTGACTTCACCATCAACGCCCTGTCGCTCACCGCCGACGGCACCGTGCACGACAGCGTCGGCGGCCTCGCCGACCTCGCCGCCCACCGGGTCGCCTTCATCGGCGAGCCTGCGGCCCGGATCCGCGAGGATTTCCTGCGAATCCTGCGCTTCTTCCGCTTCCACGCCGAGTACGGGGAAGGCCCCCTCGACCCCGCCGGCTTCTCGGCGGCGGTGCGCGAGCGCGCGGGGCTTGCGATCCTCTCCCGCGAGCGGGTCCGGCTCGAGTTCCTGAAGCTTTTGGCGGCCCGCCGCGCCGTCGCGGTCGTGCGCGACCTCGCGGACGCCGGCTTCGCCCAGCGTTTCTTAAGCGGCGTCGTCGAGCTCGGACGCCTGTCCCGCACGGCCGCCTTCGAGCGCGAGGAGGGCGGCCATCCCGACCCGGTGCGGCGGCTTGCTGCCCTCGGCGTCTTCGTCGAGGAGGACGCGGAGCGCCTGCGCGAAGGTCTCCGCCTGTCCAACGCCGAGAGCGACCGCCTCGCCACTTATGCCCGGGCGCTCGCCCGCATGCGCTCCCGCGACGGCCTTCTGGGCGCCGCCGCGGTCCGCCGCCTCATTGCCGAATACGGCACCGACACCGTCCGCGACGTCATCACCGCCACCGAAGGCGAGCCCCGCCCCCGCCTCTCGGCCGAAGGCCTCTCCGCCTACCGCCGCTTCGCCACGGGCGAGGAGGAGGCGCCGGAGTTCCCCCTGCGCGGCGCCGATCTCCTGGAGAGGGGCGTCCCCGCCGGGCCGGAGATCGGTCGCAGGCTCGAACAGGTGCGCGCGCTGTGGCTGTCGGAAGGCTGCCCGGCCGATCTCGAGACGAAAGCCCGCCTGATCGAGGCAGCCCTGACGAACGGCAGCGGCCCTTGACGCGGGGCCATGCGCATCCGGCCATTCAACAGGGCACGAGCATCCCGGGTCCGCCGGTCAGCGCGCAGGCTCCCGGCATGAGCTGAAACATCATCGCGAACGCCACGATCGTCATGACGACAGCGGCGGCGGCGATGGAGTCCGCCCGTGACACGGATGCAGCCCCGTGATCGTCGAGATCGTCGACCGGGCGCCTCTCGTCCCAGAGCACGTACGCCGGATCGATGGCGGCATCAGTGGCTGCGTGCATGGTCAGCCCTCCGCCCGATCTGCGGGCGTTGAGCCGAACTTGAAGAAACATGGAGGACGCGCTCGATCTCGCGGCCTTATGCGGCAATGCACCAGCGGCCCAACACGATCGTCAGCCTTTTTCGGCCTTCGGCTCGTCCGCGTCGCCGCTTTCCGAGCGGTCCTCACTCTCCTTTTCCGCCTTGGAGTCCTCCTCCCGGTCGCTGTCCTCCATGGTGCCACCGGTGACGAAGGCCGATCGACTGTCGTCGCCTCCCATGGACCCGCCGGTCGAGAAGCCTTCGCTGTCCCCGCCGATTCGGCCTCCGGTGCGATAGCGCCCGCCGTCGTCGGAACGCCCCCTCCGCGTCGTTCGGGGACTGTCGTCGGAACTGCTGGAGGAGTCCCGGTCACTCCGGTCGGGGGTCGTTTCCCGCCGTGCGGGCCTGCGGGACCCGCGCCGCCGGGAGGCTCGGGCCTCGGCCTGGCGCCCGGCCCATGCCCACTGTGCTTTCACTTGGCCCTCGTGCCGCTGCCGCTCCTCCTCCCGCTCGCGGAAAGCCGGGTCCACACGGCCGCGCAGATATTTGTAGAGGCGTACGACCGCCTGCCAAGCCCACGCGAGACCCGCATACGCGAGGTACAGCAGGATGCAGAAAAGGAGGAACGCGAGCTCGATAAGGTCTTCTTTCAGCACCGACACGATGCCGCCGAGGAGATTGATGATGAACTCGGCCATCCCCGCCTTGTAGCAAGCGGCCGCTCCCGCCGCCACGCGCCGCGAAAAGCCCGCCGGACCGCTCCCAGGGAGAAGGCGCCTCTCGGCGGTTTGCAGGCCGACTCGACTCGTCCGCCAAGCTGTGGCGACATAAGGCCATGGCCCGCGCCCCGAAGACACCGGCCGACATCGCCCAGCGCCTCGCGGGGCGCCGCGGGCGCGAGCTTGCCGAAGACCCGCGCCAATCCGGCGCCTTCCGCCGCGAGACTTTCAGGCTCCCGCGCGAAAAGGCCCGGGAGACCGCCAAGGCGTGGTTCGAGCGCTATCCGAAGGCCGCCTACCTCACCAAGGTCGAGAGCTGGCACGTCACCGACGATGGCCTCATCGAGTTCACCATGCGGCGGCTGCCGACGGCGGATTAGCACGCTTTGGCAAATCGCGCCGCTGCAATGCACAATCAGACCTGAAAATGCTTCGGGTGGGATGGTCGACGAAATCTTAAATGCCCGGCGCGAGCGTCACGGCAGTCCGGAATACGCGGGGGGCCGAGAACGGTAAGAAATTCGGGCCGACGGCATGGCCGATCCGGGCCGTTCCCCTCAGTTCCCCCGCGACTCCGTCAGGAGCGGCGACCAGGTCGGGTCGGAGGCGAAGCTCGGGGTCGGCACCGGCTGCTCGACCCGGCCGGTGATGTCGACCATGTAGAGCTTGGCCCCGGACTGGCCGCCGGGGTCGCGGAAGAACATGACGTACTGGCCGTTCGGCGCCCATGACGGGCCCTCGTTGTGGAAGCCCTCCGTGAGGAGCCGCTCGCCCGAGCCGTCGGGCTTCATGATGCCGATGGCGAAGCCGCCGGAGGTGCGCTTGGTGAAGGCGATGTAGTCGCCCCGCGGCGACCACGCCGGCTGCGAGTAGGAACCCTGGCCGAAGGAGATTCTCTTGGCGCCCGAGCCGTCGGCGCCCATGACGTAGATCTGCTGCTGGCCGCCCCGGTCCGACTCGAACACGATCTGCGACCCGTCCGGCGAGAACGACGGCGAGGTGTCGATCGCCCCGGTGTTGGTGATCCGCGTCGTGGTGCGGGAACCGAGGTCCATGAGGTAGATGTTGGCGTTGCCGCCCTGCTGCAGGCTCATGACGATACGCTGCCCGTCGGGCGAGAAGCGGGGCGAGGACGTCATGTCCGGAAAGTTGCCGACGACCTGCCTGGAGCCCGTATCGAGGTTGATGACCTGCACCCGCGGCTGCTGGCCGGACGCCTGCGACATGTAGGCGATGTCCTGCGTCGTCGGCGAGTAGCGCGGCGTCACGACGAGGTTGTCGCCCTGCGTCAGGTAGCGGACGTTGCCGCCGTCCTGGTCCATGATGGCGAGGCGCTTGCGGCGGTTCTCCTTCGGGCCCGACTCGTCGACGAAGACGACGCGGGTGTCGAAGTACGGGCCGACGCCGGTGATCTTGGTGTAGACCGCGTCCGAGATGATGTGGCCGACGCGGCGCCAGTTGTTCGGGTCGGTGAAATACTGCTGCCCGGTGATCTGCTGGCCGGTGGTGACGTCCCAGAGGCGGAACTCGGTCTTGAGCCGGCCCGACGAGTCGCGGGTGAGGCGCCCGGTCACGAGCCCCTGCACGCCCGCGGCCTTCCAGGCCTCGAAGCGCGGCGCGGAGTCGAAGGCCGGCTGCGCCTCGGGGAAGCGCGCCTTCTCGATCGGCACGAAGTAGCCGGAGCGGCGCAGGTTGTTCGTGACGATGCCGGCGACCTGCTGACCGAGGCCGGGGTCGCCGGCAAAATCCGCGACGGCGATCGGGATCGGCTGGAAGTTGCCGCGGCGCACGTCGATGACGAGCTCGGCGCGGGCAGCCGTGACCGCCGCGAGGGTCGCCGCCGCGAGGACGAGGCCGAGGATCATGTCGGCGCGGACGAGAAGTCGGATCAGGCGCATGGTGGGGCGCATCGGTTTTCGGGGTGCGGGGGATCAGCCGAGATCGCGCGGATCGAAGTTGACCACGAGGTCCTTCCAATCCTGGTAATAGGGCTGGAATTGGGCCGGAATGCGAAGCGGCGAGCAGCGCCGCGCCGCCCGGGTGGCGCTGTCGGCGACGGCCCGGAACAGCGGGTCCGGCGAGCTGTTGGTGACCGTCGGCTCGCGGGCGAGCGAGCCGTCCTGGTTGAGGCTCACCCGCACGGTCGGGACCGGCGGCTTCGCGGCGCCTTGCGCGCCGATCGGCGCCTGCCAGCAGCGGTGGAGCTGGTCGCGCAGAAGGCCCATGAGCGAATCGCGCTGGCTCGGGTTGAGCCGCTGCGCCGTCCCCGTGGCGGTGCCTAGCGACGCAGTCTTCTGGACCTCGCGGCCGGTCGCGCCCGAAGACTGCGCCGGCTCCTTCGAGGCGAGAAGCGTCTTGATGCCGTTCGGGTCGAACTTCGCCGCGATCTCGGCCTCGCGCTTCGCCCGCGCCTCGGCTTCGGCTTTCGCCTTGGCCTTCGCTTCCGCGAGCTTCTTCTGACGCTCGACCTCGGCCTTGGCTTCCGCGATCCGCTTCTGCTCGGCTTCCGCTTTCGCCTTGGCGTCCGCTTCGGCTCTCGCCTTCGCCTCGGCGACGGCGCGGGCCTTGGCGGCGGCTTCCGCCCGGGCCTTGGCGCGCGCTTCCGCCTCGGCCCTGGCCTGCGCCTCCTCTTTGGCGCGAAGCTCCGCCTGCTGCTCTTCCAGAAGCTTCGCCACCTCCTCCCGCTTCGGCGGGGCGGGCGGGGCCGGCTCCGGCTTCGCGGCCTCGCGCACCGGCTCGCGCTTCGGCGGCTCGGGGGGCGGCTCGGGGCGGACGGGCGGGACCGGAGGCGGCGGCGGGACCGAGACCTCGACCGCCTCGTCCGCGACCTTCATCTCGGCCGGACGGGTCGGCGGGGTCGGCACGTCGCGCTTCGCCTCGCCCGGATCGCGCTCCTCCCGGACCTCGGCCACGTGGTCGGTACGGGGCTTGGGGTCGGGCTGCGGCGCCTTGGCGTTCGTCTCGCCGCGGGTGATCTCCGAGAATTGGTTGTCGGTCAGCACCTCGACC
>DASVVU010000103.1:0-2170 GCA_036386395.1 Beijerinckiaceae bacterium | reverse complement strand
GAGATCGATCGCGCCGCGCGCCTTGCGGGCTTCCGCCACGGCCTCGGAGAGGCTGTCCGCGTCCGTCACGTCCGCCACGACCACGCCCTTCGCGGCACCGGCCCGGACCGCGCGCTCAAGGGAATCGCGGTCGCGCCCGAGGACCGTCACGGCCGCTCCGGCCACCGTGAGCGCCTGCGCGACCGCAAGCCCGATGCCCCGGCCGCCGCCGGTGACGAGGGCATGTCGATCCCGCAGCGAACCCATTTGGCCTGCCGCCTCAAGCCTCGGAGGCATACCATCCTCCCAAGCCCCTCATCCTGAGGTGCTCGCCGAAGGCGAGCCTCGAAGGACGCACCCCCGCCGATGCAGCGCCTCGCCGCCAGTGCGTGCTTCGAGGCTCCCCCGGCTCTAGGCCGGGGTCGCACCTCAGCATGAGGAGGTTTGTGTATGCCTCCATTGGCGAGGGCTCGCGAGCATGAACAACACCAAATGATCTGGCCGTTTGCCGGCCCTTGCCGGTCCGCGACGATTTATTTTAAGCTTAAAATATCACGCCGGGTACGGGCGGCGTCAAGCCGGGGCTTTTCGCCCGCCCGATTGAGGGTAAGACTGTGCCGGACGCCGGCGCGTGCCGGCTCGGAATTGAAGCGCGGCGAACCGCGCGGGGAACGGAGCACGGGAGACGACGGAATGAAGCACACCCTCAAAACGGCCGGCCTCGCCCTTGGCGTCGGCCTCCTCGCGACGGCGGCCTTGGCGCAGGACAAGGTGAAGGTCGGCGTCATCGTGACCCTGTCGGGCCCCGCCGCGACGCTCGGCCAGCAGGCCCGCGACGGCTTCAACCTCGCCGTGAAGGAGATGGGCGGCAAGCTCGGGGGCAAGGACGCCGAGGTGGTCGTCGTCGACGACGAGCTCAAGCCCGACGTCGCCGTCACCAAGGTCAAGGGCTTGACCGACCGCGACAAGGTCGACTTCGTCGTCGGCCCGATCTTCTCGAACGTGCTGCTCGCGATCCACAAGCCGGCCCTCGACGCCGGCGCGATCCTGATCAGCCCCAACGCCGGCCCGTCGAGCTACGCCGGCAAGGAGTGCCACCCGAACTTCTTCGTCACCTCCTACCAGAACGACCAAGTGCATGAGGTGCTGGGGAAGGTCGCGCAGAACCGCGGCTACAAGCGCGTCTACCTCCTCACGCCGAACTACCAGGCGGGACGCGACTCGATGGCCGGCTTCAAGCGCCACTTCAAGGGCGAGGTGGTGGAGGAATCCTACGTCCCACTCAACAACCTCGACTTCCAGGGCGAGCTCGCGAAGATCGCGGCGGCGCAGCCCGACGCGCTGTTCACCTTCATGCCCGGCGGCATGGGCGTGAACCTCGTCCGGCAATATGCGCAGGCGGGGCTCAAGGACCGCATCCCCTTCCTCTCCGCCTTCACGGTCGACGAGTCGACGCTCCCCGCGCAGCAGGACGCGGCCGTCGGCCTCCTCGGCGGCATGACCTGGGCGCCCAACATGGACAACCCGGTCAACAAGGCCTTCGTCGCGGCCTTCGAGAAGGAGTTCTCTTATGTCCCCGGCTCCTACGCCATGCAGGCCTACGACACCGCGAAGCTGATCGACTCCGCCCTGAAGACGACGGGCGGCAGCGCCGCCGACAAGAAGGCGCTTGCGGCGGCGATCCGCAAGGCTGACTTCCAGTCCGCCCGCGGTCCGTTCAAGTTCAACGCCAACGGCTACCCGGTCCAGGACTTCTACCTCGTCAAGGTCGCGAAGCGCCCCGACGGCAAGTTCCAGACCGAGATCGTCGAGAAGGTGTTCGAGAACTACGGCGACGTCTATTCGAAGGACTGCAAGCCGGCGACCTAGGCGTCACCCTTGTCATTCCGGGGCGGCGCGAAGCGCCGAGCCCGGAACCCATAACCACCGCGGCAGGGACTTCGCGCGACGAGGTCCCCGCGCTTCCAGAGATGTCGTGATTATGGGTTCCGGGCTCTCGCTTCGCGAGCCCCGGAATGACAGTGTGGCCGAACACGATGTCCGCCACCCTCTTCCTCGTCCAGACGCTCAACGGCCTGCAGTTCGGGATCATCCTGTTCCTGATCGCGGCCGGGCTGACGCTCGTGTTCGGGGTGATGGACTTCATCAACCTCGCCCACGGCGTGCAGTACATGGTCGGGGCCTATTTCGC
>DASVVU010000102.1:0-16856 GCA_036386395.1 Beijerinckiaceae bacterium | reverse complement strand
CTGAAGAGGCCCGGAACGCGCCGCAGGCTCGCCGCAATCGCCCGTGAAGCTTTCGTTAACCAACAAAGGGAACGCGGGGTCTTCCATGATGCGGTCACGGTGGCGGCCCGTGCTGGCGCGGGCGCTTGTAGTGGCGGGCTTGCTCGGCGCGCCCCTTCTCGGGGCTACGTCGGCCTCGGCGCAGTGGGGCTGGGGCCTGCCGGCTGGGCCGATCCCGCCGGGCGCCATCGTGCGCTCGCTCATGAACCGCGGCTTCATCGAGATCGGACGCCCGCGTCTCGCCGGCGACGCCTACGTCGTCGAGGGCGTCAACGCCCGCGGCCAGCGCCTGCGCCTCGTCATCGACGCCTACGACGGCGACCTGATCTCGCGCACCCGTCTCGACGCCCCCCTCCTGCCGCCGGCCGAGGTCGGGCGCGCGCGCCCCGGGCCGGCCGATCCGTCCCCTGGGTTCGACCCCGGCGCAGACGAGGAGATCGCGCCGCCCGGCATGGGACGTGGACCGGGGCGCGACGTCGGCCGCGAGCGGATCGACCGCGGCGACCTGCCGCCCCTGCCCGCCCGCCGAGCCGAGCGCACCGAGCCGCCCCTGACGGAGCCGCGCCGGGCCGTTCCGCCGGAGGCGGCCAGCAATCCGGCCGTAAAGCCCGCCGAGCCGCGCCGGGTCGAGCGGGCGCAGCCACAGCGTCAGGCCAGAAAGCCAGACCCCGCGATGGGCCAGCCCTCGCTTCCACCGGCCAAGGCAAATCCCGCCGAGCCGCAGGCGGCGGCGCCCGCTCCGACTCCGGCTGCCGAGGCCGCAAAGCCCGAACAAACCGAGCCGCCTGCCGTCACGGCGGCGGTTCCGCCCCGGCCCCCGCAGGAGCAGCGACCTGCCGCACCTGCCGCGCTCGCCCCCACGGTCGAAACGCCTGCCCTTCCGGCGGCAGAAGCCGCTCCACCGGTGGCGCCTGCGCAACGGACCGTACGCGTTATCGAAGGCGTCACCCCCGTGGTCCCGCAGGTCGCGCCGCAGAAGCCCGACGGAGAGAAGAAATCCGAGATTACCCCGCCCGCGATCCTGGAATAAGGCGAATGGCGGCACCCGCCACGCCGGTGAGCCGGGGCTCGGAGTCCCTGTTCGCCTGCCGGCCTTGAGCGGCCTCGAGGGCGAGGACATGCGCGGCGATCTGGCCGGCGGTGGTGATCCAGATCCGGTCCCTGAAGCCGTTGATGTGCTCGAGCGCCCGCCGGAGATGGCGCAGGCGGTAGGGCTGGCCGACGAGATACGGGTGGAGGGCCAGCCCCATGACCAGCGGCGCGCCGGCCGACTGCTCCAGCATCTCGTCGAAGTTGTCGACGATCATGTCCGCAAACTGCTCGGCCGAGTCCTTGCGGGCGACGATCGCCGGGATGTCGTTGAGCTCCTGCCCGTAGGGCACCGACAGGATGCGCCTGCCGCCGCGGGTGGATAGCCAGACCGGCTGGTCGTCCATGCACCAGTCGAGGAGGTAGGAATAGCCGCACTCGGCGAGGAGGTCCGGGGTGACCCGGCTCTCCGAGATCCAGGGCCCGAGCCAGCCCGCCGGAGGCCGGCCCTCGAAAGCCGCGATCACGGCCGCCGTCTCCTGGATCAAGGCCCGTTCGGCTGCCTCGTCGAGCACCCCCTGCCGTTCGGAATTGGTGCGCCCATGCCCGACGACCTCGTCGCCGCGGGCCCGGACGGCGTCCATCACCTGCGGGCAGTGGCCGTAGATGCTGCTGTTGACGAGGACGGAGAGCGGCCACTTCAGCGCGTCGAAGAGGTCGAGGAGGCGCCAGACGCCGACCCGGTTGCCGTAGTCGCGCCAAGCGTAGTTGAGCACGTCCGGCTGCGGCCCGCCCGGGGCGAGCTCGGCCCCGAGCCCCTCGCCGAAGGCGAAGTGCTCGAGGTTGAGCCCGACGTAGACGGCGAGCCGCGTCCCGTTCGGCCATTCGTAGGCCGGGCGGCCCCTGATCGGGCTGTAGGGGTAGCGGCCGTGGCCGGGCAGGACGGGCGCAGCGGCGCCCGGCGGCTTCTTCGGCCCTTCGGGCTTCGTCACGCGGCCTCTCCGCGGGCCGGGCGCGCCGCCGGGACCGCCTCCGCCCCGTCCTCCGACAGGCCGGCGCGGGCCAGGAGAATCTCGGCGCTGTCGTTCCACACGTCCATGCGCGTGATCCGGCCGCCGCTCACCACGAAGCGGTCGACGTAGCGGTTGCCCTCGAAGGGCGTGCCGTCCGGCCATTCGCCGTAGAGCGTGCCGATGTTGTAGACGATCGCCTCGTCGGCGGTCGCCCCCGCGACGACGTCGGTGCGCTCGAAGCGCTTCTTCACGAAGGCGTAGCGCTTGGCGTTGAAGCCCGAGCTCTCGCCGGGATCGGCGAAGCGGCGCCCGCCCGTGAAGGTGATGCGGACGTCCGGCGCGACGAAGGTCCTGGCCTTCACCGGATCGGGGATCATCGAGGCTTCGAGGTAGCTCTCGACGAGGCGCCTCGCCTCTTCCGCGGCATCGCTCATGTAGTTCTCCCGTTCTCCGCCTGTCCGTCCGCTGCGCCTGCAAGACCGGTGCAAGCGCTTCGCCTTGAAGGTTCCCGCTCCGGCCTGCCGCGATTCTAGCCCGAATGCCCAAACCGTGAGCAGATCGACCCGCCCGCTCATAATAGGCTGACAACCGCGCCGTGGCATACCGCTTGCTGCCCGCGGGGCGGTTCTCGGGATGAGGGGAGAAGCGTCATGAGCCTTTCGCGCCTGCGCACGGCGGCCGTCCTCGGCTTCGCGGGGGTGCTCGCGGCCTTCTCTCCGGCGAAGGCCGCCGACCCGATCAAGATCGGGCTCGTGACCGCCCTCTCGGGGCAGTCGGCGCGGGCCGGCGAGGCCCTGACCCGCGGCCTCACCATCGCCATCGACGAGATCAACGCCAGGGGCGGGATCGGCGGGCGCGCCGTCGAGCTCGTGCGCCGCGACGACGAGGCGAACCCCGCGAAGGGCGTCATCGCGGCCCGCGAGCTCGTGCAACGCGAGAAGGTCGCGGTGCTGATCGGCGGCCTCGACACGCCGGTGGCGCTCGCCATCGTGCCCTTCGCCAACGACCAGAAGGTGCCGTTCATCGACCCCTGGGCGGCCGGCACCGGCATCACCGTCAACGGCGCCAAGGACAACTACGTCTTCCGCGTCTCGGCACGCGACGACCTCGTCGACAAGGCGATCGTCGCCTATGCGGCGAAGCACCACGGCGTGAAGAAGCCGGGCCTGATCCTCGTCAACAACCCCTGGGGCGAGTCGAACGAGAAGGGCCTGACCGCCGCCCTCAAGGAGGCCGGCATCCAGCCGGCCGGGATCGAGAAGTTCGAGGGCAACGACGTCGACGTCGTGCCGCAGCTCACGCGTCTCAAGCAGGGCGGCGCCGACGTGCTGTTCCTCGTCGGCAACGTCGGGCCGTCGGCGCAGGTGGTGAAGTCCCTCGACCGCATGGGCTGGAAGGTGCCGGTGGTGTCCCACTGGGGGCCGGCCGGCGGGCGCTTCACGGAGCTTGCGGGCCCGAGCGCCCGCGACGTGGTGTTCGTCCAGACCTACAGCTTCTTCGGCAAACTCTCGCCCGTGGGCGAGCGGGTGCTCGCCGCGCTCAAGGCGAAGTACCCGGACGTGAAGAGCCCGGGCGACGTGACGCCCGCGGTCGGCGTCGCCAACGCCTACGACGCCATGCACCTCGCGGCGCTTGCGATTGCGAAGGCGGGGAGCACCAAGGGGGAAGCGGTCCGCGACGCCTTCTACCGTATCGACCGCTACGAGGGGCTGATCAAGACCTACGAGAAGCCCTTCGCGCCGGGGCAGCATGAGGCCCTCTCCGAGGCCGACTACATCTGGACCCGCTTCGAGGACAATCAGATCCTGCCGGTGGCGACGAACTGACGGCCGCCGCGCGCTGTCTCGAAAGCGCCATGCCGCTCCTGTCGGCGCTCGTCAGCGGGCTCGCCCTCGGGAGCATGTACGGGCTCCTGGCCCTCGGCTTCCACGCGACCTACGCGGTGTCCGGCACCGTGAACTTCTCGCAGGGCAGCTCGATGACCCTCGGGGCGGTGCTCGGCTACTTCCTGATGGTGCTGTGGGGCTTCCCGGCGCCCGCCGGCGTGCCCCTCGTGCTGCTCCTGTGCGGGCTCTACGGCCTTGCCGTCGAGCGCTTCGCGGTGAGGCCCTTCGCGGCGCGGGGCTCCGACGCCTGGCTCATGGCGACCGTCGCGGTCGGCATCGTTGTCGACAACCTCGTCCTGTTCACCTTCGGCAAGGAGCCGCGCGGCTTCCCCTCGGCCCTCGCGGCGGCGCCGGTCCGCCTCGCCGAGGGCGCCGGCGTCTATCCGCTGCAGCTCGTCATACCGGTCGTCGGCTTCGGCCTCGCGGCGGCGCTCCATCTGTTCCTGCGCCGCACCAGGGCCGGCGTCGCCATGCTGGCGGTGGTGCAGAACGCCGACGCGGCGCGGCTCATGGGCATCGACGTGCGCACGGCGGTCGCCGCGAGCTACGCGGCCTCGGCCGTGCTCGCCGGCATCGCCGGCCTCCTCGTCGCGCCCCTCCTCAACGTCTCCTCCGAGATGGGGACGATGTTCGGCCTCAAGGCCTTCGCGGCGGCGATCATCGGCGGCCTTGGCAGCGCCTGGGGCGTGATGCTGGCGGGCCTGTGCCTCGGCCTCGTCGAGGCCCTGGTCACGGCCCTGATGGGCTCGGTCTACACGCAGATCCTGACGTTCGCGGCGATCATCCTGATCCTCGTCGTCCTGCCGAACGGCCTCCTCGGGCGTGCCGGGGTCAAGAAGGTATGAGGAAGGCATAGGAAGGCATGAGGAAGGTATGAGGCTTGGGCCTCTCGCGGCCGACCTGGGCCTCGTCGTCGCCGGCCTCGCCTATGCGGCGACGGCCGACAGCTACGGCGTCTTCCTCCTCGCGACCGTGGCGCTCACGGCCCTCGCGGCGATCGGCCTCAACATCCTCATGGGCCTCGCCGGGCAGATCTCTTTCGGCCACGTCGGTTTCATGGCGATCGGCGCCTACGCGACCGCGATCCTGATGGAGCGGGCGGGCTGGCCGTTCTTCGCCGCGATGCCGGCGGCGGGCCTCGTCGCCGCCGCCGTCGGCGCCGTCCTCGCCATGCCGGCGCTTCGGGTGCGCGGGCCCTACCTCGCCATGGTGACGATCGCCTTCGGCTTCATCGTCGAGCACGGCGCCGTCGAGTGGCGCGACCTCACCGGCGGCGGCAACGGCCTGATCCTGAGCCGCGGCGCGACCCTCCTCGGCGAGAAGCTCGGCGAGCGCGGCCTCGCCGTGGTCGGCGTCCTCCTCGTCGGCCTCGCCCTCCTCGCCTACCGCCGGCTTGCCGCGAGCGGCTGGGGCTACGCCATGCGGGCCGCCAGGGACTCGGAGGTCGCGGCGGGCTCCGTCGGCATCGACCTCGTGCGGGTGAGGACCGCCGCCTTCGTCCTCTCGGCCGCCGCCGCGGCGCTCGCCGGCGCCCTGTTCGCGCCGCTCAACGGCTACGTCAGCCCGAGCTCCTTCCCCTTCGTGCAGTCGATCCTGCTCGTCCTCGCCGTGCTCGTCGGCGGCGCCGGCACGGCGCTCGGGCCCGTCGCCGGCGCCCTCGTGGTGGTGCTCCTGCCCGAGCTCGTGTCGGCCCTCGCCGAGTACCGCCTCCTCGCCTTCGGCGCCTTGATGCTCGCCGTGCTCCGCCTTGCCCCCCTCGGGCTCGTAGGCGCGGTCGAGCCGTGGACGAAGCGGCTCAGCCGGAGCCGCGAAGCCCCCCTGTCCTCCTCGGTCGGCCTCGACCTCGCCCGGGAGTTCCAGCGCCCCTGGGCGGGGGGCGGCCTCACGGTGGAGGACCTCGCGATCGCCTTCGGCGGCGTGCGCGCGGTCGAGGGCCTCTCCTTCACGGCCGAGGCCGGGCGGATCACGAGCCTGATCGGTCCGAACGGCGCCGGCAAGACTACGGCCCTCAACCTCCTCTCCGGCTTCTACCGTCCGGAGGCCGGGCGGATCGTCCTCGACGGGACGGCCCTCGTCGGGCTCCCTTCGCACCGCCTCGCGCGGCTCGGGGTCGCCCGCACCTTCCAGACGACGCAGCTGTTCGGGGCCCTGTCGCCGCTTGAGAACGTCATGCTCGGCGCCCGCGCCGGCCGGCTCGGCAGCCCCTTCGCGGCGCTCGGCGACCGCCGCCGCGACCGCGGCCTCGAGGAGCTGTCCCGCGCCCTCCTCGCCTTCGTCGGCGCCCGCCATGCGGACGGGCCGAGCGCGGCGCTGCCGCACGGCGAGAAGCGCCTCGTCGAGATCGCCCGGGCGCTCGCGTTGAAGCCGCGGGTGCTGCTCCTCGACGAGCCGGCGGCCGGCCTTGCCCTCGCCGACAAGCAGCGCCTCGCCGGGACCCTGCGCGCCGTCGCGGATCTCGGCGTCGCCGTGGTCCTGGTCGAGCACGACATGGGTCTCGTCATGGGCGTCTCCGACCACGTCGTGGTGCTCGACGCCGGCCGGCCGATCGCCGCCGGCCTACCGGAGGCGGTGCGTGCCGATCCGGCCGTGCGCGAGGCCTATCTCGGCGCCGGCGGACCGGCGCCGCGCGACCGCGCGGAGGCGCCGCGCCAGGAGACAGAGCGGCCCGCCGGCGCGCCGGTCCTCGAGGCGGCGGGGCTCTGCGCCGGCTATGGCGGCGTCGCCGTGCTGCGCGGCGTCGACCTTGCCGTGCGCGAGGGCCGGCCGCTCGCCGTGCTCGGCCCGAACGGCGCCGGCAAGACGACCCTGATGCGCGCGCTCGCCGGCCTTGCGCCCCCGGCCGTCGCGGGCGACGTGCGCCTTGCCGGCCGCCCCGTCTCAGGCTCGCCGGCGCACAGGCGCGTGCGCGCCGGACTCGTCCTCGTGCCCGAGGGGCGGCAGGTCTTCCCCGAGCTCAGCGTGCGCGACAACCTGCGCCTCGGCGCCTTCACGCAGCCAGGGCCGGACCTCGACCGCCGCGTCGCCGCGATGCTCGACCGCTTCCCGCGCTTGCGCGAGCGGCTCGACCGGCGCGCCGGGCTCCTGTCCGGCGGCGAGCAGCAGATGCTGGCGATCGCCCGCGGGCTCCTCGCTAGTCCGAAGGTACTGATGCTCGATGAGCCCTCCCTCGGCCTCGCCCCCCTCATCGTCGAGGAGCTCTACGCTTCTCTGGCCGCGCTTCGGGACGAGGGGTTGACGCTCGTCGTCGTGGACCAGATGGCCGGCCAGGCGCTCGCGATCGCTGACGAGGGCTGCCTTATCGAAGGCGGCGTCGTGAAGCGCTCCGGGCCGGCGGGCCGGCTGATCGACGACCGTGCGGTCGAGGAGGCTTATCTCGGCTCGGCGGGCGCCCCCGAAACGGCGCCTGCCGAACCGGCAATGCGCGCGCACGTCGGCCGATCCTCTTCCTCTCCCATCGAATCCGACGGAGTATTGCCATGAAGCGCGCCGACCTCCACCGAAAGACGGTCGCTCAAGACCTGAGCGCCGCAAGCACCGCGAGCGCGTTCGGCGCGGCGAAGCCGTGGGCGGTATTGTCGAAGATGCACCAGACCTCGGCGCTGCTCGCGGCATGGGCTACGAGCGTGCCCGACAGCGCGTCGAGGTACGCCGGTTCGTAGGCTGAAAAATAGATTTGCGGCGAGCCGTGCAGGCGCACGTAGATCAGGCCCGGCCATCCCGCGGGCTCGCCCGCGCCCGGCGCCCGCGCCGGATCGGCCGCGACCCGCGCGACGGCGTGGCGGACGAGCAGCGCTTCTGCCTGGGCCTTGAACCAGCTTGCGTGCCGCGGCTCGAACGCGATGAGTCCTTTGAAGCGCGCCCGCAGCATGGCAAAGAACGCCTCTGCTACGGCCTCGTCGTAGGCGAGGCTCGGCGGGAGCTGCACGAGGAGCGGCCCGAGCTTCTGGCCGAGGGGCGTGATCTCGAACAGGAAGCTTTCGAACGGGGCGGCCGCATCGACGAGCCTCAGTTCGTGCGTGACGAGCCGCGGCACCTTCACGGCGAACCGGAATCCTCGGGGTACGCATTCGGCCCAGCGGGCATAAGTCGCGGGCCGGTGTGGTCGGTAGAAGGAGGAGTTGATCTCGACCGCGTCGAAGCGCCCGGCATAGCGGGCGAGGTGGCCGCCCTCGCCGGGGAATTGTCCGGCTACGGCCTTCGGGACGGTCCAGCCGGCGGTACCGATCCGGATCACGGGCTTAAGCGGCGCCCGCCTGCGCGGGCTCGGCCGGCGCCGGCCCGGCCTTCTCCCCGAAGCGGCTCTGGACCTCGGCAATGTCGGCGAGCGCCGGCAGGCTCGCCTCGTTACCGAGACACTGGATCGAGTGCGCCGAGGCGGCGCGGGCGAAGGCGAAGTGCTCCTCCCATGGCGCGCCCGGCCGTGCCATGGCCGAATACACATAGGCCCCGTGGAAGATGTCGCCGGCGCCGTTGGTATCGACCACGAGCTCCTCGGGCACGTCGAGGGCCGGCAGGAAGCGGTCGTTCCCGTCCTCGTCGAACCACACCATCCCGCGCTCGCCGAGGGTAATGCCGCCGACCCGGCAGCCCCGGTTTCTCAGGTACGACAGCATCTCGGCGCGCGAGAGGCTCATCTGCTCGCACAGGCGCTCGGCCACGACCGCCACGTCGACGAAGCCGAGGAGCTCGTGCGTGTTGGCGCGAAGCCCGCCGCCGTCAAGCGACGTGAGGATGCCGGCCTCGCGGCAGGCCTTCGCGTAGTGGATCGCGGCGTCCGGCTGGTGGCCGTCGAGGTGCAGCGCCCGGCAGCCGTCGAGGTAGAGCGGCGGGAAGGGATGCAGGTAATGGTCGTCGCGGCAGCGCACGATGGCGCGCTTGCCGTGGTGCGGCATGATGAAGGAGAGGGACGACTCGCGCACCTTCCGGTGGTGCACCGAGATGCCGTACTTCGCCGCCATGTCGATGAACATGCGCCCGAGCCAGTCGTCGGCGACCTGGGCGAGGAGGTCCGGCGCGATGCCGAGCTTGGCGCAGGCGAAGGCCGCCGTCACCGCGTTGCCGCCGAACGAGATCGCGTAGTCCTCGGCCACGGCCTTCTCGTCCCCGGTCGGGATCTCGTCGGTCAGGAACGTCACGTCGATATAGGCTTGGCCGATGAACAGGGCTTCCATGCGCCTTTGCTCCGCTCTTTTCGTGCATGCTAACGCGCGGCTCTCAGGTCAAGGCCGCTTCCATGCTAAGCTGAGCACCCGCGCGGCATTGCCGGATGCGGGCGAAGCATGAAGGGAGGCCATCATGAGCGAGGGTATCAAGCGCCGGACGGTGTTGCAGGGGATGGCGGCGCTCGGCGCCGGCGTAATCGGCGTCCCGCGGGCGCGCGCCCAGCATCAGGTGCCGTGGTCGGCCGGAACGGAGGCGCCGAAGCTGAAGGCGCCGGCGAACGCCTGCGACTGTCACATGCACATTTACGACAGCCGCTTCCCGATCGCGCCGAGCGCGACCCTGAAGCCGGCGGACGCCAAGGCCGACGACTACCGTCTCCTGCAGAAGCGCATCGGCACGACCCGCAACGTCGTCGTGCAGCCCTCGACCTACGGCACCGACAACGGCTGCACCCTCGACGGCATGGCGAAGCTCGGCCCGACGGCGCGCGGCGTCGCGGTGGTCGACACGAGCGTCACCGACGACGAGCTCAAGCGCCTGCACGGCCTCGGCATCCGCGGCATCCGCTTCAACCTCGTGCAGGCCGGCGCCACGACGGTCGAGATGCTCGAGCCCCTGTCGAAGCGGGTCGCCGACCTCGGCTGGCACGTGCAGATCCACATGCTCGGCGACCAGATCGTCAAGATCGAGGATCTGTTGAACCGGCTGCCCTCGCCGATCGTGTTCGACCACATGGGCCGCATCCCAAAGGACGCCGGCACGGCCCACCCGGCCTATGCGGTCATCGGCAAGCTCATCGACAAGGGGCGGACCTGGGTGAAGCTCTCCGGCGCCTACATGGACACCAAGGTCGGCCCGCCGACCTACGCCGACTCGACGAAGCTCGCGCAGGCCTTCGCCAAGGTCGCGCCGCAGCGCATGGTGTGGGCGAGCGACTGGCCGCACCCGACCGAGAAGGACAAGCCCGACGACGCGATCCTGTTCGACCTCCTCACGGAGTGGGTGCCGGACGAGGCGACCCGCAACCGCATTCTCGTCGACAACCCGGTGACGCTCTACGACTTCGGCAAGGCGTGACGGAGCGGGCATCCCTCGCGCAGGCGCGCGAGCGGACGATCGCCTTTCTGAACGCGCACCTGCGCTGAACGCAGGGCGCCTCTGCGCCGCTGCCGCGGCTCGGCGCACAAGTTTAGTGTACATGCACAGATAAGCGTGTGCCTATTCCGACCAATTCGTCGGACGACGGGAAAAGCTCAGGGAATTCTCCAGTGCTCTGAAAGGCATCTCCAAGTCGGGCCGGGCGCTCTCGCGTAAAGAAGTCGCCGTCGGCAAGGAGCAAGCCATGCCCTACACCATCCATCGCTATCCGGCGGAGCTGATCGATATCGTCCGCGGCAGCGCGGGCGAGCGCATCGTGATCCGCCCGGTCCTGCCGCAGGACGCTGAGCCGATGCAGGATTTCGTGCGCGGCCTCTCGGCCGAATCGCGCCGCAACCGCTTCTTCCGCACCCTGCACGAGCTGCCGGCGAGCCTCCTCGACCACTTCACCAGCATCGACTACCACGACCACCTCGCGCTCCTCGCCTCGGTGCTGGTCGACGGCGAGGAGGTCGTGATCGGCGAGGCGCGCTACGTGGTCTGCGAGCCGGGCACGGCCGAGTTCGCCGTCGCGGTCGCCGACGGCTGGCAGGGCCGCGGCATCGGCCGCTTCCTTCTGGCGCGCCTCGAATGCCGCGCCGCGGCCGAGGGGATCGCGCGCTTCTTCGGCGAGGTGCTTCCGTCGAACCGGCCGATGCACCGCCTGGCGCGGCAGCTCGGCTTCATGGTCGTTCCCGGTGGAAACGGCGACGGCCTGTGGCGCGTGGAGAAGCGGCTCGAAGCCCGGAAAGGTTCGCGGCCGTGCGTCGAGGCCGCCGCATTCGAAAGCGCGCTCGTCGCCCACGCTCAATGAAAGTCGCGGCTCTTGACGAGCTCGCGGACCGAACCTTCGTCGACAAATGGCCGCTCCGGCGGCAGCTCGAACCCTTTGCGCAGGCGCCGCAGCTCCGGCGTGAGGTCGAAGAACGACTCGGCCACCACGTGCACCACTAACCCCTGGCGCTGCACGCGGCCGCGCACGGCGAGGAAGCGGGCCGTCATGGCCACGCGGCGGCTCCGCTCGAAGACGTCGGGGCGGACGATGACGTTGATGGAGCCGGTCTCGTCTTCGAGGGTGAGGAACACGACGCCCTTCGCCGTCGAGGGGCGCTGGCGGATGAGGACGAGGCCGGCGACGGTCGCGGAGGCGTCGGCGCAAAACGACGGGTCGTGCCGGGCGGCGGCAGGCTGGGCGCCGAGCGCCCGCAGCATGGGGCGGAAGAAGGCTGAAGGGTGCGCCTTGAGCGACAGGCCGGTGGTGACGTAGTCCTCGGCGACGTGCTCGGAGAGGGATAGCGCCGGAAGCGTGGGCGGCGGCTCCGCGAAGAGGCCGTCGGCGAGGTGGGAGGCGAAGAGGTCGGGCTGCTCGCCGTCGCCCGCGAAGCAGCCGCCGTCGAGGCCCTTCACGGCCCACAGGGCCAAGCGCCGGTCGAGGCCGAGCGAGCGGAAGGCGTCGGCCTCGGCGAGGCGCTCCAGGGTCGCGCGCGAGACGCCGTGAATGGCGCCGACCTGGTCGATGCCGTGGAAGCCGTTGCCGCGCCCGCGGCCGGCGACCACGCGCTCGGCCTCGGCCCGCCGCAGGCCCGCGATCTGGCGCAATCCCAGGCGCACGGCGAAGCGCAGCGTATCGCTCGGCTCGGCGGCGGGCTCCAGGGTGCAGTCCCAGTCGCTGTGGTTCACGTCCGGCGGGCGCACCTCGACGCCGTGCTCGCGGGCGTCGCGGACGATCTGCGCCGGCTGGTAGAAGCCCATGGGCTGGCTGTTGAGGAGGGCGGCGCAGAACACGTCCGGGTGGACGCACTTGATCCAGGCCGAGGCGTAGACGAGGAGCGCGAAGCTCGCCGCGTGGCTCTCAGGGAAGCCGTAGGTGGAGAAGGCCTCGATCTGCTTGAAGCAGCGCTCGGCGAAGTCCCGCGGGTAGCCGCGCCGCACCATCCCGCCGACGAACTTCTCGCGCAATTCGTGGATCTTGCCGGCGTGCCGGAAGGCGCCCATGGCGCGGCGCAGCCGGTCGGCCTCGGCGCCCGAGAAGCGCGCCGCCACCATGGCGATGCGCATCGCCTGCTCCTGGAACAGCGGCACGCCGTAGGTCTTCTTCAGCACCTCCTCCAGCTCGTCCGACGGGCCGTGGTCGGGGTGGGGGGCCGGGAAGACGACGGGACGGCCGGACGCGCGGCGGCGCAGGTACGGATGCACCATCTCGCCCTGGATCGGGCCCGGGCGCACGAGCGCGACCTCGACCACGAGATCGTAGAATTCCTTGGGCTTGAGCCGTGGCAGCATCGCCATCTGGGCCCGGCTCTCGACCTGGAACACGCCGACCGAGTCCGCGCGGCAGAGCATGTCGTAAACCTCGGGCGCCTCCTGCGGCAGATCGGCGATCGACGGGAAGTCGCGGCGGTAGTGGATTTTGAGCAGGTCGAGGGCTCGGCGGATGCAGCTCAGCATGCCGAGAGCCAGGACGTCGACCTTCATGATGCCCAGCGCATCGATGTCGTCCTTGTCCCACTCGATGAAGGTGCGGTCTTCCATGGCGGCGTTGCCGACCGGCACGGTCTCGATCAGGGGCGAGCGGGTCAGCACGAAGCCGCCGACGTGCTGCGTCAGATGCCGCGGGAAGCCGATGAGCTCGTTCGCGAGGCCGACGGCGCGGCGGATCTCGGGGTTGTCCGGGTCGAGCCCGGCCTGCCGCACCTGTTCGTCCGGCAACGCGTCGCCGTAGCCCCAGGCGGTGCCGGCGAGCGCCGCCGTGACATCGGGCGTGAGGCCGAGCGCCTTGCCGACCTCGCGGATGGCGAGGCGCGGGCGGTAGTGGATGACGGCGGAGCAGATCGCGGCCCGGTCGCGGCCGTAGCGGCGGTAGAGGTACTGGATCACCTCCTCGCGGCGCTCGTGCTCGAAATCGACGTCGATGTCCGGCGGCTCGTCGCGGTCCTTCGAGATGAAGCGGGCGAACAAAAGACTCGACTTCGCCGGGTCGACCGAGGTGATGCCGAGGCAGAAGCACACGGCGCTGTTCGCCGCCGAGCCGCGCCCCTGGCACAGGATGCCGCGCTCGCGGGCATAGACCACGAGGTCGTGCACGGTGAGGAAGTAGGGCGCGTAGCCCATCTCGGCGATGAGGGCGAACTCTTCGAGGAGGAGCTTCCGCACGTTCTCCGGGATGCCCGCCGGGTAGCGCCGGCGGGCGCCCTCCCAGGTCAGGTCCTCGAGGTGCCGCTGCGGGGTCTTTTCGGGTGGCACCGGCTCGTCGGGATACTCGTAGCGCAGCTCGGCGAGCGAGAAGGTGCAGGCGTCGGCGATCTCGAGGGTGCGGGCGAGAGCGTCGGGATAGGTCGCGAAGAGGCGGGCCATCTCGTCGGCGCCTTTGAGGTGGCGCTCGGCGTTCTTCTCCAGGCGAAGCCCCGCCTCGGCAATCGTGCACTTCTCGCGGATGCAGGTGACGACGTCGTGCAGCGGCCGCCGCTCGGGCGCGTGGTAGAGGGCGTCGGCGACGGCGACGAGGGGCGTGCCGGCCCGCTCGGCCAACTCCGCGAGGCGCCCCAGGCGGCGCGGCTCGTCGGCGCGGTAGCGGTGGACGGCGGCGAGATAGGCGCGACCCGGCGCCGCCTCGCGCAAGCGCGCAAGCCGCGCCGCAAAGGCTTTCGTGAGTCGCGCCGGCGGCATGGCGATGAGGACCTGGCCCTCGGCGGCGGCCAAAAGCTCCTCGAAGGTAAAGTGGCAGTCGCCTTTCGTGGCCCTAAGATTCCCGGTGCTGAGGAGGCGGCACAGGCGCCCGTAGGCCGCGCGGTCGGTCGGATAGGCGATCGCCTCGAAGCCGCCCTCGGTGACGAGCCGCGCCCCGACGAGGAGTTTTAGATTCGGATGCTCCTTCGCCTCGACGTAGGCGCGCACGACGCCTGCCATGGTGTTGCGGTCGGCGATGCCGATGGCTTTCAGGCCGAGCGCGGCGGCTCGCGCGACGTACTCGCCGGGATGCGAGGCGCCGCGCAGGAACGAGAAGTTGGTCGTGACGGCGAGCTCGGCGTAATCCATGGGCCGTGCTCACGGGAAGAAGCCGTGCACGAACCAGCGCGGTTCGGCTGTCTCGCGTCCCAGAAGACCCTCGCGGAAGAGCCAGAAGCGGCGCCCGCCCTCGTCCTCGACCAAAAAGTAGTCGCGGGTCGGCTGCGGCTCCTCGCGCCGCCACCACTCGGGCGCGATCCGCTCCGGCCCCTGCGCATGCACGACCCGGTGCACGCCCTCGCGCCAGCGGAAGCGCCGCGGCGGCCCATCGGGCACGAGCGCCACGACCTCGGCAGGTTCGGCCCGGGGCAGGAGGAGGCTTGGGCGCGGCGGAGCATCATCATGATCATCGTCATGATGATCGGCTGCATCGTTGGGATTTCCGCCGTGATGATGCGTCTCGGCATCGCTGTGATGCGTTCCGCCGGCGGCGGGCCATTCGGGCCGGCCTGCGGCGGCGTCGAGCGCGGCGGAGGCGCGCTCGGGCGTGTGGCTTGCGGCCGGCCAGAGCTGCCGCAAGCCGTCGGGACCGAGGCGTTGCGCGAAGCCGTCGATCAGGGCCGTCCCGCGCCCGTCGGCGCCGGCCTCCTCGCCCGAGGGGGCGAGCGTGCCCTGCCGCGGCTGGAGGGACTCGATCGTGACCGCGTCGAGACGGATCGTGTCGAAGCCGAAGCCCGGGTCGATCGCGCCCGCGAGGCGCTCGAGGCGGAGGGCGAAGAGGCGCTCGACGTAGGACGGGTCGCGGGTCGGGGCCGCGAGGCCGAGGTCGACGGAGAAGGTCTCGCCGTCGACGCGGTAGAGGGTGAGGCGCAAGGTGCGGGCGCCGACGCCGTCCTGCTCGAGGGCGGGACCCATCTCCTCGAACAGGCGCCGGGCGATCCCGACGATGCCCCCCGTCGCCGAGAGCGGATCAAGGAACTGCCGCGCCGCGCCGTAGGCCGGGGGCGGTGCGATCCAGCGGATCGGCTCGGCGCTGAGGCCGAGGGCCTGGTCGAGGCGCAGGACGAGCGCCGCCCCGAAGCGCCGGCTCAACGGCGCGCGGGGCTGGTCGAGCACGTCGCCTATTTTCTTCAGGCCGAGGCGGCGGAGCGAGGTGCGCGTCGCGGCGTCGAGCCGCAGGGCCTCGACGGGAAGGGGCCTGAGCGCCGCCTCCTCCTTGCCCTGCGGGACGAGCGCGACGGCCTTGTCGCCGAAGTGCGCCATCGCCCAGGACGCGCCGGGCGTGCCGGCGAGGGCCACGCGGGCCGGCAGGCCGAAGGCCGCGAGGCGCCGCCGCAGGTCGCGCACGAGGGCCGCCTCGCCACAGTCAGTTCCGCCGCCGAAGAGGTGGGCGGCGCCCTCCACGTCGAGGAAGAGTCCGTCGGCGCCCTCCGCCGGCCCGAACGGCGCGGCCGAGGGGGAATAGCGCGTCGCCCATAAGGAGAGGCGGGCGAGCGCCGCCGCGTCGGCGGCCGGATCGGCGTCGCGGACCTGGAGGCCGCGCGCCTTGGCGCGGGCGTCGGTGATGCCGTCGCCCAAGGCGACACCCTCGGCCTTCGCCGCCTCGTTCAGGCCTGCAACCCGCGGACCGCCGGAGGCCTCGACGGCCAGGACGAACGGCCGCTCGGGATCAACCGGCGCGCCTGAGCGCGTCCGGTCCTGCGCCTTGAAGAACCGCCGGACCGGCCAGCGGTCGAGCCAGACCGAAACGATGCGCATCGCTCAACTCCACCACCCATGCGCCGGGACGCCCGTTGCGGCACCGCTCCAGGGACAGGCTCCAGCGCCACCGCGTCAGGCAGCCGAAGCGGTCGCGCGCCGCCGGCGCCGCGCCGATGCGCCAGCGGGTCGCCGCCGCGTTCGCCTCCTCGGCCCCGGGCGGGCGCAGCACGAGGAGGAGCGCATCCGACTCCTCGGCCGCTGCCTGAAGACGCCGGCTCGCCTTGAGGTCGAGCTTTTGGCCGATCCACCCCGCGACGGCCGTCACCGCGCGCAGCCGCAAGGCCTCCTCGACGGCCCACAGGGCCTGCACGTCGCTCTCCGCCTCGACGAGAAGGAGTCGGCCGGGCGGAAGCCCGAGCGCCGAAAGCCCATGGCCGTAAGGCCGCCCGAAAGCGGCGGCGCCGCGGGAGAGGACGAGGAGGGTCTCACGCCCTTCCGGTTGTGCCTGCCCCTGCTGTGCCCGAAGGGCATGGCCCATGAGGGCCGCCACGAAGCCGAAGGCCGCCGGCATGGCGGCGGCCTCCGCCGCCGTCACCTCGTGCAGCGCCCCGCGGGCGAGACCGCCCGCCGGCAGATGGGCGTCCACGTCCGGCAAGCCGAAGGGGAGGGCGGCGCCGGCGCGCGGCTCGGCGGCCGGCAGAATCCGGCGCAGATGCGCCACGACGGCGGCACGGTCGGCAGCGGGCGCTTCGGACGAGGAGGCCATGGCGGTCCAGGTTGTAGAACAAAACCTGAACAACTTATAAGGGAGGCAGACGCGCGATTGCAACCATGAATCGCAAAATGCGGTATCGCATGCATCAGGTTGTGAAACCACGGCCCGAGCGGGCACAGATTGTCCCCTCTCCCCTTTAGAGGGAGAGGGCCGACTCGGGGGGAAGCC
>DASVVU010000101.1:0-8981 GCA_036386395.1 Beijerinckiaceae bacterium | reverse complement strand
GAGATCGAGGGGGCGCTCGCGGCCGGGCCGCCGATGCTGTTCGAGGACCTTCCCCGGGCCGTGCGGTAGCCGCTCAGGCGATGCGCGCGATCGTCAGCGCCATGGCCTGGGCGCGCGGCACGAGGCTCTCGACCTCGAGGTATTCCTCCGGCGAATGCGCCCTGCCGCCGACCGGGCCGACGGCGCAGAGCGTCGGGCAGCCGACGCTCGCCGTGAAGCCGGAATCGGCGCAGCCGCCGGTGAACTCGCCGTCGACGGTCCGCCCGATCTCGCCCATGGCGGCCCGGTAGGTCGTAAACAGCGCCTTCGAGGCCTCGTCCTGCACGAGGGGCTTGAACTCGCCCTTGATCTCGAGCCGCGCGGTTGTTCCCGGCACCGTCGCGCGCGCGACGATCTCCTCGATGCGGGCCATGGCGTCGGCGCGGTCGGCCGGCGCGACGTAGCGCAGGTCGATCTGGCACTCGGCCTGCGGCGCGACCGTGTTGACCGACTGCCCGCCGCCGATCAGCCCGACGTTCACCGTCGTGCCGCGCGGGATGTCGGTGATCGCGTGCAGCGCCACGATCTTGTGGGCGAGCTCACCGATGGCGCTCACCCCCTGCTCGAAGTTGCCGCCGGAGTGGGCGGCCTTCCCAAAGACCTCCATGCGCATGAACACGCCGCCCTTGCGGCCGGTCACGACGTTGCCGGAGGGCCGCCCGGGCTCGGAATTGAGCACCGCCCGCGCTTCCCTGGCCGTGTCCTCGATGATCGGCCGGCAGGCCGGGGAGCCGATCTCCTCGTCCGAGGTGATGAGGCCGATCAGCGGCGCCGGCGCGCCGCCGAACTTCTTGTAGGCCGCGAGCACGAAGGCGTTCATGACGAGCCCGGCCTTCATGTCGGCGACGCCCGGCCCATAGGCGCGCCCGTCCGCGATCCGGAACGGGCGCCGTGCCGCCTCGCCCTTGGGAAAGACCGTGTCGCGGTGGCCCATGAGCACGATCGGCCGGTTCGCCCCGCCCGAGCCCGGCACCTGCGCTTTGATCGCGTCCCCGAAGCCCTCGTTCGGAATGACCGCTGTCTCGATGCCGTGCTCGGAAAAGAAGCGCCGGAAGCGCTCCCCCACCGCGTCCACCCCGGCCTTGTCGTAGGAGCCGGAATCGACGTTTACGACCTCCTCGAGGAGCGCCAGCATGGCCTCGCGCTGCGAGGCGAGCCAGGAGGCGATCGCATCGGAGCCGTTCGCGCCCATCAGTCCTTCGCCCGCTCGACGTAGCTGCCGTCGGCGGTCATGACGACGATGCGGGTGCCGGCGCCGATGTGCGGCGGGACCATGACGCGAACCCCGTTCGACATCTTGGCCGGCTTGTAGGACGAGGAGGCGGTCTGGCCCTTCGTCACCGGCTCGGTCTCCATGACCTCCAGGGTGACGCGCTGCGGCAGCTCGATCGCGACCGCATTGCCCTCGAACATCGACAGCATGCAGGCCATGCCCTCCTGGAGGTAGACCGCCTGATCGCCGACGACGTCGCCCGACACCGTGACCTGGTCGTAAGTCTCCGGGTTCATGAAGACGTAGTTGTCGCCGTCCTGGTAGAGGTAGGTGTGCTCGCGGTCCTCGACGAAGGCGCGCTCGACCTGCTCGGTGGTCTTGTAGCGCTGGGTGGTCTTCACCCCGTCCGAGATGCGGCGCATGTCGATCTGGGTCGTCGGCGTGCCCTTGCCCGGGAAGAAGCTCTCGGCCGAGATGACGGAATAGAGCTGGCCGTCGATCTCGAGGACGTTGCCCTTGCGGACGGAGCTGGCGATGACTCTCACGGGTGCCTCTTCGGAAGTTCTGAGGTGCGGACAAAGCGGCGCGCTTGGCCGGAGGGCTTGCCCTTCCGGCCGCGGCGGGATTTAAGCCGCACCTAGCCGATCTCGGCGCGCCGCGCCAGCCACTTCGGGCCGGCCGTCCCTTGGATCTTGCGATGTCCGACGCCTCGCCCTGGTGGGCGCCGCACGTGCACGCCGGCCGCCGGCCGGCGCTCCTCGTCCGCAACCGCATCAAGGCGGCGTTCCGCCGCTGGTTCGAGGAGCGCGGCTTCGTGGAGGTCGAGGCCGCGGCGCTCCAGGTCTCGCCCGGCAACGAGGCGCACCTGCACGCCTTCGCGACGGAGCTTCGCGGCACGGGCGGGGGTATACGCCCGCTCTATCTCCACACCTCGCCGGAATTCGCCATGAAGAAGCTGCTGGCTGCCGGCGAGGCGCGCCTCTTCGACTTCGCCCGCGCCTTCCGCAACCGCGAGCGCAGCGCCCTGCACCACCCGGAGTTCACGCTCCTCGAATGGTACCGGGCGGGCGAGCCCTACGAGGCGCTGATGGGCGACTGCGCGGAGCTTCTGGTCCTTGCCGCTAAGATCGCCGACGCGACGGAGATGCGCTACCGCGGCCGCGCCGCGGACCCCTTCGCCGAGCCCGAGCGGGTGACAGTCGCCGAGGCCTTCGCGCGCTACGCCGGGATCGACCTCCTCGGCACCCTCGGGACCGGCGCCGAGCCCGACCGCGACGCCCTCGCGGAAGCCGCCATGGCGGCGGGCGTGCGGGTTGCGGCGGACGACACCTGGTCCGACGTCTACAGCCGGGTGCTCGCCGAGCGGGTCGAGCCGCACCTCGGGCACGGCCGCGCCACGATCCTCTGCGAATACCCGACCGTCGAGGCGGCGCTCGCGCGGCCCGCGGCGCACGACCCACGCGTCGCCGAGCGCTTCGAGCTCTACGTCTGCGGTGTCGAGCTCGCCAACGCCTTCGGCGAGCTGACGGACCCGGCCGAGCAGCGCCGGCGGTTTGAGGCCGAGATGGCGGAGAAGGAGCGCGTCTACGGCGAGCGCTACCCCGTGGACGAGGATTTTCTGGCGGCGCTGTCCCATATGCCTCAGGCGAGCGGCATCGCCCTCGGCTTCGATCGCCTGGTCATGCTGACCGTGGGAGCGGCGCGGATCGAGGAGGTGGTGTGGACCCCGGTGGTGGATGTCGAATGAAGACCCTGCGCACCCCTGACGACCTCGTCGGCGCAGGCCTCGTCGGGCCCCGACGGCTCGTCGAACTCGCGCGGGTGGCGGAGCGCTACGCCGTCGCGATCACGCCCGCCGTCGCGGCGCTGATCGACCCCGCCGACCCGGACGACCCGATCGCGCGGCAGTTCGTGCCGGACGCCCGCGAGCTCGACCGCGGTCCGCACGAGCGCGAGGACCCGATCGGCGACGCCGCGCACAGCCCGGTCGAGGGCATCGTCCACCGCTATCCCGACCGGGTGCTGCTCAAGCCCCTGCACGCCTGCGCGGTCTACTGCCGCTTCTGCTTCCGCCGGGAGATGGTCGGGCCGAAGGGCCTCGGCGCGCTCTCGCCGCAAGCGCTCGCCGCCGCTCTCGCCTACATCGAGAGCCGCCCGGAGGTGTGGGAGGTGATCGTCACCGGCGGCGACCCGCTGATTCTTTCCCCGCGCCGCCTGCGCGACCTCGTGCGTCGCCTCGCCGCGATCGCGCACGTGAAGGTGATCCGCTTCCACACCCGCGTGCCCGTGGTCGATCCGGAGCGTGTCACGCCGGCCCTCGTGCGGACGCTTAAGGCGCCGCGCAAGGCCACCTACCTAGCGTTGCACGCGAACCACGCGCGCGAGTTCACGCCCGCGGCTTGTGCAGCCATCGCCCGCCTCGCCGATGCCGGCATCCCGCTGCTTGGCCAGTCGGTGCTGCTGCGCGGCGTCAACGACGACCCGGAGACGCTTGGGGCGCTGATGCGCGCCTTCGTCGAGAATCGGGTGAAGCCTTACTACCTCCACCATGGCGACCTTGCGCCGGGTACGGCGCATCTGCGCACGACCCTCGCCGAGGGGCAGGCCCTCGTGCGGGCCCTGCGCGGCCGGCTCTCGGGCCTGTGCCAGCCCGAGTACGTCCTCGACATCCCCGGCGGCCACGGCAAGGCGCCGGTCGGGCCGGGGTATCTCAGGCGGACGGACAGCGGCTGCGAGATCGAGGACTATAGGGGCGGGCGGCACGCCTATCCGGGGGAATCCTCCTCTCCCCGCTTGCCGGGAGAAGGCTTCGTGCCGAGGGCACGAAGCGAGCCCGAAGGGCGAGGGTGAGGGGCCGGGGCACGCGCCGCGCTCACCCGGCCCCTCACCCGCTCGGCTTCGCCGAGTCGGCCTCTCCCCGCAAGCGGGGAGAGGTGGATCAGACGATCTGGTTCTTCAGCTCCGTCTCGCCGCGATAGAGCCGGGCGAGGTTCTCCACCAGAAGGTCGACGACGTTGGCCTCGTAGCGCTGGGTCTCGCCCGCCGTGTGGGGCGTGATGACGACGTTGTCGAAGGCCCAGAACGGCGAGTGCGGCGGCAGCGGCTCATCGTGGAAGGTGTCGAGGCCGGCGCCGGCGATGCGGCCCGCGCGGAGCGCCTCGAGCAGCGGCTCCTCCTGCACGACCCGGCCCCGCGCCACGTTGACGAGGTAGGCCGACGGCTTCATGGCCGCGAATTGCGCCTCGCCCATGAGCCCCTCGGTCTCGGGGGTGAGCGGACAGGTGAGCGCCACGAAATCGGCCTCGCCCAGCACCTCGAGGAAACGGTCCGGCGCCACGACCGCGTCGACGGGGTCGGATGGTCCTTGCGGGCTGCGCTTCACGCCGATCACCCGCATGCCGAAGGCTTTTCCCAAGGCGGCGAGCCGCGCGCCGATGCGCCCAAGGCCGTAGACCACGAGGGTCGAGCCGCCGAGCTCCTTCTCGCGCGCGTTCGGGTCGCCGATCATGCCGCGCCAGGCCCCTTTGCGCTGGTTGTCGCGGGCGAGGTGCAGCTGGCGCGTGAGCGCCAGGATGAGCGACATCGCGTGCTCGGCGACGGCGCGCTCGTTCGCCCCCTGTGCGCTGGCCAAGCGCACGCCCTTCCGGGCCAGGAGCGCCTTGTCGTACTGGTCCGTGCCGGCGCTGACCGATTGGATGAAGCGCAGCTTCGGGGCGTGGCTCAAGAACTCGTTGCGCCAGAAGCCCGAGACCACCACCACGTCGGCCTCGCCGATCCGCTCGCGCAGCTCGTCGACGGTGCGCGCGGTGAAGTGGTTCGCGGTCTCGCCGCGGGAGCGGAACTCCTCCGCCAGTTGATAGGCCGAGTGGGCGAAGCAGATCGTGAGGTCGGATTTCGGGGGGAGCATCCTGCACCGGCGCTTGGAAGGGAGGCCGCGATAAAGCCGGAATGGGCGGCCTGCGCAAGGCGCCGTCATTCCCCAGCGTCGTCATCCTCGGGCGAGCGAAGCGAGACCCGAGGACCTCGTGGGAAGCGCCTTCTGTGGAGGGAGGTCCTCGGGTCTGCGCGCTTCGCGCTCCGCCCGAGGATGACGATGTAGGGGGCTCGCTGCTTCACGGCGCCCCGAATGACAGCGCCTTACCCCTACCGCTCCCAACCCGCAGACCGGAACAGAAAGCGCTCCGGCTCGGCGAGGATGGCGCGCAGGCCGGTGAGGGCCGGATCGGGGTCGGCGATGAGAAAGGTCGGGACCGCCTGCATCCAGTGCTCGAACGGCGCCTTGCGCTCGAACGCCGCCCGGAAGTCGCCGGCCGACAGCACCGCCGCGATCTTCGGGCCGATGCCGCCGGCGATGAAGACGGCGCCTGCCCCGAAGGTGAGCGCAAGGTCGCCGGCGAAGCGCCCGAGAAGGCGCCCGAACAGGTGCAGGGCCGCTTGAGCGAGGGCGTCGCCGCCATCGAGGCCGGCGGCCGAGACTTCTTCAGGCGTTGCGCAAGGCGCAGGGACGTTCCGCAATCGTGCCAGCGCCCGGTAAAGGCGCAGGAGCCCCGGCCCGGACAGCACCGCCTCGGCGGTCATCCGGTCCCGTACCCGCTCGATGAGAGGCCACAGCTGCGCCTCGTCCGCGTGGGCTGGGCCGAAGTCGGTGTGGCCGGCCTCGGTCGAGTGGATCGCCCATCGTCGGTCGACGGGCAGCAGCGCCGCGGCGCCGAGGCCCGTGCCGGGCCCGACCACGAGCCGCGCTCCGGCGCCCGCAGGGCAATCGGGCCCGAGGCGCAGGAGGTCTCCCTCCTTCCGGCCGAGCACGGAAAGCACCGCGGCCACCGGCACGAAGTCGTTGACGAGCCTCACCGAGTCGAGGCCGAACGCGGCCCCGATCTCGCCCGCGTCCACCATCCACCCGGCGTTGGTCATGTCCACCACCGGCCCCTCGACCTGCGCCGCGAGAGCGAGCAGCGCCGCGCGAGGCCTCGGCAGGCCCGCGCCGCCGTCGAGGGTCGCCCGGATCGCGGCGATCAGGCCGGAATGCTCGCTTGTGCGGGTCCGCGGCAGGAGGGCGAGCGCGCCGCCCGGCCGCTCGATCAAGCCGAAGCGGGCGTTCGTCCCGCCGACGTCGCCGACGAGGAGGGGATAGCTCGCAGCAACGGTCATCGTCTTCGGCCGCTCGCGAATCTCAGGCGGAGCCGATCATATCGAGGTCGACGCGGCCCCGCCGCGCCCATTCGGCAAGGATAAGCCGAAGCGCTGCCGGCGTCTCGACTCGCCGCTGCGCGGCGGTCGGGCCGGGCCCGACCCGGACCGTAACGCCGCCGAGAGCGTTCACGGTGTTGAAGCCGTGCTCGTCGGTGAGGTCGTCGCCGCAGAAGACCGCACGGCGGCCCCGGAACGGCGTCTCGGTCAGGAACCGGGCGATGGCCGGGCCCTTGGCGGCGCGGGCCGGCAGGATCTCGGCGACCGCCTTGCCGGCCTGGAGGCGGTAGTCCGGTCCGAGGGCCGCCGTGAGTTCTTCGACGACCTCCAGGACCTCGGTGTCGAGCTCGGGTGCGAGGCGCCAGTGGACGCCCACGGAGCAGCCCTTGTCCTCGATCAGGATGCCGGGGTGCTGGGGCAGGCGGTTGGGCAGCTCCGCGACGGCCTCGCGGAGCGTCGGATGGGCCTCGGGCCGGCAGGGGAAAAGTTCTCCCCGCAGGCGGTGCTCGACCCCGTGCAGGCCGGCGGCGTCGAAGCAGTAGGGGACGAGGAACCCGTCGAGGGAAGCGATGGGGCGCCCCGACACGAGGGCAAGGGCCCCGTCGAGGCTGTCCTTGAGAGCCGCGAGGGTGCCGGGCAAGCCGGGCTCGACGACGACGGCTTCGGGCCGGTCGGCGATCTCGACGAGGGTGCCGTCGAAATCGAGGAAGAGAGCCCAGCCGTCCCGCATGACGCCTCAAGCCCTGGGAGGCGTCCCCGGTTCCCCGAGGTCCCAGTACAGGCCGGCCATGAGGCCGAGGCCCTCGCGGGCGATGGCAACGGGCAGGTGCTCGTTCGGGGCATGCTGCGAGCACGCCGGATAGGAGTGCGGCACCCACACGGTCGGAAGCTCCAGGAGTTCCGAGAAGATGTCGTTCGGGAGCGAGCCGCCGAGGTTCGGCAGGATCGCCGGCTTCTTGTTCGTGGTGCGGGCGATGGAGGCGACGGCCCACCGCACCCACGGGTGGTCGGGGTCGAGGCGGGTGGCATGGAAGACCTCGTCGCGGGACTTCGCGATCTCGACCATCGGGAAGCCGTGCCGGTCGAGGTGGCGGCGCAGCGCCGGAAGGGCGTTCTCCCAGTCGATGCCGACGACGAAGCGGAGCTGGCAGCGCGCCCAGGCCCGGGGCGGGACGGCGTTGACGGGCGTGCGCGGGTTCCCGGCCTCGCAGGCCAGCACCGTGAACGAGCACCAGCCGAACACTTTTTCCGCCGCCGTCAGGCCCGGCTCGCCCCAGTTCGGGTCGATGTCCGGGCCGTTGTCGCCGCCGCTCTCGACCTCGCAGTCGGCGAGGACGCGGCGCACGTTCTCGGGGATGCCGTCCGGGACCCATTCGGGGATGCGGATCTGCCCCGTCGGCCCGGCGATGGACGCGATGGCGTGGGCGAGCTGGATCGCCGGGTCGGAGAGGAGCCCGCCCCAGTTGCCCGAGTGGTGGCCGCCCGCGCGGGCGTCGATCCACATGTCGAAGGTGACGCCGCCGCGGGAGCCGAGGAACACCGTCGGGCGCTCCGCCGTGAGGCGCGGCCCGTCGGAGCCGACGAGCACGTCGGCGCGAAAGAGCTCCTTCTCCCGCGTGCAGAGTTCCCGCAGGCCGGGCGAGCCCATCTCCTCGCCCATCTCGATGAGGTACTTGGCGTTGAAGCCGAGCTTTCCGCGGGTCTCCAGCACGGCCTTGAGCGCCCCGATGTTGATGGCGTGCTGGCCCTTGTTGTCGACGACGCCGCGCCCGTACCAGCGGTCGCCGCGCTCGGTCAGCGTCCAGGGCGAAAGCCCCGCCTCCCAGCCGTCGTCGAGGCCGCGGATGACGTCGCCGTGGCCGTAGCCGAACACCGTCGGGAGCGACTCGTCCTCGCGCCGCTCGGCGAAGAGAAAGGGCCATTTGCCCTCGTGCAGGACCGCCGTCGTGAAGCCGAGGGCCTCGAGGGCCGGCTTCATCTCGGTCTCGAGATACTCGACGAGGACGGGCGCGCGCTCCGGGTTCTGGCTCTCGGTCGGCATAGCGACCCGGCGGGCGAGGTCGCCCTTGAAGGCGCCGGAGTCGAAATACTCCTGGGCTCGGCTGACGGCGGCTTCGCGGCTCATGCGGCTTTGGCTCCTGGCAATGGGGCGTGGACGTGGCAGGCGGCGACGCCTCCGCCCGTCGGGACGAGCGGCGGCATCTGAATACGGCAGATCCCGACCGCATCGGGACAGCGGGGATGGAAGGGGCAGCCGGGGGGCGGGTTGAGCGGGTCCGGGAAGGCGAGGCCGAGGCCCGTCTCCGGGATGCCGAGGCCGGGCTCGGGGGTCAGCACCGACTGCAGAAGCGCCCGGGTGTAGGGGTGGACCGGCCGCGCGAACAGGGCCGCGGTCTCGGCCTCCTCGACGATGCGGCCGAGGTACATGACGGCGACGCGGGTCGCGATGTGCTCGACGACGGCGAGGTTGTGGCTGATGAAGACGTAGGTGAGGTTGAGCTCGCGGCGCAGATCGAGGAGGAGGTTGAGGATCTGCGAC
>DASVVU010000100.1:0-11234 GCA_036386395.1 Beijerinckiaceae bacterium | reverse complement strand
CGGCCCTCCCCGCAAGGGGAGGGAGCACGCGCCGGCCGGCGCCTTCACTCGTTCGTGCAACGTTCCACGGGCCATGGAACGCGTTCCACGGGCGGCGTTCCATCACGCGTGCACGATGGCGCGGGCGCGATCCATCACCGGATGCGATGACGGGCCGGACATCACCGGCGCGTGGGCTTCAAGGGCCTTCCATCACCGGCCGTGATGGCCCGCCCCGGCGGAGCCGGCCCTACTCCGCCGCCTCGGCCATCGGGGCGGGGCGGGCGGAGCCGAGGTTGTCGAGGCTCTGGCGGATCTGGAGGGCAAGCGCGTCGGCCAGGGGATTCTCCTCGCGGCGGCTGCGGACGAGGCCGATCTTGCACGAGGGCAGGGCCGGGAAGCCGTCGGAGGGGCCGAGGATGCGCATGCCGGAGCGCACGGCGCTCTCGGGCAGGACCGAGACCGCGAGTCCGGCGTTGACGGCGGCGCCGACCGCGGTCGAGTGCCAGCTCACGAACAGCACCCGGAAGGCGCGGCCGATGCCCTCGAGGGCCTCGGTGGCGCTCTGGCGCCAGTCGCAGGTCGGGCGGCCAAGCGCCAGGGGCACGGGCGTCTCCTCGTGCACGGCGTGGCGGGCGGAGGTCACCCACAGGAGCTGCTCGAGGCGCACGATCTCGGAGGGGCCGCGGCGGTCGACGTGGGTAATGATCGCGAGGTCGAGGTCGCCGGCGTGGACGCGCTCGATGAGGTTCGGGGTCGGCTCGCAGGAGACCGTGACCTCGGCGCGGGGGTTCTGGCGCGAGAAGCGCGCGAGGATCTCGGGGAGGTAGCACTCGGCGTAGTCGTCGGGGAGGCCGAGGCGGACGCGGCCGACGAGGTCGGCCTCGTCGAAGGAGGCGACGCACTCCGAGTTGAGGCGCACGATGCGGCGCGCGTAGTCGAGGAGGCGCTCGCCATCTTCCGTCAGGCGCGAGGCGCGCCCGTCGCGCTCGAAGACGGCGCGGCCGATGCGCTCCTCGAGGCGCTTCATCTGCATCGAGACGGCGCTCTGCGTCTTGTGCACCACGTCCGCGGCGCGGGTGAACGACCCGGTGTCGGCGATCGCCACGAAGGTGCGGAGCTGGTCGATGTCGAGGAGGTGCATGGCGCAGACTCAATATCAATGTGCGTGATATGTCATATCTCAATCATTCGCTTTTGTCATGCACTTTGGCGGATTACACCTGAATTGTCGAAAAAATGCTGATCGGAGCCTCTGCTTCCGTCACTTGCGATCTTACAGGAGACCGCCATGTCTGTCAAGATTTTCCCATACACTCCCGTCGACGCCGGGATGGGGCTGCTCCGCGCGGCGCTGGGGATCGTGCGGCAGTCGGGGGCGGTGCTGAAGGCCCTGCGGCACCGGCGCGAGGTCCTGCGTCTCGCCGACCTCGACGACCGCTCGCTCAAAGACATCGGCCTTCTGCGGGCCGACGTCGAGGGCGCGCTGCTCGAGCCCCTGCACAAGGATCCGTCCAAGGTCCTGTCCGTTCGACGGGTGGAGCGCCGCGATCGGCCTCGCCCGGCTGCCGTGACCGGACCGCGCCTCGCGCCGAAGCACGCCTGCTGCGTCTGACCGCTTTCCGGCCCGCCGTGAAACCCTCTCCCTGCGGCGAGCGGGGGAGAGGTGAAGTCCTCAGTAGCCGATGCCGCTGAACGGGTTGCGGCTGTTCGGCCCCGGATAGGGGCCGTTCGACACAGGGTCGGGCAGCACGCTCGCGCCGAAGCGCTCGCGCTGGCCGACGTAGGGCGGCAGGTTGAGGTAGGAGACGGTCTGGCCGTGGCCGCTCGTCGGGTAGTTCATCGAGCCGACCGGCACGACGTTGCCGGCGTCGAGGTAGCTGCGCGGGCGGACGTTGAGGATCAGCCCCTCGCCGTTGCGGCGGAGCGTCCGGGTCTGCGCCTCGGCGGGCATGGCCGAGAGGGCGGCGAGACCGAGAGCGGCGAAGGCGGCGAGACGGCGCATGGGAAACCTCATGGATCGAGTGCGGCCAAGCTAGCACGTTTCACGGGAAGGAAAGGCGCCGCCCGATTAAAAGTTCCGGAGCGGTAAACGGCCCGCGCGCCGGTCAGGAACTCCGGCGCTTCGCCTCCTGAGGGCGCGGCGGGCAGCTCTCCCGGCGCTTCTCGGCTTGCCCGAAGAGGGCCCTGAGATCCGCGTCCTCGGCCGCGGGCAGGAGGGCGATCCGGTCGATGAGGCACGCGGTCTCGGCGGGCGCCGGCGCCTCGCCCACGGTGGGGCCGCCTGCGGCGCAGTGCCAGCCGTGGAGCGAGAGGCCGGCCTCGTGCCGCAGCCGGAAGGCCCGGCACGGGCGCGCGAAGGCGTCGGCCAGCACCGCCTCCGTCGTCTCCAGCGTCCCGAGCTTCGTCGCGATGCTCGAAGGGCGCCCCGTGCGCAGGATCCCGAGGCCGGCCTCGCCGGCCCGGCGGGCGAGATCGATGAAGAAGCTCCTTTCCGCCTCGGCAGGCCCGCGGAACACGGCGAGACGCAGATAGGCGTCCTCGCTCTCGAACGTCCCGTGGACGATCTTGTCCTCGCGCCCGCCGCCGGCCCGCAGCCGCGCCCCGAAGCCGCGGGGCAGGGCCTTGAGCTCGGGGGCATCGACGGTAAAGCGCGGCTTCGCATCCGGGAGCGGCTGCCATTGGGCTGGCGGCGCGACGAGGACCGCGGGCGCGACCCGCCGCGGCGCGGGCGCTTCCTCCGGGCCGCCCTCCCGGGCGAGGAGCGCGAGGCAGAGGACGGCCGCCGCCGCGCCGAGCGCGGTCCGCAGCCGGAACAGCGGCGGGCGCTTGCGCGGCCGGACGGACGGCTCCGGCGCCGCCGGGAGCGCAAGGGGATCGGCGGGGGATTGGGCCATCGAACGCCGGCCTGACGGTTCCGAAGGGCCGCCCGGGCGCGGCCGTCGGGATCACCCTGCCATCGAATCGCGGCTCGGGCGCGGGGCTTCGGCCGTTCCGGCGCCGGAATCGGCAGGAAGCGTAAACCGGAGGTTACGCCGCCTCCGCGACGGCCCGCCGGCGTCAACCATGCCGGGCGAAAACCGGCTCAGGCGAGCACGAGGTCGAAGGCGCCCGCGAGCGCCCCGTCCTCGAGGCCGTTCGCCGGATCGAGGCGCACCGTCACGGCGGCGCGCTGGCGCGGGTCGCGGATCGAGCGGTAGAGCCCGTCGCGCTCGTTTCCGGGCTCGCCCGCGACGTACATCTGGGTCACGAGCCCGCGCCGGCCGGGCGCCTCGACGGCGAAGTGGATGTGCGGCGTGCGCCCCGGATAGGGCACCGGGCGGATGGTGCGGAAGCGGTAGGCGCCGTCCGGCCCTGAGACGACCCGGCCGTAGCCCTGGAAGGCGGCGTCGCGCGGGCCGGTGTCGTCCGGGTGGAGGTAGCGTCCGCGGGCGTCGCACTGCCAGATCTCGACGCTCGCGCCCGGAACCGGCCTGCCGTCGAGACCGAGCACCCGGCCCATGACGTGGGTCACGACGCCCTCGGCCTTCGCGGCGCTGCCGCGCAGCACCACGAGGTCGCCGTCGACGTCGGGAGGGAACTTCACCGGGTAGAACGGCCCCATCGACTGCCGCGGCGTCGCGACGAGCCCGCCTTGCGCCCGCGCGCCCGCCGGCAGGACGAACCCGCCCGCGGCGGCGATCCCGCCGACGAGGAAGCGGCGGCGGCCCATGGCCGGCGTGACGATCAGGTCCATGTTCGCCCTCCCTTTCGGCGACGTCGGCAGCCATCAAGATCGGTGGTGGATGGCCCTCGCCGCATCATGCAAGCGTGTTGGAACGCCGCCATGGAATGCGTTCCATGGGCCCGTGCAACGTTGCACGGGCGAGCTTGCCGCGCGCCGGGCCCGCCCGCTCACGACAATGCCGGAAGCCGCCGAGCACCGCGCTCACGTTCTCGCGACGGCGCGGACCTTGACAGAATGCCGCGCTTGGTGTTGCTCAGACTGGCGGCGGAACCCATCTGTTTCCGCATCGCGCCAAAGGCGGACCGGCCGTGACGACGCTGACGAAAACCAAAGCGAAACCCGTCACGACGGCGACCACCGGTCGCTAGAGCGGTCCCCCTCGTCCCCGGTCATCATCCCCGAGCCGCGGCGGAGGCCAAGCCCGCCGAGGGCTGCTATATCAGGGGATACCGGATCAGGAGAATTCCCATGGGCTTCAAGGTCGCCGTCGTCGGAGCGACGGGCAACGTCGGGCGGGTCATGCTCGACATCCTGGACGAGCGCGCCTTCCCGGCCGACGAGGTCGTGGCGCTGGCGTCGCGCCGCAGCCAGGGCGCCGAGGTCTCCTTTGGCGACCGCCGCCTCAAGGCGAAGGCCCTCGACACCTACGACTTCTCGGACGTGGACCTGTGCCTCATGTCGGCCGGCGGCGACGTCTCGCGCGAGTGGGCGCCGAAGATCGCGGCGCAGGGCGCGGTCGTGATCGATAATTCCTCGGCGTGGCGCTACGACTCGGACGTGCCGCTGGTGGTCCCGGAGGTGAATGCCGAGGCGGTGCGCGGCTTCACCAAGAAGAACATCATCGCGAACCCGAACTGCTCGACGGCGCAGCTCGTCGTGGCGCTGAAGCCCCTGCACGACGCGGCCACCATCCGGCGCGTCGTCGTCGCGACCTACCAGTCGGTCTCCGGCGCCGGCAAGGACGGCGAGGACGAGCTCGACCGCCAGACCCGCGCCCTCTACTCGCTGAAGGAGGTCGAGCAGAAGAAGTTCACGAAGCGCATCGCCTTCAACCTGATCCCCCACATCGACACGTTCATGGAGGACGGGTTCACGAAGGAGGAGTGGAAGATGACGGTCGAGACGAAGAAGATCCTCGACCCGAAGATCAAGCTCACCGCCACCTGCGTGCGCGTGCCGGTCTTCATCAGCCACTCGGAGGCCGTCAACGTCGAGTTCGAGCGCCCGATCAGCGCGGATGAGGCGACGGAGGTCCTGCGCAAGGCGCCGGGCGTCGTCGTGATCGACCGCCGCGAGGACGGCGGCTACATGACCCCCCACGAGGCGACCGGCGAGGACGCGACCTACGTCTCCCGCATCCGCGAGGACATCACGATCGAGAACGGCCTCTCCTTCTGGTGCGTCTCCGACAACCTGCGCAAGGGCGCGGCGCTGAACGCCATCCAGATCGCCGAGGCGATGATCAACCGCGGGCTTTTGCAGGCGAAGAAGAAGGCGGCCTGATCCGCCGCCCTGGCCCGGAGGGCGCTTCCGCTCTCCCGGCCGGCAGGGCCATTGATCCCCGCCGCGGCTTCGGGCACACCCGCCGCATGACCGAGCAAAAGGGAAAGGGCCTCGAAGGAGGCCTCACCAACTACGGCGATCCGGCCTTCGCGGCTTATCTCCGCCGTTCCTTCGCCCGCTCGATGGGCTATTCGCGCGAGCTTCTCTCCAAGCCCGTCGTCGGCATCGCCCAGACGGCGAGCGGCTTCAACAACTGCCACCGCGGCGTGCCGGAGCTCGTGGAGGCTGTGAAGCGCGGCGTGCTCGCCGCGGGCGCCCTGCCCCTCGACTTCCCCATCATCTCGCTGGGCGAGGTGTTCCTCAGCCCGACCAGCATGTTCTACCGCAACCTCATGGCGATGGCGGCGGAGGAGATGATCCGCGGCCAGCCCATGGACGCGGTCGTGCTCGTCGGCGGCTGCGACAAGACCCTGCCGGCCCTCGTCATGGGGGCGGCGTCGGCGGGCAAGCCGGCGATCGTGCTCGCCACCGGCCCGATGATGACCTCGCGCTACCGCGGCGAGCGCCTCGGCGCCTGCACCGACTGCCGCCGCTTCTGGGGCAAGTACCGGGCGGGCGGCATCGATTCGGACGAGATCGAGACCATCGAGGGGCGGCTCGCCACGACCGAGGGCACCTGCGCCGTCATGGGCACGGCTTCGACCATGGCGATCCTCGTCGAGGTGCTGGGATTGATGCTCCCCGGCACCGCCGCGATCCCGGCCGTCCACGCCGACCGCCTGCGCGCTGCGGAAGCGACCGGCCGCGCCGCCGTCGACCTCATCGGCTCGGGGCGCACCGTCGACAAGGTCGTCACGCAGGCGAGCATCGACAACGCCGTGCGGGCGCTCCTTGCCGTCTCAGGCTCGACCAACGCCGTCGTGCACCTCGCCGCCATGGCGGGCCGGCTCGGCCTCAAGGTCGACCTCGACCGTCTCAACCGCCTCTCGGACGAGACGCCGGTGCTCGTCGATCTCAAGCCCACGGGCGAGGGCTACATGGAGGATTTCTTCGCCGCCGGCGGCGTCGGCGGACTTCTGAAGCGCATGGGGCCGCTGTTCGACCTCTCGGCCAAGACGGTCACGGGCGAGACGCTGGGCGACTGGGTGCTGCCGGACGCCGCCTTCGTGGACCCGGCCGTGATCCGCCCCGCCGACGACCCTGTCAGCGACAAGGGCGGGCTCGTGGCGCTCTACGGGTCGCTCGCGCCGAAGGGCGCGATCCTGAAGCGCGCCGCCGCCGACGCGCGCCTGTTCGAGACGACGGCCCGGGCCGTGGTGTTCACCTCCCTCGACGACCTTTCGGCCCGCATCGACGACCCCGACCTCGACGTCCAACCCGACGACGCCCTCGTCCTCCAGAACGCCGGCCCCAAGGCCTGCGGCATGCCCGAGGCCGGCTACCTGCCGATCCCGAAGAAGCTCGCGGCGGCCGGCGTCAAGGACATGCTGCGCCTCTCCGACGCCCGCATGAGCGGCACCGCTTATGGCGCCATCGTGCTCCACATCGCCCCCGAGGCCGCCGACGGCGGCCCGCTGGGGCTCGTGCGCACCGGCGACCGCATCCGCATCAGCGTCAAGGAGCGCCGCCTCGACCTCCTCGTCGACGAGGCCGAGCTGGCGAAGCGCCGCGCCGCGAGCCCTGAGGCCGCGCCGCCCCCCGCCCGCGGCTGGGCCCAGCTCTACCACGACCGCGTGCTGCAGGCGGACGAAGGGTGCGATCTGGATTTCCTGAGGGCTTCGGCGCGCTGAGACGCGCCGTAACCGTCATGGCCGGGCTTGGCCCGGCCATCCACGACTTGCCGGTGATGGGGAGAAGGCGTGGATGCCCGGGCCAAGCCCGGGCATGACGGTTCTATCGCGATTAGGTCAGCGCAGCACCGGCAGCGGCTTCACGGCCGGCCCGGTGAAGCGGTTCCCTGAGAGTTCCGCAGGCTTGCCCGAGAAGCCCATCGCGAGGCCGGCGGAGGGCTCGGCGACGAGGCCGCCCGGGGCGTCGCCCTGCGGCTTCGCGCGGGCGGTCGCGACTCTCGCTCGCGGCGCAGGGGCGGCGCCGCTCGATGCGGCGGCGAAGAGCGCGCGCAGTTGCGCCCGCTCGTCCGGCGACAGTGCCGGGCGCGGCGCCTCGGGCGAGGCCTTAGGCAAGCTGGGGCCGGGGCCCGCGTCGGTGCGGGTCGGGAGCGCGATCATGGCCGAGGCGAGCTCGAACGGGCGGGCGGGCGGCATCGGCGCGAAGGCGAGCGCCGTCGCGATCTCGGTGAAGTCGCCCGGGCGCCGCGGCGGCAGCGGCACCGCCGCAAGGGCGGGCGCGGCTTCCTCGTCCGCAGCCACGTCCTTCGGCCCGATGGCGGCGGTCTGGGCGGCGGCGGGCGTCTCGGCAACGGATGGGGCAACGGGTTGGGCGGCGGGCCGGCGGCGGGAGCCGCGGTCCGGCTCGGGCGCCGCGTAGGCGAGGACGCCGCGGGTGCCGCCGTCGTCGCCGGTCGAGGGGACGTAGGCGGCGGCCTCGGCGGCGCGGGCGGATCGGCCGCCCCGGCCGCCGCGCGTGCCATAGAAATCCTCGTCCTCGTCGCCGCCGCCGAACAGCGTCGCCCAGAGGCTGCGGCGCCCGCCGGAATCCTCGGCCGTGGCGTAGGCCATGCCGGCGACGGCGCCGCCCTTCGCCAGGATCTCGGCGCGGGCCTCCTCGTAGCGGGCGAGGGGCTTGTTGTCGGTCGGCAGGTGTACGGTCTTGCCGTCCGGGAAGAGGGCCATGAGCTGGCCCCGCGTCATGCGCGGCCAGGCCCGCACGCTGCCGGCGTCGAGGTGGACGAAGGAGTGGGCCGAGTTCGGGTAGAAGCCGACGCCGCCGTGCTGGAGGCGCATGCCGGCGGCGCGCACCCGCGCCATGTCGACGTCGGGCAGGTAGAAGTCGAGGGCCTTGCCGGCCATGTGCTGGCTGAACTCGGACACGGCGCGGGAGCGCCGGCGCAGCATGGCGTTCGTCTCGGGCGCCCGGTAGGCCGAGACCACGTGCACGGGCTCGCCCGCCCCGACCGAGCGGTAGACCTCCCAGACGATGTCGAAGAGGCGCGGGTCCATCCGGGTCGGCTGGTCGGTGCGCCAGTCGCGCAGGAGCCAGTTCAGCTTCTCGAGGGCGGCCTGGTCGTAGGTGCCGCTGCGCTTGAAGGTGATCGACGCCGATTCCTTGGTGTGGGTGTGGAAGATCGAGATCGTGCGGGTGTCGCCGTTCGCGACCGCGTCCTGCGTCCCGCGGGTGCCGCCCATGAAGGCGGCGAGCGCGGCGGCGGCGAGCGCGATGCGGCGCACGCCCGGCGCGCGGACGCGGCCGGATGCGGCCGCCGGACGACCTTCCACGGTTCTCAAGATGCGGCTCGCCCCTTCGTCGCCGCGGCGCTGCGCGGCTTGTCTTGGTGAAGGGAGACTTGCCCGGAACGGTTACCGTCCCGTTAAGCACCCCGACCACCCATCCACCGCCGCGACCTTTCGTCCGAACCATGGCGAAATCGGGGCCGGAGCGGTCTCCTCTTGCCCCGCGAGCGGGAGCGAAAGGAGAATGCTCCCCCAAACGAAACAGCCGCCCGGAGGCGGCTGCGGTGCAGGAAGGACGTGCCCCTTTACTGCCGGTAATGCTGGATGCGCGTCGTCCTCAGGCCCGCGAGGCCGTGCTGGTCGATGGACTGCTGCCAGCTCAGGAACTCCTCGGTCGTGAGCGTGTAGCGCTGGCAGGCCTCCTCGAGGCTGAGGAGCCCGCCGCGGACGGCCGCCACCACCTCGGCCTTGCGGCGGATGACCCAGCGGCGCGTGTTCGAAGGGGGAAGGTCGGCGATCGTCAGCGGACTGCCGTCCGGCCCGATCACATACTTCACCCGCGCCCTGAAGGGTTCGGTCATGATACGCTACTCACACACTCGACTGACCACGTCGAAGGCAACATAGGACGGCGCGCTTAAGATTTGCCTAAACGCGCGGCGAAGGTGCGGGCGCGTGGCACGGGCGCGGCGAAGAGGAGCCATTCCTTAAAATATACGGCGCCCCTCTTCCCTTGCACGTCGAGATAGTTTACATGTGAACTATCTCGACGGCATTGGCTCGCCGTCGCCACGCTTCAAGCAGTTGCGGATGAGGGAGGGGCTTAGATGCCGACCTACAAGGCGCCCGTGGAAGACGCGCTGTTCCTTTTGAACGACGTGCTCGGGCTCGAGCGGTACAACAACCTGCCGGGCTTCGCCGATGCCACGCCGGACGTGGTCGAGGCGGTTCTCGCCGAGGGCGCGAAGCTGTGCGAGGAAGTCTTCGCACCCCTCAACCGCATCGGCGACCAGCAGGGGTGCAAGCGCCTCGACGACGGGTCGGTGAAGACGCCCGAGGGCTTCAAGGCCGCCTACGACGCCTACCGCGAGGGCGGCTGGATGGGCATCTCGGCCCCGCCCGAGTACGGCGGCCAGGGCCTGCCGACGACGCTCAACACCGTCATGCAGGAGTTCGTCTCCTCGGCGAACCTCGCCCTCGGCATGTACCCGGGCCTGACCCAAGGGGCGATCGCGGCGCTCTACGTCCACGGCTCCGAGGAGCAGAAGCGCACCTACCTCCCGAAGATGATCGAGGGCGCCTGGACCGGCACCATGAACCTCACCGAGCCGCACTGCGGCACGGACCTCGGCATGCTCAAGACCAGGGCGGTCCCGAACGGCGACGGCTCGTACGCGATCACCGGCACCAAGATCTTCATCTCGGCCGGCGAGCACGACCTCTCGGAGAACATCGTCCACCTGGTGCTTGCCCGCATCGAGGGCGCGCCCATGGGCACGAAGGGCATCTCGCTCTTCGTCGTGCCGAAGTTCCTCGTCGGCGAGGACGGCTCCGTGGGCGAGCGCAACGGCGTGTCCTGCGGCTCGCTCGAGCACAAGATGGGCATCCACGGCAACTCGACCTGCGTCATGAACTACGACGGGGCGAAGGGCTGGCTCGTCGGCCAGGAGAACAAGGGCCTCAACGCCATGTTCGTGATGATGAACGAGGCGCGGCTCGCGGTCGGCATCCAGGGCCTCGCGCAGTCGGAGGTCGCGTTCCAGAACGCCGCGGCTTACGCCAGGGACCGGCTCCAGGGCCGCTCGCTTTCCGGGCCGAAGGCGCCGGAAAAACCCGCCGATCCGATCATCGTCCACCCGGACGTGCGCCGGAACCTCCTCACCATCAAGGCCTTCAACGAGGCGGCCCGCGCTCTCGCGCTCTCGGCCGCGCTCTCCTCCGACATCGCCCACCGCTCCCCCGACGACAAGGCGCGGCAGGCCGCCGACGACTACCTCGGCCTCATGACCCCGGTCATCAAGGGCGTCCTCACGGACAAGGGCTTCGACAACGCCGTCGCGGCCCAGCAGGTGCTCGGCGGCCACGGCTACATCGAGGAGTGGGGCATGTCGCAGTTCGTCCGCGACGCCCGCATCACCCAGATCTACGAGGGCGCGAACGGCATCCAGGCCATGGACCTCGTCGGGCGCAAGCTCGGCAAGGACGGCGGCCGAGCCGTCATGGCCTTCTTCAACGAGGTCGGCGCCTTCTGCCAGGAGAACGCCTCGGACGAGGTCCTCAAGCCCTACGTGGCGCCCCTCCAGCAGGCCCTCGGCCACCTGCAGCAGGCGACCATGTGGTTCATGCAGAACGCCCTCGCCAAGCCCGACAACGCCGGCGCCGGCGCGACCGACTACATGCACCTCTTCGGCCTCGTCGCCTTGGGCTATATGTGGGCGCGGATCGCCAAGGCGGCGCAGGCGCGGAAGCAGCAGGGCAACGGCGTCGCCGAGCGCATGGACGCGAAGCTCGTGACCGGACGCTTCTTCATGGAGCGCATGCTGCCCGAGACCGGGGTGCGGCTTGCACGCATCTCGTCCGGGGCCGATGCCGTGATGGCGCTGCCGGCGGAAGCATTTTAACTGCCGTCATCCTCGGGCGGCGCGAAGCGACGACCCGAGGACCTCGTGCAGGAT
>DASVVU010000099.1:0-2005 GCA_036386395.1 Beijerinckiaceae bacterium | reverse complement strand
TCGCGTCCGAGCGCGCGAGCTACATCACCGGATCGATGATCCGCGTCGACGGCGGCGCCGTCCGCACGGTCTGAGCGGGACGGTTCTCCTCGCGAGGCCTACTTCGGCTGGATCGGGTCTGCCGGCGAGGTTCCGGGCGGCCGGATCACCGGCATCGGGTTGTTGCTCGGCGGCGGGGTGATCACGGAACCCGTGTTCCCCATCGGCGGCGGCTTGATCACGCCCTCGCTGGCCTCGAGGCGCTCGCTGAGGTTGCCCGTCGAGCCGGTCGTGTTGGTGTCGAGCGGCGGCGCCACCTTCTCGGCCGGGACGGACTTCGCGTCCGGCATGTTCGGGGCCGTCGGCCCTGCGCCGGTCTGGGCCAGTGCCGCTGTGGCGGTCAGCGCAGCAATGCCGAGAGCCGCGATGCCGGTGTTCCAATACGCCATGGTCAGGCCTCCTCTTGGGAGGAGAACCGTCAAGCTGAGGGTGGGTTCCGGGCAGAGTTCCCGCCCGACGCAGCCTCGCGGTCAGGCCGCCGCCGCGTTCACGCCGGCCATGTCGAGGTAGACCCGGCGCAGCCGCCGCGTCATCGCCCCCGGCTTGCCGTCGCCGACGGGGTTGCCGTCAATCGAGACCACCGGCATCACGAGGCTCGAGGCGCTCGTCAGGAACGCCTCCGCCGCCCCGAGCGCCTCGTCGACCGAGAACGCCCGCTCCTCGATGGTGAGCCCGTTCTCCTTGGCAAGCCGCATGACCGAGAGCCGCGTGATCCCCGGCAGCACGGCGGTCGAGAGCGGGCGCGTCACGACCTTGCGCTCGTTGGTCAGGATGAAGGCCGTCGAGGAGCCGCCTTCGGTGATGAGGCCGTCCTCGACCATCCACGCTTCGGACACGCCCGCCTCCGCGGCGGCCTGCTTCGCCAGCACCTGAGCGAGAAGCCCGATCGACTTGATGTCGCGGCGCTTCCAGCGCAGGTCCGGCACCGTGATCACGGCGGCGCCGGTCTCGGCAAGGGGTGAGGCGATCATGTTCTTCGGCTGCGTGAACATGACGACGGTCGGCGTTGCGTCTTTCGGGAACACGTACTCGCGCTCCGCGGCGCCTCGCGTCACCTGCATGTAGACGAGACCTTCCTCCAGGCGGTTGCGCGCCACGATCTCCTCCTCGAGCCGTGTCCACTCCGCCGCCGAGTACGGGTTGGAGATGCGGATTTCCTTGAGGGACCTGTCGAGGCGGGCGAGATGCGGCTCGTTGTCGATGAGCCGCCCGTTGATCACGGCGCTCACCTCGTAGATCCCGTCGGCAAAGAGGAAGCCGCGGTCCATGAGCGGGATCGTCGCCTGCTCGAAGGGGACGAACGATCCGTTCACAAACACGGTGCGGGACATGCGGCGATTCCTTGCAGTTCGGGTCGGAGCGGCCCCCAAGGAACACGACCGGACCCCGGCCTGCAAGCGCGTCCCGTGCACGGCGGTTGCCACGGGCCGTTCCGCGGTTGAAAGCACGCGCGCTGCTGTTTAGACACGTTCTAAACAGGAGCACCGCATGAAGGCGCTGTCGGAGCTGACCGAGCGCGAGGTCCTCGCGCTGGCGATCGCCAATGAGGAAGAGGATTCGCGCATCTACCAGAGCTTCGCCGACCGCCTGCGCCCCGAGTTCACGGCCTCGGCCGGAATGTTCGACGAGATGGCCGAGGAGGAGCGCGGGCATCGCAACTTCCTCTACGAGGCCTACCGCGAGCGCTTCGGCGAGCACCTGCCGCCGATCCGCCGCGAGGACGTGCGCGGCTTCCTCAAGCGTCGGCCGGTGTGGTGGAACGTCAACCTCGACCTGCGCAAGATGCGGGCAGAGGCCGAGCTCATGGAGCGCCAGGCGGCCAACTTCTACGACCAGGCCGCCGACCAGTCGCGCGACGTCTCGGTCCGCGAACTCTTCGTCAAGCTCGCCGAGATCGAGCGCGGTCACGAGCGCAAGGCCGAGGAGATCGCGGAAGCGCACATGACGGCCGACGCGGAAGCGGCCG
>DASVVU010000098.1:0-25018 GCA_036386395.1 Beijerinckiaceae bacterium | reverse complement strand
AATCTGCCGAAGGTCTTGTTGTGGTAAATTTTGCGGCGGCGGTGCTTCGATTAGATTCCACAATCGTTCTTCATATTCTGTCCGCAGTGTGTCAGTAATTTGGTCTGGCGCCGGCGACATCGCGACAGCTGAAACTGTAGTTGTTGATTTATCTGGGCCCGATGACTCCAGAATCACGGGTTCGGATGAAGGCTGCTCCGGCGTCTCAGGCGAGGGCTCTGGGCCATCGGAGGAATGGACACCTCTGATCTTGGCACCCGGTTGCATGCTCACGGCCTTCGATATCACAAAACCATTCACGCATTATAGCAGAACAGCAGCAAATGCCATTTCGCTAGCGATTTGCCGGCTCCATCGAAGAGGGAGTCGGCAACTTCGAAGCTGTAATCTGGCTGACCGCAGGCCGACTGCTGATTGTTGTCCCTAAAGCCCCTCCACCCGCATCAGCGTCTCGAAGTGCTTCTCGGCCTGGAACTCGAGGACCTGCATGTACTGGCGGGCGGTCTCGCGCAGGGCCTGGTCCGGGATGATCTTGAGAGGGCGGCCGGTCGACATGGCGAGGACCTGCTGGCGGCAGGCGCGCTCGAGGTAGTAGAGCTCGTCGAAGGCGAGGGCGACGGACGGGGCGCCGATGGTCACGCCGTGGTGCTCCAGGAAGATCACGTCGGCGTGGGGGTTGTCCTTCTGGGCCTTTGCGATGCGCTCGCCCTCCTCGGCGTCGAGCGCCACGCCGCCAAAGCCCTGGTAGGCGACGCGCCCGTAGAAGCGCGCCGCGGTCTGGTGCGCCATCTCGAGGCGCCCGCCCTCGATCATGGTGAGGCTCGTGGCGTAGGGCATGTGGACGTGGAAGATCGCCTTGTGGCGCGGGTTCGCCCGGTGCCCGGCGACGTGGATGTTCCGCGCCGTCGCCTCGACCTCGCCCTCGCCCTCCAGCACCTGCCCCGAGCCGTCGATCATCAGGAGGTCGCCGGGCCGCATCTCGCCCCAGTGGATGCCGTAGGGGTTGATCAGGTAGCGCTCCTCGGCGCCGGGCAGCGCGACCGAGAAGTGGTTGCAGATGCCCTCGTTGAACTCGTGCTTCGCCGCGAGACGGAAGGCGGCGGCAAGCTCGCGGCGGAGGGTTTCGGCAGTCGGCTGCATGGATGAAGATCCCTGGTTCGGCTCAGGACGGATCGGCTCGTCGGTGAAGTCGTCGATCTCGCCGTCGAAATAGGCTTGCAGGTCGGGCGGCAGCGGGCCGTCGAAGTCGTCGGCGACCCATATCTTGCCTTTCAGGCTGCCGAAAAAGCCGCTCCGATCGACCTTGTCTTCGGGCATTTGGCAGCAGCACCGATATTAGCGACTCACCGCGGCGCGAGGATCATGATCATCTGGCGGCCTTCCATCTGGGGCTCGCTCTCGACCTTGGCGATGGTCGCGGTCTCGGCCTTGACGCGGTCGAGGAGGCGCACGCCGAGGTCGGTGTGGGCCATCTCGCGGCCGCGGAAGCGGAGCGTGACCTTGACCTTGTCGCCCTCCTCGAAGAAGCGCTGCACGGCCTTCATCTTCCCGTCGTAGTCGTGCTTGTCGATGCCGGGCCGGAGCTTGATCTCCTTGACCTCGACGGTCTTCTGCTTCTTGCGCGCCTCGGCCTGCTTCTTCTGCTCGTTGAAGCGGAACTTGCCGTAGTCGAGGATCTTGCAGACCGGCGGGGTGGAATTGGGGGCGATCTCGACCAGATCCAGGCCCGCCTCCTCGGCGATCTTCATGGCATCGAAGAAGGGCACGACGCCCTTGTTCTGACCGTCCTGGTCGATGAGCTGAACTTCGCGGACGCCGCGAATGTCCCGGTTGGCGCGCGGTCCGTCCTTCTGCGGAACCGGCATGGCTCTCATGGGTCGGCGAATGGCTGTGGTCTCCTCTTTCCATGGCTGAGCGGCGGCTGGGCGCCCCGCTTTCCGCGGGCACCGGACCGCCGTTACCAAACTACGCTAACGCTGCGACATTCGCAAAAACCTGCGACAAGTCAACTCGCGGCGGGCATCCGCCCACGCTCGAGAAGGCTGATGTAGACATCGAGGGTGTCTTCCGCCATGCGCTCAAGGGAGAAATGCCGCTCGACGTGGAGGCGGGCCCTCGTCGCCATCGCCTCGCGGGCGCTCGCCCCCATGGCAAGCGCCGTCGAGAGCGCCTCGGCGAGCGCCGCGGCGTCGCCCGGCGGGACGCGCCAGCCGGTCCGCTCCTGGGGGGCGACGTCGGGCGGGGTCAGCACGGTCTCGGGCACGGCCCCGAGGTCGCTCACGACGACGGGCGCGCCCATGGCCTGCGCCTCGACGGCGGAGCGCCCGAAGGCCTCGGGCTCGGTCGAGGGCACGGTCACGACGGAAGCCGCGAGGAACGCCGCCGGCATGTCGGCGCAGTGCCCGACCCGGCGCACGATTCCTTGAAGGCCGTTCGTCTCGATGAGCTTGTCGAGGTCGCGCACGTAAGACTCGCGGCCCTGCGGGTCTCCGGCGAGGACGAAGGCGGTGTCGGCGAGCCCCTGGCCTTTCAGCTTCGCGGCGGCCTCGATCAGCACCTTCTGGCCCTTCCAGCCGGTGAGGCGGGCGGCGACCAGCACGATGCGCTCGTGGGGCGCGACGCCCCAGGCCCGGCGCAGGGCCTCGACCCGGTCAGGCGCGACCGCCGAGGGCGAGAAGCGCGAGAAGTCCATGCCCCGGTGGATGACCCGGATGCGCTCCGCGGCCTGCGGGTAGAGGGAGCGCACGAGGTCCGCCGTATAGTGCGAGTTCGCGATCACGACGTCGCCCCGGGCCATGACGGAGTTGTAGCGGAGCTTGACGGCGGAGCGCCCGGCATAGGCGCCGTGGTAGGTGGTGACGAACGGCAGGTTCAGCGCCCGCGCGGCCCCGAGAGCGCCCCAGGCCGGCGCCCGCGAGCGGGCGTGGATCAGCGCCACGCCCTCGTCGAGGCACAGCCGCGCAAGGCGGCGCACGTTGAGGAGCATCCTGAGGGGGTTCTTGGCGCCGGCCGGGAACGGCGCCCAGATGCCGCCCTTCGCCTGGAGCTCGCCGACGAGCCGCCCGCCCTCCGTCGCGACGAGGGCCCGGGCGCCGGCCCGCGCGAGCGCCGCGGCGATGTCGACGGCGGTGCGCTCGGCGCCGCCCGCCTCGAGCTCGGGGATGATCTGGAGGATCGTGCGCCCGCTCAAGGGATGAACCTTGGTCGTCGGGAAGCTTGCGCCCCCGGTCGGTCGCGCCACCATGTTCACGAGGTATGGAACCTTCCGGGCCGAATCATGTCGTCCAAGGATTGGTGCCCGCGGGGTTTAGGATCGGTTAACCACATGCCGCACAGTCCCGAACCGCAATTCCTCGATCTCGGCGAACGCGCGGACGCGCGCCGCATCGCCGTCCTGGTCCGTCCCGGCAAGGGCCCGCCAGTGGCCTGGCTCGGCGGCTTCCGCTCGGACATGCGCTCGACCAAGGCCGAGGCCCTTGACGCCTGGGCGGCCGAGACGGGCCGCGCCTTCGTGCGCTTCGACTACTCGGGCCACGGCGAGTCCACCGGCGCCTTCGAGGAGTGCACGATCTCGCGCTGGCTCGCGGACACGCTCGCGGTCCTCGACGCCTTCGCGACTGAGCCGCCGATCCTCGTCGGCTCGTCCATGGGGGGCTGGATCGCGCTCTTGGCGACCCGCGCGATGCTCGCCCGCGGCCGGCCGCCCGCCGGCCTCGTCCTCATCGCGCCGGCCGCGGACTTCACCGAGCGCCTGATGTGGGACCAGTTCCCGCAAGACATCCGGCGCGCGATCGAAACCGAGGGCGTGTTCCTGCGTCCCTCGCTCTACTCCGACGAGCCCTATCCGATCACGCGAGCCCTCATCGAGGACGGGCGGCGCCACCTCCTCCTCGGGCAGACGATCCGGACCGGCTGCCCGGTGCACGTCTTGCAAGGCATGCAGGACCCGGACGTGCCTTGGCGCCACGCGCTGGAGCTCGTCGAGCACCTGCCCGGCGACAGCGTCTCCATGACCCTCGTCAAGGACGGCGACCACCGCCTCTCGCGGCCGGAGGACATCGAGCGCCTGATCGCGGCGGTCGAGGGTATCGCGTCTTAGTGCACGCTCACCGTCTGGAGGTCGTGCGCCCAGGCGTTGGCGAGAGCCGCGTCGCGGGAGTCGGTGAGGAGGATCGGGGTGCCGCTGGCGGAGAGCAGGGCGAAGAGTTGCAGGCCGGGCTGCATCTCGGGGGCCTGCGGGAAGAGCTGGCGCACCTCGTCGGAGATCATCGGCCGCACGTAGGCGACCTGCCCCTCGCCCAGGGCTGCGAGGTCGGCGGCGTCGATCGGGGTCTTCTGGTTCTCGGTCATTTGGTCAGTCATGTTCTTGGCTCCCTTTCTCGAAGCAGAGCGTGGTTTCAGGTCTAGTCCGAGGCGGCGATGTCGATCTTGCGCACGATGCGTTCCGGCTCCGGCCGGGCGAGGTCGATCGACAGCAAGCCGTTCGACAGGTCCGCGCCCAGGACCTCCATTCCGTCGGCCAAGAGGAAGGCCCGCTGGAACTGACGCGCGGCGATGCCGCGATGGAGGAACTGCCGCGCCTTGTCCTCGCTCTGGCGGCCGCGGATGACGAGCTGGCTTTCCTCCAGGGTGATGTCGAGCTGGTCTCGGGTGAAGCCCGCGACCGCGAGCGTGATCCTTAAGCGTTCCGGCTCGCGCTCGGTGCGGGGCACGCGCTCGATGTTGTAGGGGGGATAGCCGTCGCCCGCGGCCTTCGAGACCCGATCGAGCGCCTGCTCGATCTCGTCGAACCCTAACAGGAACGGGTGCCCGAACGGCGACTGACGCGACATGTCGAAGCCCTGTCTTGAAAGGCGCTCCGGGGTGGTGTCGGGCCCGCGGATGCGGCACCCGGCGCGGCGGAAATCCGCCGCATGGGGAATATGGAGGCGGCCCGAGGGGCGATCAAGGGCTCCCTAGGAGCGGGCAAATGCAATGAGATCGTCAATATCGTGTTCGTCCGCCTTCCGCAGAGCAGCCACGTACTTCGCACGCGCCTCGCCAGAGTTCGCCAAATTGGCGCCGCCCCATGTAAACGGAGCGCCTCCCATTTTCGTAACCATGAGGTCGGCCATCAGACGCGAGTGCCTGCCATTTCCATTTGGAAACGGATGAATCGATACGAGACGGTGATGGAAACGGATGGCCAGTTCGTCAGAGGAGTAGCTGCGATGCTGGATCCACGCGCGTACGTCGTCGAGTAGAACACGGATTTCAATGGGTATCCTGTAGGCGGAAAGACCGATGTTGCGTTCGGTCGTCCGATACGACCCGGCCCAGGCCCAAACGCGGCCGAACATCCTGCGGTGCAGTTCGCGAAGAAAGCTCTCCGTCAGGAGGTCTTGACGACGCAGAGCCGAGAAAGCCCATGTGACACCTTCGGCGATGTTCTCCTGTTCGGCAGCGTTCAGTTCTCGTCGGTATGTAATCCATGCCGGACGAAGGCCCTGCTTCTCCTCGGGCGAGAGGGGGGGCTGCGCGTCGTCCTGTGAACCGAAGAGCTCGAGTTCGCGCTTATCTGACACTCATATCGCCCACAATGAGCGAGGATCGATGGCCCGCTCAAGCTCGTGGAGCTGCTCTTCCCGCGTCTCCTGGTCGTGAACGGCTTGGTCTTCGAGACGCATCGTATGCTCGACAAGCGCAAATCGTCTTTCCGCCTCGCGCCTTGCACGGTCCCTCAAGACAGCTTCAAGCGGTTTCCGGGGCACGAGCGCGTAGACAAGCTGGCAATCGAGCGCTTCCGCGGCCCGTTGCAGGGTCTTCAATTGAATCGATCCGAGGGCCTCGGAGCGTTCGAGATCGCTGACGGAGGGCGGCTGCACGCCAAGTCGCTGCGCCAATTGGGCTTGCGACATCCCAAGCGCCTCGCGGATGGCCCGAACCCAACCCTTTGGCGGTTTCGTAAGCGTCGCGGCCAACTCTCTGGCTGGAGTCAGTCGTGTGTCGAGGGCGCGCAGGGCGCGCAATTGTGCCGCAACGGTGCTCATGGTCCAGCCTAGCTGTAATGGCAGCTACATAGATCCTAGCCTAAAAAGATGTGATATGAAATAGGCCATAGCCATTCTGGCTTATGCCTACAAGAAGGCTATAGCCTTTATGCGAGCATAATCCCTCTTCAAGCACCGACGGCTCGCAGCTTCGGCTCAGCTTCGGGCTCGGGAGGGACGCCGCCGGCACCGGAGCCCGAGGTGTCGAGCGGGAACTCGATCCGGAATGTCGAGCGGCCGTCGTCGGGCCGCTCCAGCACGCCGTCGATCTGCTGGATCAGCTTCGAGACGATGGTGAGCCCGAGGGCCCGCCGGCCGGTCGGCTTCCCTTCCGCCATGCCGACGCCGTCGTCGCTGATGACGAGGACGCCGCGCTCGCCCTCCTCGTGCGCCTCGACCCGGATGGTGCCGCCGCGTCCGGGCGGGAAGGCGTGCTTGAAGGCGTTGGTCAGGACCTCGACTGCAATGAAGGCGAGGGGCACCGCCGTGTCGAGGGGCACCCGCATGGGCTCGGCTTTGAGCTCGGTATGGATGCCGCGCTCGTCCGCAGCGAAGGCATCCGCCACCTCGCGGACGAGCCCGTCGAGGTATTCGCGAAGATCGACCGAGGCGAGGTCGGGGGAGTTGTAGAGGAGGGTGTGGACCCGGGCCATCGCGCCAATGCGGCGGATCGCGCTCTCGAAGGCGTCGCGCTGCTCGGCCCGCAGATCGCGGGAGCCGAGGCGGAGCAGGCTCTGCACGATCTGCAGGTTGTTCTTCACCCGGTGGTAGATCTCGCGCAGCAGCACCTCGCGCTCGGAGGAGGCCTTGCGCTGCTCGGCGAGCGCCTCCTGGGTCGTCGCGAGGAGGCGGGCGTCGAGGTCGCTCAAGGCCCGCGACGCCGCGAGGCGCTCGGCGTTCACCCGCCGCTCCATGACGTTGTAGAACAGGAACACGGCGAGGATCACGGCGAGGGTCAGGGCGAGCGCCGCCGTCGCGATGGTGGCGAGCGTCGAGCGGGCCGCGAGGCGGTCGAACTGCTGCCGGTCGGTCGCAACCACGAAGAGCCAGCCGGTGTCGGGCGAGCGGCGGAAGGCCGTGAACACGTCCTGCGCGTCGAGCGTCGGGGCCGCGAAGAGGCCGCCCGCGCGTCCGGCGGTCGAGCGGCGCAGCTCCGGGTTCGCCTGGCTGCCGACGAACTGCTCGGCCGCGCGCGAGCGGGCGAGGATGTGGTCGCCCTCGTCGATGACGACCGTGAGAATCCGCGGGTCGTCGCTCTCGGCCGTGAGGATGCCCTGGATCGTCGCGGCCTTCGCCCCCGCGACGAGCACGTAGCGGACCGCGTCCCCGCGGATCACCGGCACATAGATGAGGATCGCGTGATCGGGCAGGAGCCCGCCCGCGCCCGGCAGGCGGGTCCGCACGGCGGGCCGGCGCGTCTCGACCACCTGCCGCACGACGTCGGGCGCGGTCGTCTCGGGCAGGTCTTCGCCGACGGGGCGCAGGGTGTTGACCGCCTGCCGGCCCGTCGCGGGGTCGACGAGGCCGATCGCGGCCCATTGCGGCATCGCGGAGATAAGCCGTGAGGCCTCGGCGTGGAACGCCGCGAGGTCCGGCTCATCGAGGCTCGGCAGCGCCGCGATCGCCTGGAGCACCGTGGTTTCCTGCCGGATCTCGGCGTCGACCCGCTGCGAGAGCGCCGTCGCCCGCGTCTCGAGGTACTCCTCGAGGTCGCGCTGGTTCTTCGTGAACTCCTGCCGGATCCAGAAGCCCGCGACGAGGATCAGCGGCACGAGGAGCGCGAGCACGGCCGCCGCGATGTAGTAGACGGTGCGGAACCCGGTGCGGTCCGCGGTATCGCCGCCCTTGGGGCTTGGGCTCGTCCCGCCTGTCCGCTCGTCCGGCATAAGCTTCACCGTTTCCCCAACTCGATACAAGAAAGACGACCCGTTCGCGAATCCCGGCCGGTTCGGCCCCTCCTTACTCGCGCCGCGAAAAGAGCCATCATGGGGGCGAACTCCGGCGATGGAGGCGGGTTCCGGCTTGGCCTTTGCTCGGCACTGCCGTCCGGACGGCCGCAATATCGCCGTCCCTTCACGGTTTCTTCAGGGGAGGCGCGAAGGTTAAGGAGCCGTTACGCGAGCGATTCGCGCACGGGGGAGGCGGCCATGGTCAAGGCTCCGGGCAAGGGCTGGCGAAGCCTCGGCGACCGGCGCGTCGCCATCATGCTGGCGCTCGGGTTCTCGTCGGGCCTGCCGCTGCTTCTCGTGCTCGGCACCTTCTCGGCGCGGCTCGCCTTCTCCGACATCGACGTGAAGACGATCGGGCTCTTCAGCTATCTCGCCCTGCCCTACAGCCTCAAGTTCCTGTGGTCGCCGGTCATCGACCGGTACGACCTGCCGCTCCTGGCGCGCGCGCTCGGGCGGCGGCGGGCCTGGATGGTCGTGGCCCAGCTCTGCGTCGCGGCCTCGCTCGTCCTCATGGCCTTCGCGGAGCCGAAGGGCCAGCTCGCGCTCCTCGGCCTTGGCGCCTTCCTCGTCGCCTTCTCGGCCGCGACCCAGGACGTGGTCATCGACGGCTGGCGCATCGACGCGGTCGGCACCGAGATGCAGGGCATCATGGCCGCGACCTCGAACCTCGGCTACCGCATCGCCCTCATCACGGCCGGCGCCGGCGCCCTCGTGCTGGCCGACAAGGCCGGTTGGACGGCCGCGTACCTTTCCATGGCGGCCCTGATGGGCGTCGGCATCCTGGCGGCCCTCGCCGCCCCGCTCATCGACCGCAAGGCGCCGGAAGCCGGAGCAGCGGCGGAACCGGCATCCGCGAATCCCGCGCCGGCGCGTCCCCTCGCATCGCGCGCCCGGGCGCTCGTCGACCCCGTCGCCGACCTCCACCGCCGGCTCGGGCCGCGCCTGTGGGCGATCCTTCTGATGGTCGCGCTCTACCGCATGCCGGACTTCGTCTCGGGCGTGATGGCGAACCCGCTCTACCGCGCCGCCGGCTACTCGCTGACCGAGATCGCCGCCGTGACGAAGCTCTACGGCATCTGGGTCGGCATCTTCGCCTCGTTCGTGGCCGGCTGGTCGATCGCCCGCTTCGGCCTCTATCCGGTCTTCGTGGCGGGCGGCGCGCTCGCGGCCAGCGTGCACCTCAGCCTCGCCTGGCTCGCCATGCACGGCCCGGACTCGCTGAGCTTCGCCCTGCCCTGGCCGCCGACCGCCACGGGCTGGGCCGAGTTCACCGTCCCCTGGCGCCTCGCGCTCGCGATCTCGATCGACAACTTCGGCGGCGGCTTCGCCGGCACGGCGCTCATCGCCTACATGTCGGGTCTCACCGGCGCGGGCTTCGCGGCGAGCCAGTACGCGCTGCTGTCGTCGCTCTACGCGCTCCCCGGCAAGCTCGTCGCCGGCAGCGCCGGCTTCATGGTGGCGGCGTTCGGCTTCCCCACCTTCTTCGCGCTGACCGCCGCGATGGGCATACCCGTGGTCCTGCTCTGCCTGACGGCCGGGAGAATCGTGCCCAAAGCGGCGGAGCCCGAGCCTCAGCCGGCCCCTGCGGCCGTGCCGGAGGCGAAGCCCGCGTAACGGCTACTCCGCCGCGAGCGCCGGCGGATCGGCGAGGCGGCGGATGCTGTCGACCACTTGGGCGAGGCGCTCGCCCTCTGGATCGGCGAGGGCCGCGAGGCGCGCCTGCAGCACCGCGTCGGCGAAACTCTTTCGGGGCAACGCGCCCGCGAGCATCGGCTCGACCACGGCTTCGACGATGAGACGCCAATTGGCGTGGCCGCGCCGGTAGGTCTCGCCGTAGCCCTTCACGAGGCCGGCCGTCTCGACGACCTCGCGGGCCGCCGCCGGATCGATGGCGAGCGCCTGCTCGGCGAGGCCGAGCCAGCGCGCGATCCAGGCCTCCTCCTCGGCGAACCGCAGCGAGCGCGGGCGGATGCAGCGGAGCGACGCCAGGAGCTTCAGGCGGAGGAAGCCGGACAGGCTCGTGGTGCGCACCTTCATGGGCCAGGCGAGGTGCATCCAACCGCGCCGCTCCACGAAGGCGAGCAGCGGGCGCGCGAGACCCACCGGCAAAATCCCGAGAATCTCCTCGGGGCCGGGCTTCAGGAACTCAATGACGTGGACGATATCGGAAGCGCCGGCCTTCGCCTCGGCCCGCACCCGCGCGAGCCGCGCCTCGCGCAACTTGAGCTGCGCCACCCGGATCGTGTCCTCGACGCTCATCCGCACTGCGAGGTGCCGGGCGAGCTCCTTCAGGAATAGGGCGTCGGCGGTCAGCGCGGCGCAGCGCGCGAGCCGGTCGAGGTAGAGGCGGGCGTAAGCCTCGTCCTGATAGTCCGCGAGCCGCCGCACGCCCTCGCGGGCGAGGGCCGCGGCTTCGGGGGGGAGGCGGTCGAGGGGGGTTTCGATGTCGGAGACAGATGCCGCCGCAACCCCTCTCCCCGGAGGGGAGAGGCCGACTCGCGAAGCGAGCGGGTGAGGGGGCTCGCCCTCTCCGGATAGACCGTCCCCCCTCACCCCTGCCCCCTCCCCTCCGGGGAGAGGGGGTGCAGCGGCGCTTGCGGCGAGGCCGGCTTCAAAGCCGCGGAGGTTCGCCTCCACGGCCTTGCCGTCGGCGCGGATGGCGGCGCGTAGCGCATCGGCGGGGAGCGGCAGGGCCTCGGTTGCCGCCAGGGCGCCGAGGAGGACGGCGTTGAGGGGGCTTTTGGCGGCCTCCGCCACGGCGGCGAAGTCGGCGAGAACGGCCTTTTTCGCGAAGCGCCCGGCGGCGGCGAGGAGCCGCTCCGGATCGAGGCGGCCGTCGGCCATCGCGGTCTTCTCGCCGATGGTGAAGACCCGGTGGGTCGAGGCAAGGAGGAGGGTGCGGTCCGGCGTGACGAAGCCGGCCTGGACCATGCGGGCGGCTTCCAGGAGCTCGGTCGCGACGAGGACGTCGACGCGGCCCGGGGCCGGGTTGAGGGCCAGCACCGGCCGCGCGGCGCCGGGTTCGCGCATGATCTCGAGGTAGTAGGTGGTGGCGCCGGTACGCTGGGCCACGCCAGGGATCGAGGTGCGCTGGACCGCGAGCCCGGACGCCACGGCGGCGTTCGTGATCCAGCCGGCGAGCACGCCGCCGCCCTCGCCGCCCATGGCGGCGATGAGGAGGCGGACGGGTTCGGCGGAAGCCACGGCGCTCACTCGGCCGGGACCATCGGCGCGGGCGCGGCGGCGCCCCGGCGCAGCAACCAATCGGTCAAACGCGCCTTGAAGCGGTCCCACCGGGATGGGTTCTGCACCACGTCGATCTGCGCGAAGGAGGGGCAGAGCTGGGCCGCGTGGGAAACCTCGCCGCACAGGCCGCAGCCGACGCAGTCGTTGTTGACGTGCGCGATGGGGTCGGCGCGCAGCGGGTCCTCACTCGGCTTGACGGTCAGCGAAGGGCAGCCCGAGAGGCGGATGCAGGAATGGTCGCCGGTGCAGACCTCCGGGTCGATCCAGAAGCGCGTCCGCACCACGCGCTCCCCTGCCGCCGCGGCGCGGGCGAGGGCCGGGCGGATGCGGCGCTGGCGGGCGAGCTGGCACTCCCCGTCGGCGACGATGACCTTCAGCCCCTTCTCCGGCGTCGTCATGGCCTCCTTGAGGGTCGCCAGCACCTTGGCGACGCCGTAGGTGCGCACGCGCCTGACCCACGTGACGCCGAGGCTTCTGAGCGCCTTCTCGATGTCGAGGCCCGATCCGCGCCCGTGCTCCTCGCGGGCGCTCGACGGGATGTCCTGCACGCCGGTCGCGCTCGAGTAGCCGTTGTTCATGATGACGAGGACGCCGTCGCCCTGGTTGAACACGGCGCCTGCGACGCCGGTGAGGAGGCCGTTGTGCCAGAAGCCGCCGTCGCCCATGACGCTGATCGGGCGCCGCGCCTGCACGCCAGCCACCGCCGCGGCGGAGGCGAGGGACATGCCGTAGCCGAGGATCGAGTTGCCCTGGCTGAAGGGCGCGAAGGTCGCGAACGCATGGCAGCCGATATCGGCCGCGACGTGCACCGGCCCAGTCTCTTGCCTTAGGAGCTTCATCGCGGAAAAGACCGGCCGCTCGGGGCAGCCGGTGCAGAAGCTCGGCGGACGCGGCGGCAGCGGCGCCTCGAACTCTTTTTGGAGGGCCGCCTGGTGAGCCGCGACGGAAGCGATCCAGGCCCGCAGCGGCTCAGGCGCCGCGCCGTAGAGGCTCAGGAAGGCGTCGAGCCCGCGCGCCAGCACGAGGGGCGTGTACTCGCCGGCCATCGGCAGCACGTCCTTGCCGTGCAGCTTGGTCTGGAGGTCGGCCTTGCGCAGGATCTGGCCGATAGCCTGCTCGATGAAGTCGGGCGCGCCCTCCTCCACGATCAGAACCGCCCGCTTGCCGGCGCAGAAGCCGGCGATCTCCTCGGGCACGGGCGGGTGCGTGACGTTGAGCACGAGGGTCGGCAGGCGCACGTCGCCGAAGGCGTCGGAGAGCCCCGCCTCGGCGAGGCGGCCGTTCAGCGCGTTGAACATGCCGCCCTGGACGACGATCCCGACCTCGCCCTCGTCCGGCCCGAGCCGGTCGTTGAGCTTGTGCTCCACGATGAAGCGGTGCGCGGCGGGAAGGCGCCGGGACACCTTGTCGGCCTCCTGCACGAAGGTCGCGGGCGGGTGGCTCAGGCGTGCGTACTCGAACTTCGCGGGCTCGGCGAAGCGGTTCTTCGAGGAGTGCGCGGCGGAGAGGTTGTCCTTGGCCTCGAAGGCCCCGAAGACGTGGCAGGCGCGGATGCGCAGCTCCATCATGACCGGCGTGCTCGAGGCCTCAGACAGCTCGAAGCCCTTCTCGACCATGCGGACGATGGTCGGGAGCTCCGGGCGCGGGTCGAGGAGCCAGAGCGAGGACTTCAGGGCAAAGGCGTGGGTGCGCTCCTGGATGACGCTCGCGCCCTCGCCGTAGTCCTCGCCGACGACGATCAGCGCCCCGCCGACGACGCCCGCCGAGGCGAGGTTCGAGAGCGCGTCCGCCGCGACGTTCGTGCCGACGATGGACTTCCAGGTGACGGCGCCGCGCACCGGATAGTTGATCGAGGCGCCGAGCATGGCGGCGGCGGCGGCCTCGTTGGTGCAGGTCTCGAGATGGATGCCGAGGCCGGAAAGAAGGTCCTCGGCCTGGACCAGCACGTCGAGGAGATGGCTCACCGGCGCGCCCTGGTAGCCGCCGACGTAAGCCACGCCCGACTGCAGCAGCGCCTTCGTGACCGCGAGGATGCCCTCGCCGTGGAAGGTCTCCCCGGCGCCGAGGCGCAGGCTTTCGATCTCCTTGGCGAACGAGACTTCGGACATAGGCTATCCTACTCCACCGCTCCCAACCTCCTCATCCTGAGGTGCTCGCCGAAGGCGAGCCTCGAAGGACGCACGCCGCCGACACGGCGTCCAACCGCCGGTGCGTGCTTCGAGGCTCGCTCCGCTCGCACCTCAGCATGAGGAGGTTGTGTTTTGTCATGGACTCGCACCTATCCGCCCGCCGCATCGCCGAGCTCGCCCGCGATCCGCTTGAGGATCTTCACGAAGCGGGCCCGCTCCTTCGGCCCGATGATGCGGTCGAGGTTCGCCTCGTGGCGGGCCGCGCGGGCGGTAAGCTCCTGGAGCGCCGCCTCGCCTTCCGGGGTGAGCCGCAGGGCGTAGCTCCGGCGGTCGCGCGCGACGCGCTCGCGGCGCACGAGGCCGCGGCGGACGAGGTCGTCGAGGGCCGGGGTGAGCGTCGACTTGTCCCGGCCGTTGGCGCGGGAGAGGGCCGTCTGGCTGATGCCGGGGTTGTGGCCGATGAGGGTCAGGAGCGCGAAGCGCCCGGGCCCGACCGCGATGCCGTCCGCCTCCCGGGCGAAGGCTGAAAACGAGGCGGTCTGCGCCATGCGCAGATGGAACCCGACCCACTCGGCGAGGGGCCCGTAGGCGACGGGCTCGGCCGGGTCGCGCGCCGCCTCCGGGAGCGCCGGCGCCGCCGCCGTTTCTTGCTCCGCCCGTGCCGCCGCCGTCCGCGTCACCGCCCGCCCTCATCAAAAGATCGTTGGATGTCCAACGATATCACGAAGAGGGTTGGGACTCAAACGGTTTTGCCTCCAACGATCCCATCTTTACAACCGCCCCGCCTTGCGGCTCAATGCCGGCCAACAATCAAGACAGATCGCTTCCAGGAGGAACGTCATGAGAAGCCGGATACGGGCGCTTGCCCTCGCGTGCCTGGCAGCCGCCGCCCTCGCCGCCGTCCCGGCGCTCGCGCAGGACGCCCCCGTCCAGTTCAAGCTCGCCCACTGGCTGCCGCCCTCGCATCCGCTGCACAAGGCGTTCCAGGATTGGGCGGCGTCGGTCGAGAAGGCCTCGAACGGTACCATCAAGTCGGTGATCTTCCCGGCGCAGCAGCTCGGCAAGGCCTTCGACCACTACGACATGGCCCGCGACGGCATCGCCGACATGACCTACATCAACCCGGGCTACCAGCCCGGCCGCTTCCCGATCATCGGGGCGGGCGAGCTGCCGTTCCTCATCGCCGACGGCAAGGGCGGCTCGCAGGCCCTCGACGCCTGGTACCGCAAGTACGCCGCGCAGGAGATGCGCGACGTCAAGTTCTGCCTCGGCTTCGTCCACGACCCGGGCGGCTTCCACTCGCGGGCGAAGAAGATCACGGTCCCGGAGGACGTGAAGGGCATGAAGGTGCGCCCGGCGCAGGCGACCTTCGCAGCGCTCGTGACCCAGCTTGGCGGCACGAACGTGCAGTCCTCGGCCCCGGAGGTGCGCGAGATCCTCGAGCGCGGCGTCGCCGATTCCGTGGCGTTCCCGTGGGGCTCGGTGGTGCTGTTCGGGATCGACAAGGTGACGAAGCAGCACATGGACGCGCCGCTTTACGTCACGACCTTCGCCTGGGTCATCAACAAGGCGAAGTACGACGGCCTCTCCGCAAACCAGAAGAAGGTGATCGACGACCACTGCACCAACGAATGGGCCCGCAAGGTCGCCGAGCCCTGGGCCGACTTCGAGGCCGGCGGGCGCGCCAAGATCAGGGCCGAGAGCGGCCACGAGGTCTACACCCTCACCCCCGACCAGCTCGCCGCCTGGAAGAAGGCCGCCGAGCCCCTCCAGAACGCCTGGGCCGAGGCGGTGCGCAAGGCCGGCGCCGACCCCGACGCGGTGATGAAGGAGCTGAAGGGCGAGCTTTCCAGGTTCAACGCCGCGATGTGAGGCGTGCTGACCGCGGTTGCACTTGTGCGCGGGTCGAAGCCGGCAGCACCAGTGATCTCCCTCCCCCCGCTCGCGAAGCGAGTGGCGGGGAGGGCCGACTCGGGCGAAGCCCGAGCGGGGCGGGGGGTGCTTCCCCGAGGCGCTCATGCCGCCGGCCGGGCGCGGTCCCGATGGGTGCTTTGCCCCGCGCCGCCGCGCCCTCCGTCACGACCCGACCAAGCGGAACCACCCCCTACCCCTCCCCGCCACGCGCTACGCGCGCGGGGGGAGGGAGGAGCCCGATGCACTCAGAGCGGACTTTGGGCTAGCGCATGACCGAGATCGGAGCAGTCCCGGCCCCCGGCGCCGTGCCTTCGGACGCGGCGCCGCGCCGCCGGCGCAGCCCGATGGACCGCTTCATCGACGGCATCGAGCTCCTTGCCGCGATCTTCGTCGGCCTCGTCGCGGCCGACATCTTCATCTCGGTGCTGCTGCGCTACTTCTTCTCCGTCTCGATTCCCGATTCCTACGACTTCGGCCGCCTGCTGCTGGGCATCCTGATCTTCTGGGGGATCGCGGCGACGAGCTACCGCGGCACGCACATCACCGTCGACCTCGTCTGGGGCGCCGTCGGGCCGCGCCAGAAGCGCATGATCGACGTCTTCGCGACCCTCGTCCTCCTCTTCGTCGTCACCGTCCAGACGATCACGCTCTTCGACAAGGTGGTGAGCACCCGCGCCGACAACGTCTTGACCTTCGACCTGCACCTGCCGACCTGGCCGTTCTTCGCGATCGCCTGGGCGGGCGACGTCTCGGCCGTGGTGCTGATCGCGATCCGCACCTGGCGCCTCGTCTTCGCGCCGGACGCCATGGCCCGCGAGGAGGCCCGCATCAAGGCGGTCGAGTGAGCCCGTGCTGAGCACCGACGCCGTCGCCGTCATCGGCTTCCTCGTCCTGTTCGGGCTGATGCTGCTGCGCGTCCCCGTCGGCATGGCGATGGGGCTCGTCGGCGTCGCGGGCTTCGGCTACCTCACCGGCGCCGGGCCGGCCCTGAAACTCGTCGGCCAGACCTCCATGCGGACGGTCACGGACTACACCTTCGGCGTCATCCCGATGTTCCTGCTCATGGGGGCGTTCGTCACGACCTCCGGCATGAGCCGCGAGCTCTTTCGCGCCGCCCACACCTTCCTCGGCCACCTGCGCGGGGGCTTGGGCATCGCGACGGTCGCGGCCTGCGGCGGCTTCGCGGCGATCTCGGGGTCGTCGGTCGCGACCGCCGCCACCTTCTCGACCGTCGCCTACCCGGAGATGCGCCGGCACGGCTACCCGCAGTCGTTCGCGACCGGCGTCATCGCGGCGGGGGGCACGCTCGGGGCGATGCTGCCGCCCTCCACGGTGCTCGCCGTCTACGGGATCATCACCGAGCAGGACATCGGCAAGCTCTTCGTCGCCGGAATCTTGCCCGGCATCATCGCGACGATGATGTACATCATCACGATCCTCCTGATCGGCTTCGCGCGCCCCGGCTTCCTGCCCTCCGCGCCGCGCCATTCGTGGGGCGAGCGGCTCATCGCCTTGAGGGAGGTGTGGGCGCCGCTTCTCCTCTTCGTCTTCGTGATCGGCGGCCTCTACGGCGGCCTGTTCACGCCGACGGAGGCGGGCGGCATGGGGGCGGGCGGGGCCTTCCTGATCGGCGTGCTCCGGGGCCGGCTCTCCCGCGCCGGCATCCGCGCCTCGCTCCTCCAGGCGACGCGCACGGCGGCGGCCGTCTTCACCGTGCTGATCGGCGCCCTCCTGTTCGGCTACTTTCTCACCATCACCCAGACGCCCCAGAAGGTGACGGAGTTCATGACCGGCCTCGGCATCGGCCGCTACGGGGTGCTCGCCCTCATCATGCTGATGTATCTCGTCCTCGGCTGCCTCATGGACGCCATGGCGATGATCATCCTGACCGTGCCGATCATCTTCCCCGTCGTGACCGCGCTCGGCTTCGATCCGATCTGGTTCGGCGTCATCATCGTGATGACGGTGGAGCTCGGCCTCATCCACCCCCCCGTCGGCATGAACGTCTTCGTCATCAAAAGCGTCGTCCACGACGTGAGTTTTTCCACGATCTTCAAGGGCGTCCTCCCCTTCATCGTCACCGACCTCATCCGCCTCGTCATCCTCATCGCCTTCCCGATCATCGCCCTGTGGCTGCCGGGACGGATGTAGCCGTGCCGGCGAAGGCGAGGCTCGTCTGGCTCCTCATTTTCGTTGCCGCGGGAGATGCCGTCGCTTCCGCGGCGGTCGGAAGTCGTCCCGCGACGCCTGGTACGGACTTGAGGGCAGGCCGGGGTTCCGGGACTTCAGGCGGTGGTGGCACCGGATGGGAAAGGACGCGGCAGGCGGCTATGATCTACCGGACCGCCGGGCGGCCGAACGCGTCTGGCAGGAGTGGGTTGACCAAGGCCGCCCGAAGGTGGACTGAGCTTCATGGCCACGATGCACATCCGGATCGATCCTCTCGGCGGCGCCCTCGCCTCGGGCGACGAGGACAGAATCGTGGATGAACTCCGCAAGATCAAAAGCCAAAGGACGCCTCGCGAGCAGCGAGTCCGGAGCGTCCTGCAAATACTCGACGAGGCTGCCTCCCCTCGCGTCCGTAACGCCGCCGCCCTGGCACTCGCCGACATGCGCGCAGCCTCGGCGCATGGGAAGCTCGTCGAGCTGCTGACGCGGGCCGATACGCAGCCGTCCCGCGGGACCCTCCTGTATGCCTTGGACGAGCTCGGCGCCAAACTACCGATCCGCGCCCTGACGGCCCTCATCGCCGAAGGCTCGTACGAGGCGAGGGAAGAGGCCCTGGGGTTCCTCGCACGATCCAGGTTCGAGGCTTCCGACGACGATTTGCGCTTGGCGCAACGGGAGTTGGAGAAGGTATTGGGCTCTCGGGATGCCGAACGCGCGGATGCCGCGAAGGCCGGCCTCGAGATTCTGAAGAGCATCGGGTCCGCGGCAGCCGCTGCCGAGTAGACTGCGTGCTCGTCGCCGAAGAACCCTTCCTCCATCTCCACGTCGAGCTGGAGGACATCCTGCATCTGGGGCCGACACCCTACGGTGACCGGCGCATCATCCACATTGTCGGCGGGCACTTCGGCGGGCGCCTGTCCGGCCGCATCGTGCCGGGCGGGGCGGATTGGCAGATCGTGCGGCCGGACGGGGTCGCGGACCTCGAGGCGCGCTACATGCTGGAAACGAACCCGGGAGAGCGCGTGCTCGTGCGCAGCGAGGGCCTGCGGCACGGGCCGCCGGAGGTGATCGCGGCGCTGGCGCGGGGCGAGGCGGTCGACCCGGCGCGCTACTACTTCCGCACGGCGCTGCGGTTCGAGACCTCCGCGCCGGCCCTCGCGTGGATGAACAAGCTCATCGCGATCGGCCGCGGCACCCGCGAGCCCCGGGCCGTGCGCCTCGACGTCTTCGAGGTGCTTTAGCCTGAATCCCACAGGTGGGCGGATGGCGCCGAGTCCCTATATTCGGCTCGGACCATGGCGCTCACCTGCACCGACATCCTGATGCAGACCCCGCAGGGGCTGTGCTGCCCGATGGGCGGCTTCCACCTCGACCCGGTGCGGCCGGTCAAGCGGGCGCTCATCACCCACGGCCACTCCGACCACGCCCGCGTGGGCCACGGCGCGGTGCTCGCGACCAGCGAGACGCTCGCCATCATGGCGGCCCGCTACGGCGAGGGCTTCGCCGGGTCCACGCAAGCAGCGCGGCTCGGCGAGGGGATGCGCATCGGCGAGGTGACGGTGCGCTTCGTGCCGGCCGGCCACGTGCTCGGCTCGGCCCAGATCGTCATCGAGGCCGGCGGCTGCCGCGTCGTCGTCTCGGGCGACTACAAGCGCGAGGCCGACCCGACCTGCCTGCCTTTCGAGGTCGTCCCCTGCGACGTGTTCATCACCGAGGCGACCTTCGGGCTCCCCGTCTTCCGCCATCCCGACGCGCGCGCCGAGGTGCAAAAGCTCCTCGACTCCGTCGCGCTCTTCCCCGAGCGCGCCCACCTCGTCGGGGTCTACGCCCTCGGCAAGGCGCAGCGCCTCATGGCGCTGATCCGCGAGGCCGGCTACGACCGCCCGATCTACCTGCACGGCGCGCTCGAACGCCTCACCGACCTCTACAAGGCCGAGGGCATTGCCCTCGGTGACACGCCGAAGGCGACGGCGGCGCGGAAGGCCGAGCTCGCCGGCGCGATCGTGCTGGCGCCGCCGTCGGCGACGCAGGACCTGTGGTCGCGCCGCCTGCCCGATCCGGTGACGGCCTTCGCCTCGGGCTGGATGCGGGTCCGCGCGCGGGCGCGTCAGAAGGGCGTCGAGCTCCCCCTCGTCGTCTCCGACCACGCGGACTGGGAGGACCTCTGCCTGACCATCGCCGAGACCGGCGCCGGCGAGGTGTGGGTCACCCACGGCCAGGAGGACGCCCTCGTCCACTGGTGCGGCACGCAGGGGCTCAAGGCGCGCCCCCTGCACATGCTGGGCTACGGGGATGAGGAGGAAGACGCCTCTCCCCCGGAGGAGCTCCCTGCGAAAGCCGCATCGTCATCATGACCGTGATCGATTCTCGTGCGATTCTAGAGTCCCTCGCTTATGATGATGGCGCACTTTCATCATGACGGAGAGGGTTCATGAAGCCGGCAGCATGGATGGTCGGAGCGACCTTGAGCGTCGGCGTGGCCTCCGCCGCATGGGCCGTCGAGCTCGATCCGAAGATCGTCGGCTTCAAGCTGCCGGACCAGATTCCCTGGGTCGACAACGCGCGGGCCGGCAACCGCACGGCCGTCCTCCAAGGCGATCCGGCGAAGGCCGGCCCCTACGCGATGCTCCTCACATGGCTCCCCGGCAACATGAGCCGCCCCCATTTCCACCCCAACGACCGGTTCTTCATCGTCGTGTCGGGGACGTGGTGGGTCGGTTCGGGGCCGGACTTCGACCCGAACGCGACCGTGCCGATGCCGGCCGGCAGCCACGTGATCCACTACGCCAAGGGCGTGCACTTCGACGGCGCCAAGAACGAGCCGGCCACCATCCTGGTCTGGGGCGAGGGACCCGCGACCACGACGCCCTGGCCGGTCCCGGCGAAATGACGGCATGGCGTGAACCGCTTCGCCGCCCTCCTCGACCGCCTCGCCTACGAGCCGCGGCGCAACGCCAAGCTCAGGCTCATGGCGGACTACTTCCGCCACGTGCCGGACCCGGAGCGCGGCTGGGCGCTCGCCGCCATGACCGGCGTGCTGTCCTTCCGCTACGCCAAGCCCGGCCTCATCCGCGCGCTTGCCGAGGAGCGGATGGACCCGACCCTGTTCTACCTCTCCTGGGACTACGTCGGCGACCTCTCCGAGACCGTCGCCCTGATGTGGCCCAGCCTCCCCCCTGGAGGGGGAGGCCGAGTCGCGCCGCAGGCGCGACCGGGTGAGGGGGGAAACGTCGATCTCGCAGAACTTAGCGCTGATATGGCGCTCCGTGCGGCGCCAACGGGCTATACGCCTGCGCCCCCCGGGCTTCGCCCGAGTCCGCCCTTCCCGCAAGGGGGAGGGGAGTCGCCCGGCCTTGGCCACAACAACCCGCCGCCGCACGTGCCGACTCTCTCCGAAGTGGTGCACGGCCTCGGAGAGACCTCGAAGTCGGACCTGCCGGCCCTCGTCGCGGGCTGGCTCGACGTGCTCGACGAGACGGCGCGCTGGGCACTCCTCAAGCTCATCACCGGGGAGCTGCGCATCGGCGTCTCGGCGCGGCTTGCCAAGACCACCGTCGCAAGCCTCGGCGACATCCCGCCCGACGAGGTCGAGCACGTCTGGCACGGCCTCGAGCCGCCTTATGAAGAGCTGTTCGCCTGGGTCGAGGGCCGCGGCCCGCGCCCGGAGTCCCGGGATCCGGCGCCGTTCCGCCCGCCGATGCTGTCGCACCCCTTGGAAGAGGAGGATTTTTCCAAGCTCGACGCCGCCGATTTCATGGCCGAGTGGAAGTGGGACGGAATCCGTCTCCAGGCCGCCTGCGGCCGCCGCGCCGACGGCCGGCTCGTGCGCCGGCTCTATTCCCGCACCGGCGAGGACGTGTCGCGCGCCTTCCCGGACCTCGTCGAGGCCCTCGACTTCGAGGGCGCCCTCGACGGCGAGCTCCTGATCCTGCGCCAGGGCCGGGTGCAGAGCTTCAACGTCCTGCAGCAGCGCCTCAACCGGAAGAGCGTGACGCCGAAGCTCCTCGCCGAGTACCCGGCGCACCTGCGCGTCTACGACATCCTGGCCGAGGGCGAGGAGGACCTGCGCCCCCTCCCCTTCGCCGAGCGCCGCCGTCGCCTCGAGGCGCTCGTCGCGCGCCTCGCCAACCCGCGCATCGACATCTCGCCCCTCGTCCCCTTCGCGACGTGGGACGAGCTCGCCGCCGCCCGCGCCGACCCGGCCTCGGTCGGGGCCGGCGAGGACGCGGACGCGATCGAGGGCTGCATGCTGAAGCGCGCCGACAGCGTGTACGTGCCCGGCCGCCCCAAGGGCCCGTGGTTCAAGTGGAAGCGCGATCCCTACCTCGTCGACGCGGTGCTGATGTACGCGGCCCGCGGCTCGGGCAAGCGCTCGTCGTTCTACTCCGACTACACCTTCGGGGTCTGGCGAAGCGGGGCGGAGGGCGAGGAGCTGGTGCCGGTGGGCAAAGCCTACTTCGGCTTCACCGACGAGGAGCTGCGCCAGCTCGACCGCTGGGTCCGCAACCACACCATGAACCGCTTCGGCCCGGTCCGCGAGGTCGAGTACGGGCCGGACAAGGGCCTCGTGCTCGAGGTCGCCTTCGAGGGCCTGCAACGCTCGAACCGGCACAAGTCCGGCGTTGCCATGCGCTTCCCCCGCGTCCACCGCATCCGCTGGGACAAGCCCCCGCGGGAGGCCGACCGCATCGAGGCGCTGGAGAGAATCCTCGCGCGGGGCGAGGCCGAGGTCTACCCGCTGCGGGGACGGGCCGGACGCGCCGCGAAGGAGGCCGCGTCGTGAGCCGGGCCAGGATCGGGACGGTGGAGATGCTTGCGGCCGGCGCCGCCACGCGCCAAGCCCTCGGCCGCCTCACGGTAGAAACCGCAGGGCCGGGCTTCACCGAGATCACCCACGAGGTCGCCCAGTGGCTCGCCGAGACCGGTATCCGGGACGGCCTCCTCACGGCCTTCTGCCGTCACACCTCGGCCTCGCTCACGATCCAGGAGAACGCCGACCCGCACGTGCGGACCGACCTCATGACCGTCCTCGAGCACCTCGCCCCCCCGCGACGCCGGCTGGGTTCACGACACGGAGGGCCCCGACGACATGCCGGCCCATATCCGCACGATGCTGACCGGCGCCTCGGCCGCCATCCCGATCCTCGGCGGCAAGCTCGCCCTCGGCACCTGGCAAGGCCTCTACCTCGTCGAGCACCGGGACTGGCCCCATCGGCGGGAGGTCGTGCTGCACGTCGTCGGGGAGTAAGCTCCTGCCGACTTGCCCCACGCCCACGAATGCCCTCTGATAAGGCCGCGGCACAAGAAAAGGCGAGGAAACGTGGAAGGAAGCGCGACCCGGATCGTCGTGGCGGACGACCACCCTCTGTTCCGGGGGGCGTTGCGCCAGGCGCTGGCCTCGCTCCTGCCCGGCGCCCACGTGATCGAGGCGACGGGGCTCGACGACCTCACGGCGACGCTTGCCCGCGAGCACGAGGTCGACCTCGTCCTCCTCGACCTCACCATGCCGGGGGTGCAAGGCTTCTCGGGGCTGATTTATCTTCGGGCCCAGCACCCGGACGTGCCGGTGGTGATCGTATCGGCGAACGAGGACCCGGTCGTGATCCGCCGGGCGATCGAGTTCGGGGCGTCCGGCTTCATCCCGAAGTCCCTCGACTCGGACCGCATCGGCGAGGCGATCCGCGCCGTGCTCGCCGGCGACACCTGGGCGCCGCCCGACATCGAGCTTTCCGCCTCCGAGGACAAGGAGACGGCCGAGACCATGCGGCGGCTCGCGACGCTCACCCCGCAGCAGGTCCGGGTCCTGATGATGCTGTCCGAGGGGCTCCTCAACAAGCAGATCGCCTACGAGCTTTCCGTCTCCGAGGCGACCGTCAAGGCCCACGTCTCGGCGATCCTGCAGAAGCTCGGCGTCGAGAGCCGCACGCAGGCCGTCATCGCCTCCTCCAAGATCGGCGCGACGTTGCGTCCGGCCGCAGGCGTCTCGGAAGGCGGCTGAAGCACCATTCTGACCGCGGGTGCTGAGCGGCCCGAAGGATCAGCCGAAATCGCCTCGTGCGATCCGCGCCGCGTCACGCCCGACCGCCTGCGCCAAGAGAGCCGTGTCCTCGTCGAGACGGCGCGAGAGCCCTTGCTTGATCTCGCCGACGAGCGCCGGGCCCTTGTAGACGAGGGCCGTGTAGAGCTGGACGAGGCTCGCGCCGGCCCGGATCTTGGTCCAGGCGGCCTCAGCCGAATCGACCCCGCCGACCCCGATCAGCGGCACGCGGCCTTCCACCCGCAGGAAGGTCTCGGCCAGCATCGTCGTCGAGAGCCCGAACAGCGGCTTGCCCGAGAGCCCGCCGGTCTCCTTCGCCAGCGCCGTTTCGCGCAACATCGGCGGGCGGGTGATGGTGGTGTTGGACACGATCAGGCCGTCGATGCCGCGCCTGAGCGCCGTCGCCACGAGGGCGTCGAGGGCGTCGAGGGTGAGGTCGGGCGCGATCTTGAGGAGGAGCGCCGTGCGGGTCCCCTGCCGCGCGTCGGCCCGGTCCCGGGCCTCGACGGCGCGTCCGAGGAGGTCGTCGAGGAATGCTTCGCCCTGGAGGTCGCGCAGGCCCGGCGTGTTGGGCGATGAGACGTTGACGGTGAGGAAGTCGACGAGTCCGGCAAGAGCCTCGACGCAAGCCTCGTAATCCGCGGTCCGGTCCGAGGAGTCCTTGTTGGCCCCGACGTTGACGCCGACGATCCCCGCCCGCCCGCACCGCGCGGCAAGGCGCGCCCGGACCGCCGCGAGGCCGTCGCTGTTGAGGCCGAAGCGGTTGATGACGGCTTCGTCCCGGGGCAGGCGGAACACCCGCGGCTTCGGGTTGCCGCCTTGGGGCTTCGGCACGACGCCGCCGCACTCGACGAAGCCGAAGCCGAACCAAAGCAGCGCGTCCGGGACCTCGCACTGCTTGTCGAAACCCGCCGCGAGGCCGACCGGGTTCGGGAACCGGCGCCCGAACGCCCCGACGGCCAACCGCGGGTCGTCCTTGGGCGCCGCGCCGCGCGGGGCAAGGGCCAAGGCCTTGATCGTGAGCTGATGGGCGACCTCCGCGTCGAGCGCGTGCAGGAGCGGCCGGGCGAGGGGGAACAGGCCGGGGATCATGCGAGCTCCGGGAAGACGTGCCGCCCGTCCGGCCCGAGGGGCAGGGGCCTGACCCAGCGCACGGCCGACAGCGGCAACGGCCCGTAGAGGTGGGGGAAGAGCGCGCCGCCCCGGGACGCCTCGTAGCGCAAGGCCTCTCCCAGCGCCTCCGCCTCGACCGCGACGAGGACGAGGCCGGCCTCGCCGGCGAAGTGCTTCGCCGCCGTCTCCGCCACCTGACCGGCGGTCGAGAAGTGGATGAAGCCATCGGCGCGATCGATCGGCGCGCCGGCGAAGACGCCGGCCCGCTCGGCGTCGCGCCAGAGGCTTTCGGGACAGATCTTGTAGATCGGCGGCAATGGGGCGGACCGCAGGAGGACCAAGGCCGCGGAGGATTAGACGGGCGGGACCCGACGGACAATGGGCGGGGACGGCCGAGAAAATTTTCGTATGCCCGGTTGCTTTGTTGCCGCG
>DASVVU010000097.1:0-13446 GCA_036386395.1 Beijerinckiaceae bacterium | reverse complement strand
CGGGACGGGGCTCGGCGCCGGCAGAGCCGGCGCGACGAACAACGGCGCGGCGCTCGGCTCCGCCGTGGCTCGGGTCTCTTCAAAGACGCGGGCGAAGTCGAAGGCGCTCTCGGCCTTCTCCTTGCCCGGGGCTACCGGCTCCGGCTCCTCGGCCTGCGCTTCTTCCGCATCCGGTTCGGCCGCGGCCGCGGCGGCGGGACCCGCCAGAAGCTCGCGCCCGACGATCCAGCCGGCCACGAGGATCATGGCCGCTAGCGTCACGAACAGCACGATCGGGATTTTCTTGGGGAACGACGGCTTGTCCGGCGTCACCGCGCGGGAGACCACGCGGGCGTCCGGCGGCACCGCGTTCTCGGCGTCGCGGGCGGTCGCCTCGCGGTAGCGGGCGAGGTAGGACTCGAGCTGGTCGCGCTGCGCCCTCGCCTCGCGCTCGAGCGCGCGAAGCTGGACCTCGGCCTCGTTCGCCTGGGACACAACGCTCTTCTGCGAATCGATCGCGGCCTGGAGGGTCTCGACCCGGGAGCCCGCGATCTTGGCGTCGTTCTCGAGCGTACGAACCGTGCGCTCGGCGGCGCCACGGATCTGGCTCTCCAGGTCGTTCACCTGCGCGTTCAGCTCCTTGATGCGCGGGTGCTGCGGCAGGAGCGTGCGCTCCTCCAGGGCGAGCTGGGCGCGCAGCGTGATACGCTGCTCGATGAGGCGGCGGATCAGCTCGTTGTTGGCGACGTCCGGAATCTCGAAGGCGCGCCCGCCTTTGATCATCTCGCGGATGAGCCGCGCCTTCGCCTGCGAATCGGCCTGCGCCGTGCGGGCCTGGGCGAGCTGCGTGTTGAGGTCGGTGAGCTGCTGCGCGTTGATGCCGACGTTGTTGGTGCCGAGCAGGAGGCCGGCCTTGCCGCGGTACTCCTCGACCTTCGCCTCGGCCTCGGCGACGCGCTGGCGCAGGGGCTCGATGTTGGCGCCGAGCCAGCCCGAGGCATTGCGGGCCATGTCCTTCTTCGCGGCTTCCTGGGTCGCGAGGTAGAGGTCGGCGATGGCGTTCGCGCCCTTGGCGGCGAGCTCCGGGTCCTTCGAGCGGAACTCGATCGCGAGGATGCGCGACTTGCCGACCGGGTAGACCAGGAGGCGGTCGTAATAGTTTTCAAGAACGCGATCCTCCGGCGGGCGGTCGAGGGGATTCTTCGTGATCCCGAGGAGGATCATGAGGCGGCGCACGAGGCCCATCTCGCCGGCGAGCGGGTCGAACTCCTCGTTGCCGACGAGGTTGAGCTGCCGGATCGCATCTCGGGCGAGGTCGCGGGACATGACCACCTGGACCTGGCTCGCCACCGCCTGCTCGTCGATCGGCGGCGGCTGGTCGGCGCGATCCTGGCTCGGGCGTGTAAAGGCGCTGTCGCGGCTCTCGAGGATGAGCTTCGTCTCGCCGGTGTAGCGTGGCGAAACCAAGGTGACGAATGCGACGGAGCCCATGAAGGCGAGGAGCCCCGCCCCGGCCATGAGCTTCCAGCGCCGGCGCAGGACCTGCATGACTTGGCCGAGATGCACGGAATCGAGGCGGGCTTCCGGAGCGAGCGGCATCGGAGCGGCGAACGAGGAATTCATCGGGCGACCTTCGACGGGCGAGGGCGAGTCACCGTCGATTACGACTCATTAAGGTTGCCGCGCGGTTAAGACGCCGGCCTTGCACCCTTGGCGTGCGCTCCGGATGTGCGGCAGTGAGCCTTTGTTAACCATGATCGACGAACACTGCGGCGCAAGAAATCCGCCGCGAGTCCAAGTCCCGATCATGAACCGGCGAACTGCCCTCCTCGTCCTCGGCTCGACGCTGGCGCTCGCCGGCTGCGGCGTGCCGTACCGGACCGAGTACACCGACATCCCGACCGGGAGCGCCTATACACTCGCGAGCGGCGATCGCTTACGCATCATCGTGTTCGGGCAGGACAACCTCTCGAACATCTACGCCGTCGACGGCAGCGGGCGCATCTCGATGCCGCTCATCGGCGTGGTGCCGGTCGCGGGCCAGACGACGGCGCAGGTCGAGCGCGCCATTGAGGCGAAGCTCAAGGCCGGCTACATCCGCGAGCCGAAGGTGACGGTCGAGGTCGACGTGTACCGGCCGTTCTTCGTGCTGGGCGAGGTCACGACCTCGGGCCAGTACCCGTACGTCAACGGCATGACGGTGCAGACCGCGGTCGCGATCGCCGGCGGCTACACGCCCCGCGCCGCCAAGGACTACGCCGAGGTCACCCGCCAGGTCGGCCCCGGCCAGCTCGTCACCGGCACGGTCCCGATTACCTATCCGGTGCGCCCCGGCGACACCATCGTCATCAAGGAGCGGTGGTTTTGAACGCCGAGCCGAGCCGCCAAGCCTTTCACCCCGAAGCTTTCCGCCGCCGCCCCGGTGTGTCTCCTCCCGAGGGCCACCGCCCGCGCATCCTGCACGTCTTCCGCGCCCCCGTCGGCGGGCTCTTCCGCCACGTCGTGGACGTGGCCCGGACCCAGATCGCGCGTGGGCTCGACGTCGGCATCTTCTGCGACTCGTCGACCGGCGGCGAGCGCGCCGCCCAGGCCCTCGACGAGCTGAGGCCCGGCCTGACGCTGGGCATCACCCGCGTGCCGATGTGGCGCAACCCGCACCCCATGGACGCCGCGGCGCTGTGGGCGCTCAACCGGACCTACCGGACGCTCAAGCCGAACGTCCTGCACGGGCACGGCTCGAAGGGCGGCGCCTACGCCAGGCTCGCCTTCTCGCCCGCCCTCGACCGCGGCACGATCCGGGCCTACACGCCGCACGGCGGCAGCTTCAACTACAAGCCCGGCACCGCCATGCACGGCCTCTACATGACGGCCGAGGCGGTCCTGGCACGGCGCACCGACGTGTTCCTGTTCGAGAGCCAATACATCGCCGGGCGCTTCCGCGAGAGCGTCGGCGAGACCGATCGCACGGTGCGCATCGTCCTCAACGGCATCGGCGAGACCGAGTTCGAGCCGATCGCCCACGTGCCGGACCCCTTCGACCTCGTCTACGTCGGCGAGCTGCGCCCGGCGAAGGGCATCGAGACCCTGATCGACGCCGTCGCGCTGCTGCGCCGCGAGAACGGGGAGAGACTCACTCTCCTCGTCGTCGGCTCGGGGCCGGACGAGGCGGCGCTCAAGGCCCGCGCCAAGGACGCCGGCATCTGGGACTCGGTCGCCTTCGTGCCGCCGCAGCCGATCCGCCACGCGCTCGCCCGCGGCGCCGTGATGGTGATCCCGTCCTACGCCGAGTCGCTGCCCTACGTGATCCTCGAGGCGGCGGCCGCGGCGCAGCCCCTCGTCTCGACGAACGTCGGCGGCATCCCGGAGATCTTCGGCCCCTACGCCGACGAACTGATCCCGGCCCGCGACACCCGCCGCCTCGCCGACGCGATCCTGGCCAAGCACCGCGAGAGCCCGGACGAGCGCCGCGCCAAGGCCGAGCGCCTCGCCGCCTTCGTGCGCTGCCGCTTCTCCCTCGGGAAGATGGTGGACGGCGTCATCGACGGCTACGAGGCGGCGTTTATGGCCCGCGGCATCGGCGCCGCCCCGCTCGAGGTCGCGCCGCTCCAGCCTTGAGCCGCATAAGTCCAGTCATCAAGAAAGGACGTATCGCGCTAAACGTCGTTGCCGGAGTTCAGCTCGCCCACCCGGATGGCGTCGCGGGCGTGCTCGTCGAAGGCGCCGAGCTCCTGGTTGAGGATGCGGCGCACCGCCTCGGAGCGGTCCGGCCTCGGCCCGCTCTGGGCCGCGATCCAGGCGTCGAGGGCCACAAGATCGGACGCGGAGAGGCGGATCGTGACGGTCGCCCCACTGTCTTGCGGTGCGGTGTCTCGGGCGGCGGACATTGAGCTTTCCTTTCGACGATAACGCTTAAGCGCGGCTGTCCGGTTCCGCACCCGTTAAGCCTTCCTAGACCCTCCCGGCCTAAGCTCCGGCCGCGGCTCGTCCGTGCTCGGCGACCCGGATCGCCGGCACGGACCGCTCCGGGACGGGTGTGTGCGTATGAGTGGGTTCGACATTCGCGAGTTCATCCAGGCGGCCTCGGCCGCCACCCTGGAGAGCGGCAGGGCGCAGGCGCCGCGCGCTAAGGTCCGCACGCCGACCGCCGAGGGCGTCGCGGACGTCGACATGCGCCCGAGCTATTCGCCCGTGGTGCTGGAAGGGGCGGTGCGGCTGATCGAGTTCCTGATCGTCGCCGGCCTCGGCGTCCTCGTCCACCGGGTCTACCTCGCCGAGGTCGTCCCCTTCGACCTCACCTATGCGACCGCCGTGACCGGGCTCGCGATCCTGACCGTGCTCGTGTTCCAGGCCGCCGGAGCCTACGCGGTCTCGGCCTTCCGGGCCTTCTTCCTCTTCGGCCTGCGGATCCTCGCCGGCTGGTCGCTCGTCGTCCTCATCGCCCTGATGGTAGTGTTCTTCGCCAAGATCGGCGGCAACTTCTCGCGCGTGTGGCTTGCGAGCCTCTACTTCGCCGGCGCCGGCGCCCTCATCCTCGAGCGGCTCACCCTGTCCTTCCTGGTCGCGTCCATGACGCGTGCCGGGCGCTTCGACCGCCGCACCGCCATCGTCGGCGGGGGGCAGGCCGCCGAGGCCATGATCAAGGCCCTCGACGCCCAGCCCGAGAGCGGCATCCGCATCGTCGGCTTGTTCGACGACCGCGACGAGGCACGCTCGCCCGACGTGGTCGCGGGCTACCCCAAGATGGGCTCGGTCGACGACCTCGTGGAGTACGCAAGGCGCACCAAGCTCGACCTCGTGGTCTTCACCCTGCCGATCTCGGCCGAGAAGCGCATCCTGCAGATGCTGGCGAAGCTCTGGGTGCTGCCGATCGACATCCGCCTCTCGGCGCACACGTCGAAGCTGCGCCTGCGGCCGCGCAGCTACTCCTACATCGGCTCGGTGCCGGTGCTCGACGTCTTCGACAAGCCGATCGCCGACTGGGACCTCGTCCTCAAAGGCCTGTTCGACCGGGTCGTCGGCGCGCTCCTCCTCGTCCTCGTCTCCCCGGTCCTGCTCGCGACGGCCATCGCCGTGAAGCTCGACTCGCGCGGGCCGGTGTTCTTCCGCCAGAAGCGCTACGGCTTCAACAACGAGCTGATCGAGGTGTTCAAGTTCCGCTCGATGTACGTCGACCAGCTCGACGCGACGGCCTCGAAGCTCGTGACGAAGGGCGACCCGCGGGTGACGCGGGTCGGGCGCTTCATCCGCAGGACCTCGATCGACGAATTGCCGCAGCTCTTCAACGTGGTGTTCAAGGGCGACCTCTCGCTCGTCGGGCCGCGGCCGCACGCGCTGCACGCCAAGGCCGAGGACCGGCTCTACGACCAGGTCGTCGACGGCTACTTCGCCCGCCACAAGGTCAAGCCCGGCATCACCGGCTGGGCCCAGATCAACGGCTGGCGCGGCGAGACCGACACGAGCGAGAAGATCCAGCGCCGCGTCGAGTTCGACCTCTACTACATCGAGAACTGGTCGGTGTTCTTCGACTTCTACATCGTCGCGATGACCCCCTTCGCGCTGATGAAGTCGGAGAACGCGTACTAGAGGGCAGAGCGTGTCCGCGGGCGCGGCCGCGCCGCCTCTCCCGGGGACCACCTCTCCCGCTTGCGGGAGAGAGCCTGCCCTCGGGCTCCGACCCGAGGGTCGAGTCGGCGAAGCCGACCGGGTGAGGGCCCGCCGCGGCATCCCCGTGATCGCCGCCCTGCATGCCCTCGGCTACGTCCTTCTCTCCCTCTTCATCTTCTTCATCTGCTTCACCTTCCTGCGCCCCTCGCCGTACGACTTCTTCGCCATCCCGGCGATGGCGCTGTGGTTCTGCCTCGGCATCCGGCTGCACCGCTCGTCCGTCGTCTTCGTGGCGCTGCTGCTCCTCTACCACCTCGGACTCCTCATCGCCCTCGTTCCCTATTTCGACGAGCCGCGCCCGGTCGAGTGGAGCTACCAGAGCGCCTACCTGATGGTGACGGCGATCTTCTTCGTCATGTTCTTCGCCGACGACACCGCCCGGCGGGTGGAGCTCGCGCTCAAGGCCTACGTCGCGAGCTGCCTCTTCGCGGCGGCGGCCGGCATCGCGAGCTACTTCGACCTCTTCGGCGACGGCGTGCTGTTCAAGATGGACGGGCGCGCCGCCGGCGTGTTCGAGGACCCGAATGTCTTGGGCTCCTTCCTGATCCCGGGCGCGCTCTACCTGATGCACAACCTGATCGGCGGGCGCTCGCGCTTTCCCCTTTTCGCCGCGTCGGCGCTCGTGCTGGTCGCGACCGGCATCTTCCTGTCCTTCTCCCGGGGCTCCTGGGCCGCGATCGCGGTCGCGACCGCCACGATGGTCTGGCTCATGCACCGCACGAGCGCCTCGGCGCGTTTGCGCCGGCGCATCGTCGTCCTCACCTTCCTGACGATCGCGGCCGGCGCCGTCGCGGTCGCGGCGGCGCTCACCGTCGACGACATCGCCGAGCGCTTCGAGGACCGCGCCCAGGTCACGAAGGACTACGACGAGGGCGTCACCGGCCGCTTCGGCAACCAGCTGCGCGGCATCCCGATGCTGATCGAGCGGCCGAACGGGTTCGGCCCCTTGCGCTGGCGGCGCACCTTCGGGCTCGAGCCGCACAACTCCTACATCGGCGGCTTCGCCAACGGCGGCTGGCTCGGCGGCTTCGCCTTCCTCGGGATGGTGCTGGCGACTGGCTTCGTCGGCTTCCGCCTGTGCCTCACCCCCTCCCCCATCCAGCGCCAAGCCCAGATCGCCTGGCCGGCCCTGTTCATCTTCTTCCTGCAGGCGCTCCAGATCGACGTGGACCACTGGCGCCACGTCTTCCTCCTCTTCGGGATGGTCTGGGGCCTCGAGGCCGCGCGGGTGAAGTGGCTTGCCGGCGGACCGCTCACGCCAGGAGGTGGCGCGCGATGATCATGCGCTGGATCTGGTTCGTACCCTCGTAGATTTGGGTAATCTTGGCGTCGCGGTAGAGCCGCTCGACGGTAGTGCCGCGGATGTAGCCGATGCCGCCGTGGACCTGGACGGCGTTCGCCGTGTGCTCGACCGCGGCGTCCGAGGCGAAGAGCTTCGCCATGGAGCAATCGGCGCTCGCCCGCGCGCCGGCGTCGAGCCGCTCCGCCGCGTGGCGGGTCATGAGGCGGGCCGCGTGCGCCGCCTTCGCCATGTCGGCGAGCATCCACTGCACCGCCTGGAAGTCCGCGATTTCTCGGCCGAACTGGCGCCGGGTCTTCGCGTAGGCGACCGACTCGTCCAATGCGTCCTGCAGAATGCCGACGGCGAGGGCCGCGATGCCGACGCGGCCCTTGTCGAGGACGCTCATCATCATGTGGAAGCCTCGGCCTTCTTGACCGAGCAAGGCATCGGGGCCGAGGGCCACATCATTGAAGGCGAGGGCGCCGACCTGGGAGGCGCGCTGCCCCATCTTGTGCTCCTTGCGCCCGCGCGAGAACCCCGGCGCGTCGGCGTTGACCAGGAAGATGCTCATGCCGCGCTTGCCCGCCGCTGGATCGGTGCGGGCCAGCACCACGGCGAAATCCGCGACCGGCGCGTTGTGGATCCAGATCTTCTCGCCGGTCAGCCGCCAGCCGGCGCCGGCGCGCACCGCTGTCGTGCGCACCCCCGACACGTCGGAGCCGGCCTCGGGCTCGGTGATGGCGTAGGCGCAGCGGCGCTCGAAGCGGAGGAGCGGCTGAAGGTAGCGCGCCTGCTGCGCCGCCGTGCCGTGCTCGGCGAGGAGCGTCGAAACGAGCTCGACGAGCCCGCATTGGTCGGCGACCGAGGCGTAGCCCCGCGACAGCTCCTCCATGACGATGGCGTAGGTCACGACGTCGGCGCCAAGCCCGCCCATCACCTCCGGTGTCGTGATGCCGAAGAGGCCGAGGCGGGCCATCTCGCGGTAGAGGTCTTCCGGGTAGCTCTCGCTCTCGTCGAGGGCCGCGGCGCGGGGCCTGATCTCCCGCTCGGCGAAGTCCCGCACCATCGTGGCGACGGCGGAGTGCCGGTCGTCCGCGTCCGTCGGCGCCCTCGCATCCACGATGCGTCCCCTCCCCTTGCGTTCGAATGCGCGCGATATTGGATCGCGCCGCCCGGCGCTTCAACCGGAGCGGCTTCCGAAAGCTCCGATGACCCACGCCGAAGAAATCCTAGGCCTGCCGCTGCCGCTCTCCGGCGCGACGCGGCTCTACGCCATCCTCGGCGACCCGGTCGCCCAGGTCGGCTCGCCCGCGGTCTTCAACGCCGCCTTCCGCCTGCTCGGCGCGCCGGCCGTGCTCGTGCCGGTGCACGTCACGGCGGAGCGCCTTCCCGCCCTGGTCGAGGGCCTGCGGGCGATCCGCAACCTCGATGGCTTCATCATGACGGTGCCGCACAAGATCGCCATTGTGGGTTTCCTCGACCGCGTCGAGGCGAACGGCCGCCGCGTCGGCGCCGTCAACGCCATCCGCATCGAGCGCGACGGCGAAAAAGCCGTCTGGGTCGGCGACAACTTCGACGGGGTCGGCTGCGTGCGCGGCCTTGAAAAGGCGGGTCACGCGCTCGCTGGGCGGAGCGTCCTCCTCGTCGGCGCCGGCGGCGCGGGCTCCGCCGTCACCCATGCGCTTGCCGACGCGGGCGTTTCGCGCATGCGCGTCGTCGACACGGACGAGGGCCGCCGCGAGCGGCTCGTCGAGAGCCTGCGCGCCCACCACGCGGCGCTTACCGTCGAGACCGGCGCGCCGGAGCCCGAGGGCTTCGACACCGCCGTCAACTGCACGCCCCTCGGCATGCGCGACGACGACCCGCTGCCGATCGACCCGGCCCGCATTCGGCCAGGCACGCTCGTCGTGGACGTCGTCGTCAAGACGCCTCCCTCCCGGCTCGTCCAGGAGGCGCAGAAACGCGGCTGCTCGGTGCAGGCCGGACGCGCCATGCTCGATGGACAGGTCGAGGCGATCCTGCAGTTCTTCGGCTTCGCCGCGCCGCACGCGGCTTGATCCCTCCGCTCAATGCGCTTGCGACTTCCGTCGCACTATGGACCGGGATTAACCTCTGACATAGTAGAGGCGCCGCCCCTTCCCAGAAGCCTGCCGATGGACGCCCGAACCCCTCAGAAAACCGTGGCGGTTCGCGATGCGGAGGCGACGCGGCGGCGCATCCTCCAGGCGGCCCGCGCCGAGTTCGCCCGCCACGGCTTAGGGGGAGCGCGCATCGAGCGCATCGCCCAAGCCGCGCGCACCAACAAGCGCATGCTGTACTACTACTTCGGCAACAAGGAAGGCCTGTTCCTCGCGGCGCTCGAAGCCGCCTACGACGACATCCGCGCCGCCGAGCGCAAGCTCAACCTCGAGGCGCTCGCGCCGCTCGAAGCCATCGAGCGCTTGGCGCGCTTCACCTGGGACTACTTCGTCGCCCACCCCGAGTTCATGATGCTGCTCAACTCGGAGAACCTGCACAAGGCGCGCCACCTGAAAAAATCGAAGCAGATCCACGCCATGAACTCGCCCCTCATCGCGACGGTGGGGAAGATCCTAAAGAAGGGCGAAAAGGAGGGCACCGTGCGGCCGGGCGTCGACCCGCTCCAGCTCTACGTCTCGATCGCGGCGCTCGCCTACTTCTATCTCTCGAACGCCTCGACCCTCTCCGTCACCTTCGGCCGCGACGTGCTGTCGAAGGGCGAGATGAAGCAGCGCATCGAGCACATCGTCGAGCTCGTGACGGCGGGGTTGCGGCCGTAGGCGTGCCCGTCTGCGGAGGCACACGGCAATCATCATGACCGTGATCCGGAGGGCGTGCCCCCTCGTGCGATCCAGAGGTCCCTCACCGATCCGCTATCATGATTGGCACTCTTTTTATGGTGGAGAGAGTTTCGCAGAGGTCTTCGAGAGGGAGAGCTGGGCCCAGCCACGCTTCGCCGCAAAAACTTTCGCCCCCGTCTTGACCCTTAATCTCGCCGCAGCTAATTAACCGCCCGGTTAATAGAGCGCCGCAAACGGCGCCGTTCGGGACGGAACCTCGGGAGACAGGCGATGGCATCGCCGCATCGTGCAAGCACGCTTCGCCGCATCCTCGAAAGCTCGTGGCTGCGCCCCCTCGGGCTCCTCATCCTCATCATCGTCCTGTGGGACGTGACGGTGCGGGTGTTCAAGATCCCGCCCTACCTCATCCCGGCCCCCATCGACGTGATCCACGCCTTCCGCACCGAGGGCGACCGGCTCCTCCTAGAAGCCATTCCCACCACCACTGCGACGCTCGGGGGCTTCGCCCTCTCGGCGCTTTTCGGCATCCCGATGGCGATGCTGATCGCGGGCTCGCGCACGGTCGAATCCTACGTCTATCCCCTCCTCGTGTTCTCGCAGTCGATCCCTAAGGTCGCGGTCGCGCCGCTGTTCGTGGTGTGGTTCGGCTTCGGCATGGCCCCGAAGGTGATCTCGGCCTTCCTCCTCGGCTTCTTCCCCGTGGTGGTCGCGGGGGTGCAGGGCTTCAAGTCCGTCGACCAGGACATGCGCGACCTTGCCCGCTCCATGAAGGCGTCGTGGCTCCAGACCTTCCAGATGGTGAGCCTGCCGCACGCCATGCCCTCGATCTTCGCCGGGCTGAAGGTGTCGGTGACGCTCGCCGTCGTCGGCGCCGTCGTCGGCGAGTTCGTCGGCGCGAACTCCGGCATCGGCTACGTGCTGCAGCGCTCGATCGGCAACTTCGAGCTGCCGACCATGTTTGCGGCCCTCGTCGTTCTGGCCATGATCGGCGTTATCCTGTTCTGGATCGTCGACCTCGTCGAGCGCCTGCTGGTGCCCTGGCACGCGAGCCAGCGCCACGAAATCTACGCAACCGCCTGAAGGCGGAACACCAAAACCGGAGGAAACACCATGCACAAGCGAAGCTTCCTGAAAGCCGCCCTCGTCGCTGCGACGGCGCTCGCCGCGCCCTTCGCGGCGGCGCCGGCGAGCGCCGCCGACAAGGTCGTGCTGATGATCAACTGGTACGTCTACGGCGAGCACGCGCCGTTCTACTACGGCAAGGAGAAGGGCATCTTCACTGAAGCCGGCATCGATCTCGAGATCCAGGAGGGCCGCGGCTCGGCCGTGACCGTCCAGGCGGTCGCGGCCAAGACCGTGCCGTTCGGCTACGCCGACGTGCCGACCATGATCCGCGCCGCCGTCAAGGGCGCGCCGGTCGTGGCGGCGGGCGTCGCCCTCCAGAAGAACCCCATGTCGGTCATGGGCTTTGCCGAGAAGAACATCAGGAAGCCCGAGGACCTCAGGGGCAAGACGGTCGCGACGACGCCGGGCGATTCCATGTCGCAGATCTGGCCGCTGTTCCTGAAGAAGACCGGCCTCAAGGAGAGCGAGATGAAGATCGTCTCGGGCGACGCCCAGACGAAGCTCAACGCCGTCATCAACGGCCAGGCCGACGTGCTCCTCGGCTACGTCATGGACCAGTCCATGAAGATCAAGGACGCCACGGGGAAATCTACCTACCCGATCATGTTCGCCGACTATGGCATCAACCTGATCTCGTCCGGGGTCCTCGTCCACAAGGATACCCTGAAGGAGAACCCGGACCTCGTGCGGCGCTTCATGGCGGCGGCGACGAAATCGATCGAGGCGGCCGAGAAGGACCCCGCCGGCGCGGCCGACGCGATCCTCAAGATCAATCCCAAGGGCGGCAAGAAGGAGACCCTGCAGGAGGGCTTCGAGCTGACGATCCCGCTCTACCGCACCGAGGAGACCAAGGGCCAGCGGCCGTTCAACGTCTCGGACCAGAACATGAAAGAGTCGGTCGCGCTCCTCGTCGAGTACGGCGGCGTCGACGCCTCGGCCAACAACGACCCGAAGGCGTTCTACACCCGCGACTTCCTGCCGAAGGGCGCGGGGCACTGAGGCGGAGCGCCGGAGGCGCCACGATGGCCGAGGCGAGGCTCAGAGTCGTGCCGACGGACGGGGCGGGCGCAGAGGTGCCCTCCCCGCGCCGCCGGCTGATCGAGATCGACGCTCTCACGAAGACCTACCGCACCCGCGACGGCGACGTGCCGTCGCTGAAGCCCATCGACCTCGACATCCGCGACGGCGAGTTCGTCGCGGTGGTGGGCCCGTCGGGCTGCGGGAAGTCGACGCTCCTGAAGCTCGTGGCCGGCCTGATCCCGCCGACGAGCGGCGAGATCCGCATCGATGGGCGCGCCGTGACCGAGCCGCCGGACGACGTCGGCATCGTGTTCCAGAGCCCCGTGCTCCTCGCCTGGCGCACGGTGCTGCGCAACGTCATGATGCCGGTCGAGGTCCGCGGCCTCGACCGCGAAACGCACCTCGCGCGCGCCAGGAAGCTCCTCGCGACGGCAGGGCTCGAGGGCTTCGAGAACAAGTATCCCTGGCAGCTCTCGGGCGGCATGCAGCAGCGCACCGCGATCTGCCGCGCCCTCGTGCACGACCCCAAGATCGTGCTCATGGACGAGCCCTTCGGGGCCCTCGACGCCATGACCCGGGAGCGCATGAACCTCGAATTGCAGCGCATCCACCATGAGACGCAGAAGACAATCATGCTCATCACCCACTCGATTCCGGAAGCCGTGTTCCTCGCCGACCGGGTGGTGGTGATGACCGAGCGCCCGGGCTCGATCGCGGCGGTCTACGACGTGCCGCTCGGGCGTCCGCGCAGCCTCGACATGATGGGCGACCCCGCCTTCATCGCGCTCTCGCAAAAGGTCCGCGGGCACTTCTACGCCCAGGGACACCTCGATTAGCGAAGAACAGGAGGCCGCCATGGCCCAAAAGACCCTCGGCATCATCATGAACGGCGTCACCGGGCGCATGGGCATGAACCAGCATCTGATCCGCTCGGTGGTGGCGATCCGGGCGCAGGGCGGCGTGACGCTCTCGGACGGCTCGAAGGTGCAGCTCGACCCGATCCTCGTCGGGCGCAACGCCGAGAAGGTGGCGGCGCTGGCGAAGGAGCACGGCGTCGAGCGCTGGACGACGGACCTCGACGCCGCGATCGCCAATCCCGACGACACGATCTTCTTCGACGCCGCGACGACGCAGATGCGTCCCTCCCTCCTGGAGAAGGCCGTTAACGCCGGCAAGCACGTCTACTGCGAGAAGCCCATCGCCACGAACCTCGCCGAGGCCCTGAAGATCTGCCGCCTAGCCGAACAGAAGGGCGTCAAGAACGGAGTCGTGCAGGACAAGCTCTTCCTGCCCGGGCTGCAGAAGCTGCGCCTCCTGCGCGACTCGGGCTTCTTCGGCCGCATGCTGACGGTCAAGGGCGACTTCGGCTACTGGGTGTTCGAAGGCGACTGGGGGCAGCCGGCGCAGCGCCCATCCTGGAACTACCGCGCCGAGGACGGCGGCGGCATGATCCTCGACATGGTCTGCCACTGGCGCTACGTGCTCGACAACCTGTTCGGCGAGGTGCGCTCCGTCTCCTGCCTCGGCGCGACCCACATCCCCGAGCGCGTCGACGAG
>DASVVU010000096.1:0-3329 GCA_036386395.1 Beijerinckiaceae bacterium | reverse complement strand
TACGGGACGACGCCCGAGCCCTGGCCGCTCTGGTCGATGATGATCTTGTCCATGCCGCCGAGCACGCGCTCCATGGTCTCGAGGAAGATGCGCTCGCGGATCACCGCCGGCGCCTTGCGGTACTCTTCGTAGACTTGGCTGAATCGCGCCGCCTGGCCGGTCGCCTCGGCGACCGCCTGCTCGCGGTAGGCCTCGGCCTGCTGCACCTTCTGGGCCGCCTCGCCGCGGGCGCGCGGAACGACTTGGCTCGCGAAGGTGCGGGCCTCGTTCTGGACGCGCTCGGCGTCCTGCTGCGCCGCGTTCACGTCGAAGAAGGCCTCGCGCACCTGGGCGGGCGGCTGCACCGCGATCATCTGCACGACCTCGACCACGACGCCCGATCCGTAGGCATCGAGGGTGCCCTGGAGGATGTCCTTGACCTCGGAGGCGATGCTGCCCTGCTCGGTCGTCAGGATGTTCTGGATCTGGCGCCGGCCGATCACCTCGCGCATCGCGCTCTCCGCCACCGCCTTGATCGTGCCCTCCGAGTTGGCGAGATTGAACACGAAGTCCTGCGCCCGGGCCGGGTTGACGCTCCACTGCACGTCGAAGTCGATGTCGACGATGTTCTCGTCGCCGGTGAGCATCAGGCTCTCCTCGAGCACGTCGCGGGCGCGCCCCTGGGCGCCCGGGCGGTAGCCGACCGGGATGGTCCGGCGCTGGCGCACGTCGGGCTTCGACACCTGGCCGATCGGGTAGGGCAGGTTGTAGCGCAGGCCCTCGCCGGTCGAGCCGGTGTAGCGCCCGAAGATCATGTTGATGCCGACCTCGTTCGGGCGCACCGTGTAGAAGCCGGTCGCGAGCCACAGGAGGATCACCCCGAGCACGACGGCCGCGAGGGTCTTGCCGCCGAACGAGGCGCCGCCCGGCATGATGGTCTTGAGGCGGTCCTGGCTGCGGCGCAGGATCTCCTCGAGGTCGGGCGGGCCGCCGCCGCCCGGGCTCTTCGGGCCGGAGCCCCACGGGCCGCCGCCGCCCGATCCGCCGCCCTGGCCCCAGGGGCCGCCGCCGCTTTGGTTGCTCCAAGGCATGTGAGAGCCTGTCCTTCCCCTTAGACTTTGGTCGTGTCGGATTTGCCGGCGGTTGTCGGTGCTGTCCGCCCCGCCTGTCAAGGCCGGCAGGTGGGGGCGCGGCGAAGCTTCGTCAACGGGATGCGGCGGAAGAGCGCCGCTCGAGGTCGACGAAGGCGAAGGCGTGCTCGTCGTCCGGGCCTTTCGGCCGCTCCACCCGCCGCACCTCGCGGAAGGCCGCTCGGTCGAACGGCGGGAACATCGCGTCGCCTTCGGGCGAGGCATGCACGAGGGTGAGATGGAGGCGCCGCGTCTGCGGCAGGGCGAGGGCATAGATCTCCGCACCGCCCACGACTGCGATTTCGGTCGCGCCCATCTCATCGGCGAGCACCTGCGCGCGACTAACGGCTTCACCCCAGTCGTGGACGGCGTCGATGCCTTCGGGCGAGAATCCCTTGTCGCGGGTCAGCACCACGGTCCTGCGGCCGGGCAGGGGCTTGCCGATCGATTGATAAGTCTTGCGGCCCATGATCATGGGCTTGCCCCAGGTGAGGTCGCGGAAGCGCCGCAGATCCGTGCGCAGGCGCCAGATCAGCCGGTTGTCGCGCCCGATGACGCCGTTCTCGGCGACGGCGGCCACGATGGCGAGGGGGATGTCCATGACATCGTCATAGGACGTTCATGGGCCGGCCGCGAGGGCATCGAGCGCTGCGCCGGACAGCCGGTGGACGGTCCAGCCGTCGAGCGCCTCGGCGCCGAGCCGGCGGTAGAAGCCGAGGGCCGGCTCGTTCCAGTCGAGCACCGCCCATTCGAGCCGCGGCAGATTTTCGGTGGCGCAGCGCCGGGCGAGGTTCGTGAAGAGCGCCCGGCCGATGCCGCGGCCGCGGTGGGCCGGCCGGACGAACAGGTCCTCGAGGTAGATGCCGTGCCGGCCTCGGAAGGTCGAGAAGCTGTAGAACCACAGCGCGAGGCCGGCCGCCTCGCCCTCCCATTCGGCGATGTCGCAGAACGCCCGCGGATGGTCGCCGAACAGCGCGGCGGCGATCATCGCCTCGGTCGCATCGACCTCGTCCGCGAGGCGCTCGTATTCCGCGAGCTCGCGGATGAGCGCGAGGACGAGCGCGGCGTCGGCGGGAGCGGCTGGGCGAACGAGGAGCGTCATCCGAGGAGCCGGGGCCATGCCGTGAGGACGAGGCCGGCCGCGACCGCCGCCCCGTTCATGACCGCGTGCAGCAGCATGGGCAGGGCGACGCCGCCGCTATGCTCGCGGGCGAAGCCGAGGAAGGCGCCGGCCGGGATCATGGACAGGACGTAGCCGATCCCGTGCTCGGCATGGAAGGCCGCAAAGGCGAGCCCGCTCACCGCCACGGCCGCGAAGGCGCCGAGAATCGCGCGCAACCGCGTGAACAGGAGGCCGCGGAACAGGAGTTCCTCGCCGACGGGCGCGAGCAGGACGGCGTTCGCGGCGCCGACCGCCCCGGCCTCCGCCCTCGCCTGGGCCAGGAGGTCCTGCAGGCGGCCGAACGGCCCTAAGAGGACGATCAGGGCTTCCGCCGCCAGCAGGGTGAGGACGGCCGCCCCGTAGAGGGCCGTCGTCCGGTCGAGGCGCAAGGGACGGAGGGCGAGCGTGCGGCGCCGCGGGGAGCCTGCAAGCGCGACCGCCGCCGCCATGAGGGCCGCGAAGAACACCGCCTCGGCGCGGTCGCCGCGGCGGATGAAGGCCTCGCCGATCCACGCCGCCGCGTAGGCGGCCAGGGTGCAGGCGGCCGCGACGCCGAGCGCCGCCGCGACGGGCTTGACGGTGCGGCTCACACCGCGACCGGCGCGCGGATGGCCGGGTGCGGGTCGTAGCCCTCGACGGCGACGTCCTCGTAGCGGAAGTCGAGGAGGTCGCGCACCGCCGGGTTCAGGCGCAGGCGCGGCAGCGGGCGCGGCTCGCGGGCGAGCTGGAGGCGGGCCTGCTCGAGGTGGTTGAGGTAGAGGTGGGCGTCGCCGAAGGTGTGGACGAAGTCGCCGGGGCGCAGCCCCGTCGCCTGCGCCATCATGTGGGTGAGGAGGGCGTAGGAGGCGATGTTGAACGGCACGCCGAGGAAGGCGTCGGCCGAGCGCTGGTAGAGCTGGCACGAGAGCCGCCCGTCTGCGACGTGGAACTGGAACAGGCAGTGGCAGGGGGCGAGCGCCATGCGGTCGAGGTCGGCCGGGTTCCAGGCCGAGACCACGAGGCGGCGGGAATCCGGGTTGCGGCGGATCTCGTCCGTCACCCAGGCGATCTGGTCGACG
>DASVVU010000095.1:0-7456 GCA_036386395.1 Beijerinckiaceae bacterium | reverse complement strand
CCCCCGCGCCCCCCCCCCCCGCCCCCCCCCCCCACGGGGGAGGGGAGCACCGTTTGCCGGCACCGGGAGCTTCTTATGACCAAAGCTGCCGCCGCCGACGAGCGCGGGCCGGACCCCGGAACGGACGTCGCGCAGGCCCTCATCGCGCCGGGCAAGCAGACGCCGGCCTGGGAGGACCATTCCGAGGGCATGGCCTATCTCGACACGCTGCCGAAGCGCATCGTGACGACCTACATCCCCCTCCTCCTCATCATGGTCGTGCTCCTGTTCCCGTTCTACTGGATGGTGCTGACCGCCATCAAACCGGACGAGCAGCTCCTCGACCTCGAGAAGTACAACCCCTTCTTCGTCACGGCGCCGACCCTGAAGCACGTCTACAAGCTGCTGTTCGAGACCGACTACCCGCGTTGGCTCTGGAACACGATGCTGATCTCGGTCGCCGCGACGGTGCTGTCGCTGTTCGCCAGCGTGCTTGCCGCCTACGCCATCACCCGCATCCGCTACCGGGGCGCGAACACCGTCGGCGGCATGATCTTCCTCGCCTACCTCGTGCCGCCCTCGATCCTGTTCATCCCGCTCTCGACGGTGATCCACCAGTACGGCCTGTTCGACTCCGTCTTCGCCTTGATCCTCGTCTATCCGACGATCCTGATTCCGTTCTCGACCTGGCTGCTGATGGGCTACTTCAAGACCATCCCCTACGAGCTCGAGGAATGCGCCCTCATCGACGGGGCGAGCCGCTGGCAGATCCTCACCAAGATCATCCTGCCGCTCGCGATCCCGGGCCTGATCTCGGCCTCGATCTTCTCGCTGACCCTGTGCTGGAACGAGTTCATCTACGCGCTGACCTTCGTCTCGTCGAACACCAACAAGACGGTGCCGGTCGCGATCGTCACCTCCCTCGTCGACGGCGACATCTACCGCTGGGGCTCGCTCATGGCCGGCGCCCTCGTCGGCTCGCTCCCCCTCGTCGTCCTCTATTCCTTCTTCGTCGAGCACTACGTCGCGGCCATGACCGGCGCCGTCAAGGAATGACGGGACCCAAGACGATCGGCTTTGTCGGCCTCGGCGCCATGGGGCTGCCCATGGCGCAGCGGCTTCTCGCCCGCGACTTCGCCGTGCGCGGCTTCGACCTCAAGCGGCCGGCGCTCGATGCCTTGGCCTCGGCCGGCGGCCACGCAGCCGCGACCGCCGCCGAGGCGGCCCGCGGCGCCGACATGCTCATCCTCATGGTCGTGAATGCCGCGCAGGCTCGCACCGTGCTCATCGACGGCGGCGCCCTCGAAGGGCTCGCGCCCGGCGCCATCATAGTCCTGATGGCGACCTGCGCCCCCGCCGACGCGGCGGCCTTGGCCGAGGAGGTCGAGGCCACCGGCCGCCGCTTCATCGACGCGCCGGTCTCCGGCGGCGTCATCGGCGCCAAGGGCGGCACGCTGACCATCATGGCGGCGGCGCCGAAGGCGACGTTCGAGGCGGCGCGGCCGGTTCTGGAGACGCTCGGCGACAAGCTCTTCCACGTCGGCGAGGCGCCGGGCCAGGGCGCCATGGTCAAGACCGTCAACCAGCTCCTCTGCGGCGTCCACATCGCCGCCGCCGCCGAGGCCTTTTCCTTGGCCGCCAAGGCCGGCCTCGACCTCTCCGTGGTGCTGGAGATTCTTTCGGGCTCCGCCGCCTCGAGCTGGATGCTCAAGGACCGCGGCCCGCGCATGCTGCAAGACGAGCCGGCTGTCGCAAGCGCCGTCGACATCTTCGTCAAGGACCTCGGCCTCGTCCTCGACGCCGGCCGCGCCTCGAAGGCCGCCCTGCCGCTCGCCGCCGCCGCCCACCAGATGTTCCTCGCCGCCTCGGGCCAAGGGAGCGGCGGAGCCGACGACAGCCAGGTGCTGCGCGCTTACCGGGCGCTCAACCAGCCCTGACTGTCATCCCCGGCGAGCCGAAGCGGAGCGGAGGCGAGGGAAGGGGATCCAAGCGGCGGCCGGGTTTTGGATCCCCTTCCCGGCGCGCTACGCGCGCCGCCGGGGATGACAGTGCACGTGCTTACGCGCCCTGCGCCCGTTTGGCCTCCGCCCCCCGCACCCGCTCGCGATAGAGCAGATAAAGCCCCGATCCGATCACGATGGCGGCGCCGAGGAGCGTGAAGCGGTCGGGGAGGTCGCCGAAGACGAGGTAGCCCAGCGCCGTCATCCAGACGATCTGGGTGTAGATGAACGGCGCCAGCACCGAGGCCGGCGCGCGGGCGTGGGCCAGGATCAGGAGCCAGTGGCCGATGGCCCCGAAGGCGCCGACGAGGAGCATCAGGCCCCACGCGGTCCAGGACGGCGGCGTCGACCAGTACAGCGGCATCGCCGGCATCATGATCAGCACGCCGGCAAGGCCGGAGTAGAACATCGTGGTGGCCGAGGAATCGTAGCCGGCGAGCATGCGGGTCGAGATGCCGTAGAAGGCGTAGCAGCAGGCGCCGACGACGGAGAGCAGCGCCGCCGGATGCATCCCCCCGAGCCCCGGCCGGGTCACCACGATGACCCCGAGGAAGCCGACGCCGATGGCGACGAGCCGGCGCGGCCCGACCCATTCGCCGAGGATCGGCCCCGAGAACAGCGCGACGAGGAGCGGCGTCGCGAACAGGATCGAGAGCGTCTCGGTGAGCTGGAGGTACTGCAGGGCGACGAAGTTGAGCGCCGTCGAGACGAGCAGCAGGAGCGAGCGCACGCCCTGCAGCCAGGGCCGACGGGTGTGCAGCAGCCGCGGCGTCGTCCACGGGTTGATCGCGAGGGAGACGATGAGCACGCTCCCGACGTAGCGCGCCCACACCGTCATCATCGGGTCGATGGACCGGTTGAGCCACTTCGCCGTGGCATCGAGGCCGGAAAAGCACAGGAGCGCCCCGCCCATGAGGGCGATGCCGATCAGCCGCTCGCGCCGCTCCGTCTGCGCCTTGAGCTCGGATCGCGGGCCGGCGTCCATTCTCTCGCTGCTTCGTGGGAATCGGCCGGGACCATAAGGGAGGCGGCGCGCCGGGGCGAGCCGCCTGAGCCGCACGAGACGGTTGCGCCCGCCGTATGGCTGGCCTAAGATTCCATCCATGGGGACTGCGATCTCCCCACGAGGCGACACGCCTAAGCATCGCGTCCTGCTCTCTCAATAAAGGACGCATCATCATGTCGTCGCCCAACGCCATCTCGTCCGAAAAGCTCGCCCGCCTGATCGGCCGGCCGGACTGCCCGGCCCTCATCGACGTCTGCACCGAAGAGGACTTCGCCTGCGACCCGCGCCTCGTGCCGGGCGCCGTGCGGCGCTCCTTCAAGGACGTGGCCGAGTGGGCGCCGGAGTTCTCCGGCCGCTCCGCCGTCGTCGTCTGCCAGAAGGGGCAGAAGCTCAGCCAGGGCGTCGCGGCCTGGCTCAGGCACGCCGGGGTGCCGGCGGATTCGCTCGAAGGCGGGGCCCTCGGCTGGGCCGCCGCCGGCCTGCCCATGGTGCCGGTCGAGAAGCTGCCGCCCCGGGACGCCAGGGGCCGCACGGTCTGGGTCACGCGCTCGCGCCCGAAGGTCGACCGCATCGCCTGCCCCTGGCTCATCCGCCGCTTCGTCGATCCGAATGCCGTGTTCCTGTTCGTGAACCCCTCGGACGTGTTCGGGGTCGCGGAGCGCTTCAAGGCGACGCCCTTCGACGTCGAGGGCGAGGGGGTGTTCTGGAGCCACCGCGGCGAGAAGTGCACCTTCGACGTGATGGTCGAGGAGCTCGGCCTTGCAACCGGGCCGCTCTCGCGGCTCGCCCGCATCGTGCGCGGCGCCGACACGGCGCGGCTCGACCTCGAGCCCGAGGCCGCGGGGCTGCTCGCGGCGTCGCTTGGCCTCTCGCGCATGTACGCCGACGACCTCGCCCAGCTCGAGGCCGGGATGCTCATCTACGACGCCTTCTACCGCTGGTGCCGCGACGCCACGGACGAGACCCACAACTGGCCGGCGAAGGGCCCCGCGAAGCCGGCGAAGGCCGGTCAGAAGAGCCAGGCCGAGCGCGTCCCGGCCTGAGCGGTCATCATCGAGGCCGCGCACCGGCGTGGCCTCGTCCGGCACGGCGTGCGCGTGCGGTCCTTATCGTCTCGCGGCAGGCTGGCCGGCCCGGACCGGGGGCCGGGGTGGCGGGTCGTCGTCCAGAAGGTGTCCGAACTCGATTGCGGGCATGGGTCGCTCCTGATGAGCTGTCACGGCGATGATCGGCGCGGACAGGCCCGCACGATTTTCGCAAGCGCACTTGTCGAGCCGAGGCCCATGCGGCGCGGCCCGCAAGCTGCTATAGCCCCGGAACCCCGCTCCGCGCCCACGGTTGACGCGGGCGCGGCGGCAGGCTCGGGAGGGGCGAATGCTTCGGTGGTTCCAGGCGCTGATGCCGAAGGAGGAGCGCTTCTTCGACCTGTTCGCCCGGCATTCGCAGACTCTCACCGCCGGCGCCGAAGCCCTGCGCGAGCTCCTGAAAGGCGGCGAGGCCGTGCCGCAATACTGCCGCATCATCGCCGAGCGCGAGGAGGAGGCCGACGGGATCGCCCGGGAGGTGCTGGCGATGGTCAGGCGCACCTTCATCACCCCCTTCGACCGCAGCGACATCCAGAGCCTCATCTCCTCGATGGACGACGCCATCGACCAGATGCACCAGACCGCGAAGGCCATCACCCTCTACGAGGTGCGCGCGTTCGAGCCGACCATGCGCGAGATGGGCGACGTCATCGTCGAGGCCGCGAACCTCACCGTCGAAGCGGTGCCGCTGCTCAGCAGGGTCGGCCGCGAGGCGGCCCGGCTCGCCACCCTCACCGAGGCGGTGGTGAAGCTCGAGGAGCGCTCCGATGCGCTCCACGACCGGGGTCGGCGCGAGCTGTTCCTGCGCCACCGCGGCGGCGGCGACGCCATGGCCTTCATCGTCGGCGACGAGATCTACGAGCACCTCGAGAAGGTCTCCGACCGCTTCGAGGACGTGGCGAACGAGATCAACGCCATCGTGATCGAGCACGTCTAGGAGATGGACGCTGCGCTTGCCCTGCCGCTGCTCGTCGGCCTCGTCGCGGTCGCGCTCCTGTTCGACTTTCTCAACGGCCTGCACGACGCCGCGAACTCGATCGCCACCATCGTCTCGACGCGGGTGCTGCGGCCGCAGTACGCCGTCGTCTGGGCGGCGTTCTTCAACTTCATCGCCTTCCTGTTCTTCGGCCTGCACGTCGCCCAGACCATCGGGACCGGGATCGTGGCGGCAAGCGTGATCGACCCGGCCGTGATCTTCGGCGCGCTCATGGGGGCGATCGCCTGGAACCTCATCACCTGGTGGGGCGGCATCCCGTCGTCGAGCTCGCACGCGCTGATCGGCGGGCTCGTCGGGGCGGGCGTCGCGAAGGCGGGCCTTTCGGGGATCGTCTGGACGGGCCTCGGCAAGACCGCCGGTGCGATTTTTTTGTCGCCCTTCGTCGGCTTCTGCCTTGCGCTGCTGCTTGTGCTCACGGTGTCGTGGATCTTCGTGCGCGCGACCCCGTTCGCGGTGGACGCGACGTTCCGCTGGCTGCAGTTCGTCTCGGCCTCGCTCTATTCCCTCGGCCACGGCGGCAACGACGCCCAGAAGACCATGGGCATCATCGCCGTGCTGCTCTACTCGCAGGGCATGCTCGGCCCGACGTTCCACGTGCCCCTGTGGGTCGTGCTCGCCTGCCAGGCCGCCATGGGCCTCGGCACCCTCTTCGGCGGCTGGCGGATCGTGCGCACCATGGGCTCGAAGATCACCCGGCTCACCCCGATGCAGGGCTTCTGCGCTGAGACCGGCGGGGCGATCACCCTCTTCGCCGCGACCGAGCTCGGCATCCCGGTCTCGACCACGCACACCATCACGGGGGCGATCGTCGGGGTCGGCGCCGCCCGCAAGGTCTCGGCCGTGCGCTGGAACGTCGCCGGCAACATCGTGACGGCCTGGTTCCTGACGATCCCGGCCTCGGCCCTCATCGGCGCCGCCTTCTACGGGCTCGCGCGGGCGTTCGGCTAAGCTTCGCATACCGGCTGCCTCTCGCCAGCGAGAGCGCTGCACGCCAATAAAGAAGCGCGGCTGGGATTGATCCCAACCGCGCCACTAAGGTGCCGGCCCGTGGGGGCAGAAAGAGGCCGGTTGCGATCTCAACGCAGCTCCCTGGAGGCGGTTCCCGCGATTCGGGCGCGAGACGAAAAATTTTTGCTTGCCGATCAAGGGGGCCCTCGGCCGGAACCGGGCCGCAAGCCTGGCGTTATCCGCCGGCCTTGGAGCCGCCTGAGGCCGATCGGGGGAGATTGTCATGGCATCGACGAGGCCCGTGGAGACGGTCCTGTGCAGCCAGGACCTGCCGCTCGAATTGCGTCATGCGTCGAGCGCCCGCGAAGGCGAGGCCCGCAAGGTCGCCTCGCGCCTGTCCGGGGTCGTGGCGGCGCGCCAGCCCGACGAGGTGATCTGTCCCTATCTCCTGCGCCGCAACCTCGTCGTCCCGGCCCATCTCGCGCCGGCCTTCGGTCCCTGCCACGCCCGCTGAGGCGCAGGCGATCGGCGCATACGCCAAAACATTGATCCTCGAAAACGATCAGGGCCGCCCTTGGGCGGCCCTGACGGTCTCCGAACCGGTCGGCTTCGGAACTACTCGGCGTCTTGCGATCCGCGGGTTCCGCCGGACGCCTGGCCGCCCTTCCGGCCGGCTTCGGAGGCAAGCTCGCGGTCCTGCGAGAACGAGCGCTTCTCGGCGGGGACGCTGCGGCCGCCTTTGCTCGCGATCTCGCGCTGCCGCTCCGCGTCCATCGACGCGAAACCGCGCTTCGAGGTCGAATCTCCGGTCGCCATGTGCTGCCTCCTTGGCGCTTCGCTTAGACCTGAACAACGAGGCCAAGATTCGATGGTTCCGGCGCGCCGAAGGTCAATTTCGCGGGTACAAAGCTTTGCCAAGCTTGAGCATTTGGCTTCTACTTTGATCCTTCCAGATTTCCGGAAGCATTCGGAACCCGCCTGCGCGAGGGGGCGTTCGATGAGGGCCAACCGGAGGGCCGCATGACCAACCGCAGCATGGTGAAGGACGGCAAGGGCGCGCCCGAGCCGAACCCCGCGCCGCCGATCCCGCGGCCCGCGCCCGAGGGCGAGCCCCATGTCCTCACGACGCGGGAACCGCTCGACTCGCCGCAGCCGAAGCCGATGATCCGGCAGGACAAGACGAAGGGCCTGCGCAAGCCGTCGGAGTGACGGCGCGCTCGCCTTCGCGCCCCGGCCAGTATAACCCTCAGGCCAAGCGAGCCTCGGGAGGGACCGGTGCCGGCCGACGACGTCTTCATCTGCGACTATGTCCGAACCCCGATCGGGCGCTACGGCGGCGTGCTCGCGAAGGTGCGCACCGACGATCTCGCCGCGGTGCCGATCCGCGAGCTGATCCGCCGCCACCCCGGCCTTGCCGACGCCGTCGACGAGGTCTTCTACG
>DASVVU010000094.1:0-6895 GCA_036386395.1 Beijerinckiaceae bacterium | reverse complement strand
CCAAGCCGGGCATGACGCTGAAAGAAGATCCGGTCCGATCCCGGAGATGAAGACGATGCTTCGCCTAGGCTCCGTCCTCTCGTTCCTCCTCCTCCCCAGCCTCGCTGCGGCGGAGGTCTGCGACAAGGTGGCCGGAGAGGGGTGGTGGCCGGAGCACGGCCCCGTGGACGCGCCGAACTGGTGGCGGTTCCTCGGGTTCGTCGTCGTCAGTCTCGTGGTGATCCGGCTCCTGAGGTCGCGGTCGCTCGCCTGGTTCGGTGCGGCCTTGGCGGGGCTCGGGGTCCTGCTCAACGGGTGCATCGCCATCTTCCCGGACGACAACGAGATTACCCGCGCAGCGATGCGCGAGGGCTGCCTCAGCCCTGACCGCATCCGCGAGGCCATTCTGTCCGCCGCGGCGTCCGCGGCTCTGGCTGGGGCCTACATGGCCGTCGCGACGACCCACATCCTCATTCCCAAGCCCGATTGATTCCATGGCCCCCAGACAAACCCAAAGCTCCGGTCCCTCGCAGCGCCAGCAGCGCGTGGCCGAGCTCGTGCGCCATGCGCTCGCCGAGGTGCTCCAGCGCGGCGACGTGCAGGATCCGGTGCTTTCGAGCCACGTCGTCACCATCCCGGAGGTGCGCATGTCCCCGGACCTGCGGCTTGCCACCGCCTACGTGATGCCGCTGGGCGGCCAGGACGAGCGCGAGGTGCTCCAGGCCCTTGAGCGCAACCGCAAGACCCTGCGCCAGGAGGTGGCGCACCGCGTCAACCTCAAGTTCGCTCCCGACCTGCGCTTCCGCCGCGACGAGACCTTCGACGAGGCCTCCCGCATCGATGCGCTTCTGCGGAGCGAGAAGGTGCGGCGGGATACGGAGAAGGAGGAAGAGGGCTCGTAGTGCGCCGCAATCTGTCATGGAGCGTCGTCCTCTATGGCGCGGGCCTCCTTGCGCTCGTCGCGGCCATCGCCCTTTCCCTTCGATACCGAGGACCTCTGGAGACCGCCTTTCATGAAGCACCGCGGGACAGCTTTGGGACGGACGTCACGGAGGACGTCGCACGCGCACTGCCGCTCGGAACGCATGCCCCGCAGGCTGTCCAGTACGTGGAAGAGAACGGCTTCATGTGCCATCGGTCCGAGCTGGCCGGGGACCGTCAGCTTTGGACGTGCCAGCGCCGGGCGTTCCGGCTCGGCCGCATCGGCTACGAGCGGTGGACGCTGGAGTTCGAGTGCGACAGGAGACTTGCCCCTTGCACCATGATCAAGCACCGCGCGGCAGTCCGTTGACGCGCTCGCCGGACAATCCCCGCCCCAAGAAGCGCGAGGTCAACGGCTGGCTCGTGCTCGACAAGGGCGTCGGCATGACCTCGACGCACGCGGTCGCGGTGGTGAAGCGCGCCTTCAACGCCAAGAAGGCGGGGCACGCCGGCACCCTCGACCCCCTCGCCTCCGGCATCCTGCCGATCGCGCTGGGCGAGGCGACGAAGACCGTGCCCTTCGTGATGGACGGCCGCAAGGCTTACGTCTTCACCGTCGCCTGGGGCGTCGAGACCGACACCGACGACGCGGAGGGCCGCCCCGTCCAGGCGACGCACCGGTATCCGGAGCGGGCCGAGATCGAAGCGCTGCTGCCGCGCTTCACCGGACAGATCGAGCAGGTCCCGCCGCGCTTCTCGGCGATCAAGATCCAGGGCGAGCGCGCCTACGACCTCGCCCGCGACGGCGAGGCGGTCGAGCTTCAGCCGCGCACGGTCGAGATCGCGCGGCTCTCGGTCGTGCGCCATTCGGGCGAGCGCAGCATCCTCGAGGCCGAGTGCGGCAAGGGCACCTACGTGCGCTCCCTCGCCCGCGACCTCGGACGCGCCCTCGGCTGCCTCGGGCACGTCGCGGCCCTGCGCCGCACGCGCGTCGGGCCGTTCACGGAGGAGGACGCCGTGACGGCGGCGGAGCTTCAGGCCTCGGCCGAGCGCGGCGAGACGGAGGCATGGCTGCGCCCGGTCGACACGGCGCTCGCCGAGCTGCCCTCGGTCGCCGTCTCCCGCGACATGGCGGGCCGCCTCATGCGTGGCCAGTCGATCATCCTGCGCGGGCGCGACGCGCCGCTTGCAGGCAAGCTCTACGCCACCTGCAACGGCGTGCTCGTCGCGGTCGGAGACGTGGAGAAGGGGGAGCTCGTCCCGCACCGGGTGTTCAACCTCGGCGGCGGGTGAGCCCTCACCCGGCCCTCACCCGGTCGGCGCTTCGCGCCGACTCGGCCTCTCCCGCTCCTTCGAGACGGCCCTTCGGGCCTCCTCAGGATGAGGGCGGGAGAGGTGAATCACTCCCGCCGCATGATGCGGTCGGCCACGAGGGCGGACCAGAAGCGCGGGCGGAAGTCGCGCATGAGGACCTGCGGGTCGTAGATACGCTCGACCCAGTCGATGAACGGGATGCCCTTCTCCTCGCCCTCGACCCGGTAGCGCTCGAAGAAGGCGTCGAGGATGCCGGTGCGGGCGTGGCGGAAGTGGCCGTAGCGCAGCGACAGCTGCCGCATCGCTTCGCGCACGGTCCGCCCCTCGTGCAGGACGAGGTAGAGCGCCGCCACGAACCCGGCCCGGTCTGCGCCGGACTTGCAGTGGATCACCGCCGGGTATTTCAGGCCGGCGAAGAAGGTTCTGGCCTCAAGAATCGTCTCCCGGTCCGGCGCCTCGCGCGAGCGCACCACGAGCTCGACGAGGTCGAGGCCGAGGCGGTTGCAGGCTTCCTTCTGGAGCTGCCAGGAGCCGTGCTCGCGCCCGCCGCGCAGGTTGATGACCGTGCGCACGCCTTTTTGCGCGAACCAGGCGAGCTGGTGCGGCGCGGGCTGCGCCGAGCGCCACAGGTTCGGCGTGACCCGGTGGCGATTGAGGTAGAACAGCCGGAAGACGCCGTGGTCGACGAGCACCATGTGGGCCCAGGCTCGCAGGCGCGCGACGCCGCCGCCGACCGGCCGGTCCCACCGGGCGATCCGCGCCATCCGCCGCGCATAGCGGATCTCCGGCTTTAAGAAACGGTTAAGCACTCTTCATCAATCTTAACGTCGGCCGGGATCGACCAGGGGATCGGCGGACCAGGATGAGCGGAGAGCGCGCCCTTAGCAGCGATGCGCCTTTCGGGCAACGAGGTGGGCCCGTCCGCGGTTGTGTCCTTTCGACAACGCTCCACAGGCGGGTGCGGTCCGGCACCGCCGAGGCGCTTCCCCACCGCGTATCCTTGGCGCAGATTTCGCAACGCCAGACAAGCTTTGCCGGAGTGCGCGTCCCCTCGAACCGCAGGTTCCTGAACCGCAGGCCTCATTGGGTCCAAACGCCATGAAAGAGCTCGTCATCAGCATCCGCCGGGCGCGCACGGAAGATGCCGCCGCCCTGTCCGGGGTCTTCGATTCGGCGTGGCGCGAGGCCTACCAGGGCATCATCCCGGGCGTGGCGCTCGATCGCATGATGGCCCGGCGCGGGCCGCGCTGGTGGCTCTCGACCATCGGCCGCGGACGGCCCCTCGTGGTCCTCGACGTTGCCGAGACGGTCGCGGGCTACGCTTCTTATGGCCGCTGCCGCGACCGCTCGCTGCCGGCCGAGGGCGAGATCGACGAGCTCTACCTTTCCCCCGATTACCAGGGCATCGGCTTCGGAACGCGTCTGTTCAAGTGCGTCCGCAACGACATGATCGACCGCGGCATCAAGCGCATCGCCGTGTGGTCGCTCGCCGAGAACGAGCGCGCCCGCGCCTTCTACGAGCGCCTCGGCGGCAAAGTCGTGGCCGAGACCACCGACCGCGTCGCCGGCTCGACCCTCACCAAGGTCGCCTACCTCTTCCGCTGATCGCCTCAAGCCAGGGTTGGGGTGAGCGCCGGCCCTCACCCGGTCGCTTCGCGACCCGGCCTCTCCGGCAAGCAGGAGAGGCGGGCCTACTCCGCCGCGGCGAGGCGCTGGCCTGCGAAGAGCTCGGGCTTCGTCGGCACCTCGTCGAACTCCAGCGCCTCGATCTTCTGGCCGCGCTTGAGAATCTTCTCGGAGGAGGTGCGGATCTGGGCGACGTCGTCCTGGGCCTGCCGGAAGTGGGTGTCGAGTTTTCCGACGCGCTCGGCGAGGCGCGAGACGTCCTCCAGGAGCTTCTGCACCTCGGTCTGGATCGCGCGCGCCTCGTCGCGGATGCGGGCGTCGCGCACGAGGGCCTGGAGCACCTGGATCGCGAGCGACAGGAGCGAGGGCGAGACGATGACGATGCGGGCGCGGTGCGCCTTCTGGACCACGTCCTCGAAGTGCTCGGCGAGGTCCGCGTAGACCGATTCCGCCGGCACGAACATCAGCGCCACGTCCTGCGTCTCCCCGGCGATCAGGTACTTTTCGGCAAGATCCTTCACGTGGACGCCGATGTCGGCGCGCACCCGCTGCGCCGCCTTGGCCCGCGCCTCGTCGGTCTTCGCGTCCCGGAACAGGGCGAAGCCTTCGAGGGGGAACTTGGCGTCGACGACGAGGCCGCGCTCGTCGCCGGGCAGGCGCACGAGGCAGTCCGGCCGGGTGCGGTTCGAGAGCGTCGCCTGGAACTCGTAGGCGCCGGCCGGCAACCCGTCGCGGACGATCGCCTCCATCCGGCCCTGGCCGTAGGCGCCCCGGGCCTGCTTGTTGGAGAGGATCTCCTTCAAGCCGACAACCTCGCCGGTGAGGTCCCTAAGATTCTTCTGGGCGGCGTCGATGACGGCGAGGCGCTCGTTGAGCTTCGCCAAGTGCTCGCCCTGGTGGCGGGTCGTGGCCTCGAGGCCTTGACCGACCCGGTGCTGGAGGCCTTCGAGCCGCTCCGAGATCAGGCGCACGAAGTCGCTCTGGCGCGAGCCGAACACCTCGGCGACGGTCTGGAGGCGCCCGGTGATCTCGGATTGGCTGCGCACGAGCTCGGCGACCTTGTCGTCCATCTCCCGCGCCCGCTCGGCCGCGGCCGCGGCTTCCGCCGCGCGCTCGCGGCGCGCCTTCACGAGCGACCACGCCACGGCGAGGAGGAGCACGAGGCTGAGCGCCGCGAAGGCGAGCACCGCCTCGCCCCAGGTCACGGGGCGGGCGCCGAGATGGAAGGCGATGTCGTTCATGCCGGCCTTGAGGCCCTTTGGCCCGAATCGGTTGACGCTACGAACGGACGATGAACGATTTGACCCATTCCCGGCCAGTGCTTATCTCGCCCGCCATGGCGATCCGACCCCTCGTGACCCTCCCCGACTCAAGGCTGCGGCTCAAGTCCGTGCCTGTGGACAAGATCGACGCCGAGGTCCGCCGGCTCGCCCAAGACATGCTCGACACCATGTACGACGCGCCGGGCGTCGGCCTCGCCGCGATCCAGATCGGCGAGCCGAGGCGGATCGTCACCATCGACACGGCGAAGAAGGACGAGGAGCGGCGCCCGATCGTGCTCGTCAACCCCGAGATCGTCTGGTCCTCGGAAGAGACGAGCGCCTACGAGGAGGGCTGCCTCTCGATCCCGGAGTACTACGAGGAGGTCGAGCGCCCGGCGCGGGTGAGATTCCGCTACACGGATCTTGACGGGAAGGCGGTCGAGGTCGAGGCCGAGGGGCTCCTCGCCACCGTCGTCCAGCACGAGATCGACCACCTCGACGGCGTGCTGTTCATCGACCACCTCTCGAAGCTGAAGCGGGACCGGGTGGTCAAGAAGTTCGTCAAGGCGGCGAAGCGCGAACAGGCGGACGCCGAGACCTGAGCGCCCGGGCGGAGGACGGCCACATGCGCGTCGTCTTCATGGGCACGCCGGACTTCGCCGTGCCGACGCTTTCCGAGATCGTCGGCCAGGGGCACGAGGTCGCGGCGGTCTACACTCGCGCGCCGGCGGCGGCGGGGCGGGGCATGGCGCTACGGACTTCTCCGGTGCAGCAGATGGCCGAGCGGTTCGGCATCCCCGTGCTGACACCGAAGACGCTTCGGACCGACGAGGCCGCCGAGACTTTTCGCGCCCACGGGGCCGATGTCGCCGTGGTGGTGGCCTACGGAATGATCCTGCCGAAGGCGATCCTCGACGCGCCCGCTCTCGGCTGCCTCAACCTGCACGCCTCGCTCCTGCCGCGCTGGCGCGGCGCGGCGCCGATCCAGCGGGCGATCATGGCCGGGGACGCCGAGACCGGCGTCGCCGTGATGCGGATGGAGGAGGGCCTCGACACGGGCCCCGTCGCCATGGTCGAGCGCATGCCGATCGGCCCGGACACGACGGCGGGCGAGCTGCACGACGCGCTCGCGCCGCTCGGCGCCGACCTCATGGGCCGGGCGCTTGCAGCGCTGTCGCGCGGCTCGCTCGGCTTCACGCCGCAACCGCAAGAGGGCGTCACCTACGCGAAGAAAATTACGAACGAGGAGGCGCGGATCGACTGGTCGCGGCCCGCGCGGGCCGTGCACGACCAAGTGCGCGGGCTCTCGCCCTTCCCGGGCGCGTTCTTCACGGCCGACCTCGGCAAGGGCGGGGAGCGGGTCAAGGTGCTCCGCACGGTGCTTGCCGATGGGATCGGCGAGCCGAGCACGCTCCTCGACACGGCCGGCGCGGTCGCCTGCGGCACGGGCGCGGTGCGGCTCGTCCAGGTCCAGCGCGCCGGCCGCTCGCCCGTGAGCGGGGAGGAGTTTCTGCGCGGAGCCCGGCTCGGGCCGGGGGCGAGGCTGGCATGACGAGACGCGCGCCCTTTTCCCTCCCCCCGGAGGGGAGGGCCGCCTCGGGGCGATGCCCCGAGCGGGGTGGGGGGCGCGGGCATAGAGCCCTTGGTCGACGTTGGCCGCCGCGGATCAGCCGCAGGGGCCAAGGCCAGGCGATCCGTCCGGCCCTGATCCCTGCGGCTGGTATGGGTGCGCTTTTCGCCAATCCTCTGCGCTTTATGCCTGCGCCCCCCACCCCGCTCGGCCTTCGGCCGAG
>DASVVU010000093.1:0-3549 GCA_036386395.1 Beijerinckiaceae bacterium | reverse complement strand
GTAGGCGCCGCGGCAGTAGTAGAGCCCGTCGCGGCCCTGGTAGACGCCGTAGGGGCAGACGTCCGGGGGCGGCGCGGTGGCGGCCCCGACGGCGGCGCCCGCGACGGCGCCGACGGCGGCGCCCGCGACCGCGCCGCCGGCCCGGCCGGTTGCGGCGCCGCCGATCGCCGCGCCCGCGAGGCCGCCGATCACGGCGCCGCCGGCGGCGCGCTCGCCGGGGGTGTTGCAGGCGGCGACCGACAGGGCGAGGGCGCCGGCTGAGGCGACGCTGAGGAGCTTCTTCATGAGGGACATCCCTGTTTCTTCGGTTGCGGAGGGGCCGCGATTCGGCGGGCCGGCACCGTAGCTTGGCCGCGGCCCGAGGCAAACGCGCCGCCGTGACGCGCGGTTCCGCAACCGGACCTTCGCGCGGACCCGCCGCCGGCCGGCCCACGGGTGCGCCCCCGGACCCCTCCACGGCGCTTGACGGGCCGGCGGGCGTGGCCCACATCCAAAAGGGTCAGCCGGCCGGGCGGCCGCTCCGGGCCCGGAAACGGGTCCGGGGAGGAAAGTCCGGGCTCCATGGAGACGCGGTGCCGGATAACCTCCGGCGGGGCTTGGTCGGAAACCCCAAGCCCCAGGGACAGTGCCACAGAGACGAGACCGCCCCGCGAGGCCTTAAGGGCCGGCGGGGTCAGGGTGAAAGGGTGCGGTAAGAGCGCACCGCGGACGCGGCAACGCGCTCCGGCACGGCAAACCCCACCGGGAGCAAGACCGAATAGGAACGGCAGGGCCTCGCGGCCCGGGCCCCGTCTCCAGGCCCCTTGCCGTTCGGGTTGGTTGCTCGAGGCGGACGGCGACGCCCGCCCCAGAGGAATGGCCGCCACGCCTCGGTCCGCAAGGGCCAGGGCCCTACAGAACCCGGCTTACAGGCCGGCTGACGCCTTCTCTCAGAGGACAGCCGCAACGCCCGGCGGCCGGGTCTAGCGTGCTTGGTGCGCTCGACGAGGCCATGGGCGAGGAGGGTTTTGAGGTGGGCGCGGACGGTGCCTTGGTTGAGGCGGCAAGCGCCGCGAGGCGGGTGACGGTCGGCGGGTTGGGGTCCTCGCAGGCGAAGATGAGGCCGAGGAGGCCGAGGAGGCGCAGGCGCTGGGCGGCGGCCTGCCGGGGAAGAGGTCGTCGAGGAGGCGTTCGGCCGTCACGGGGTCGGCGGGCGGGGCCAGCGTTCATCCATTCCCCTTGTGGGGAAGCCCCGCGGCAGGGACCGACGTCACGGAGGCCCGAACAGGGCATCGTTGCGGGTGCGCCAGGCCTCGTCCGACAGCCACTTGTAATCCTGGTCCGGCATCAGCGGGACGGCCTTCACCTTCGCCTCCGGGATCGGCAGGAAGAAGCTGTCGCGCGCCTGCGTGACCTTGAGCGACCGGATCGGGACGACGATGCTGTCCTTTCCCGGCGTGAAGAACCCGCCCGAGGCCACGACCGCGTAGTCCCGCCGGTCCTTCGTCCCGAAGACGATGTTCCTGACCTCGCCCACGATCCTGTCGTCCGAGCTGCGGACCTGCGCCCCGATGATCTCGTCCGCCCGCAGGCCGGGAGCAAGCTCGTCGATGCCGACGAGCGGCTTGGCGTCCTTCTCGTTGCGATGGCCCTGCGCCGCGCCGCGCCGGACCTTGGGCTCCCGCGCCCCGATCTGCTTGTCGGCCTCGTCCTCGTCGTTGCCGCCCAAGGTCGCCATCGCCGGCCCGGCGACGAGCTCGCGGATGTTCGCCAAGAGGCGCTCGCAATCCTCGTGACGGCCGTAGGACCAGAGGGTGAAGGCGGCGTCGCGCAGGCTGCGGAGGTCGCGCACGCTCTGGCGGTTCGCCGGGCCGCGAAGCCCGGGGCTCTGGAGAATGGCTTCCTCGAGCTTGGCGTCGGCGATCTGGCAATCCGCCCGCGCTTCGGCCACGCCGAGCCCGCCCAGGAAAGCCACGCCGACGAGAATTCTTGCAAGTTTCATTGGAAGCCGGTCTCCGGGAAGGCATCGTTCGCAAATCTTGGCACGTGCCGATTCGGATTTGCCAAATCAAGCGTGCAGTGCGCTTGATCTCCATACACGTTTTCACAGGAAATAATATTAAAAAGGTTCAATGCATTTCTTATGAGGAACAAAGTTCATGCAGCGGAGTTGATTGATCGGACCAAAGAAATTCTTGTTCCTGGAAAGGATTCCCCGTGAAATACATCGCCCTCACGCTTTCCCTCCTGCTGATGGGTGCGACCGCCGCGTCCGCCCAGGGCATCGAGATCCGGCCCGGCCGGTCGGACGGCGTCCGCATCGGGGTCGGATCCGACCGCAACGACGATCGCGGGATGCACCGCGGCCGGCACGACCGGGACGATCGCGTCGTCGTCCGGCGCCGGGGGGATGTCCGCTCCACCGGGAACGTCGGCTGCCGCACGACGATCGTCAAAAAAGAGGACGGCTTCGGCCGCATGACCACCAAGCGCATCAAGACCTGCAGCTAGGCGGACCAGGAACTACGACAGGGCCGGAGCGATCCGGCCCTTCGCCGGCCGAACGGCAAGGACCGCCCATGCGCTACTTCTTCGACGTGCACAACGGCAACGAGCTCACCCGCGACGAGGTGGGCATGGATCTCGACGGCATCAACGAGGCACGGGACGAGGCAGCCGAGGCCCTGGCCGAGATGGCGGGCGTCGCCCCGCGGGACCCCAACCCGCGCGACTTCGCGATCGAGGTTCGCGACGGAAGCGGCCGGCCGGTGCTGAAGGCCGCGATCTCGTTCGCGGTCCAGACGGTGGCGGCCTGACCGGGAACACGGCCCTGGATGGGGAGGAAGGCATGAACGTCGGCGACTATCCGGTCAGGGGCAAGCCGTACTGGGCCACCTTCGTGGGCGTCGCCGTCGTCGGGATGCTCGGCCTGATGCTGATGCTCGCCGTCCACTGAAGCGGTCCGGCCTGCACGCAAACGGCGGACGCACTCGGGTTACGAGCACCGAACCAGGATCGCCCCGAGGATCGAAAGCACCGCCACGGCGGCCAAGCCGGCCCACCACCTCGATCGCGTCCGTTGGCGAGGCGCATCGCTGCCGTATTCGCTATGCCAGGGCCCCCTGCACTTCATCCTTCGACATTAGCACCGATGGGCCGGCGAGGACGAGCCCGCGGGGCCCCTTGCCCGCCCGCGCATCGCCTCCACCAGCCTCCCCGCCGCCCCCGTCTCCTTCACCGAGAGCCGCAGCGCCCGGCCGCGGCCGGGTCTCGTGTGCTTGGTGCGTTCGACGAGGCCGTGGGCGAGGAGGGTTTTGAGGTGGGCGCGGACGGTGCCTTGGGTCAGGCCGGCAAGCGCCGCGAGGCGGGTGACGGTCGGCGGGTCGGGGTCGTCCTCGTAGGCGAAGATGAGGACGAGGAGGCCGAGGAGGCGCAGGCGCGCGGCGGCGGCCTCGCCGGGGAAGAGGTCGTCGAGGAGGCGTTCGGCCGTCACGGGGTCGGGGGCGCTTTTCCCTCCCCATCGATCTCGGGCTTGCCCGAGATCGATTCCTTTGAGTGCGCAAGTCGGGA
>DASVVU010000092.1:0-3879 GCA_036386395.1 Beijerinckiaceae bacterium | reverse complement strand
GTCTGGCCCGAGAGGGTGCGGCCCGAGAGGTCGGTGATCGTGCCCGAGATCATGATGGGCAGCTTGACGCCGCGCTCGGCGAACACGGCCTGCGTCGCGACGATCGCCGCCTTGGCGTTGAGCGTGTCGAAGATCGTCTCGATCAGGACGATCTCCGCCCCGCCGTCGACGAGGCCCCGCACCTGCTCGGCATAAGCATCGCGGACCTGGTCGAAGGTGACGGCCCGGTAGCCCGGGTTGTTCACGTCCGGCGAGAGCGAGAGCGTGCGGTTCGTGGGCCCGAGCGCTCCGGCGACGAAGCGGCGCCGCCCGTCCTCGCGCTCGGCGATGACCGCCGCCTCGCGGGCGAGCCGCGCGCCGTCGCGGTTGAGCTCGTAGACGATGTGCTCCAGGCCGTAGTCGGCCTGCGCGATGGAGGTGCCCGAGAAGGTGTTGGTCTCGACGATATCCGAGCCGGCGCGGAAGTAGTGGAGATGAATCTCGCGGACGGCGTCCGGCTGGGTCAGGATCAGGAGGTCGTTGTTGCCCTTGAGGTCGTGAGCGTGCGCGGCAAAGCGCTCGCCGCGGAAGTCGGCCTCCGACAGCTTGAGGGCCTGGATCTCGGTCCCCATGGCGCCGTCGAGCACGAGGATGCGCTCGGACGCAGCCTGGCGCAGGGCGGCCAGGACTTCGGCGCCATCGGCGGGGTGGACTTCGTACTCGGACATCCGCTCTTTCTCTCTCCGTCATGCCCGGCCTTGGGCCGGGCATCCACGCCTTTGGGCGTGGGGTAGTCGTGGATGGCCGGGCCAAGCCCGGCCATGACGTTCAGGGGTTAGGCCGCAGCCTTCTCCGCCGTCTCGACCTTCGCCTGCGGCCTCAAGCCCAACAGGTGGCAGACGGCGTAGACGAGGTCGGCGCGGTTCATGGTGTAGAAGTGGAACTCGGTCACGCCGCGGTCGACGAGGTCGAGGACCTGCTCGGCCGCGACCGCCGCCGCGATGAGCCGGCGGGTCTCGACGTCCTGGTCGAGGCCTTCGAAGCGCGCCGCGAGCCATTCGGGCACGCTCGCGCCGGCCCGCGCCGCGAAGTTCGCCGCCTGCTTGAAGTTCTGCACCGGCAGGATGCCCGGCACGATCGGGATATCGATGCCGCGCGAGCGGACGGTGTCGACGTAGCGCAGGTACACGTCGTTGTCGAAGAAGAACTGGGTGATGGCCCGGTCGGCGCCGCAGTCCACTTTCCGCTTCAGCGCATCGATGTCGGCATCGAGCGACGCGGCCTCCGGATGCTTCTCGGGATAGGCCGAGACCGAGACCTCGAAACCGCCGATCCGCTTGATGCCGGCGACGAGGTCGCAGGTCTGCTCATAGCCGCCGGGGTGCGGCTCGTACTTCGCGCCGATGCCGGCGACGGGATCGCCGCGCAATGCCACGATGTGGCGCACGCCGGCGTCCCAGTAGGACCGCACTACCTCGTCCACCTCGTCCTTCGTGGCAGCGACGCAGGTGAGGTGCGCGGCGGGGCGCAAGGGGGTCTCGCAGACGATGCGGGCGACGGTGTTGTGGGTGCGCTCGCGGGTCGAGCCGCCGGCCCCGTAGGTGACGGAGACGAAGTTGGGCGCAAGCGGCGCAAGCCGCTCGACCGAGGCCCAGAGCGTCGCCTCCATCTCCGCAGTCTTCGGCGGAAAGAACTCGAAGGAGACGCGGACGCGGCGCGCCCCGTGGCGGCTCGGGCGGAAGGCGGCGGACATCAGGCGACCTCGCGGTTCTGGGCGTTGAGCGGCCAATCGGAGACGACGCGGCGGTCCTCGCCGAGCCAGAGCGACACCGTGAGCTGGTCCGCGCCGCCGTTCGGCGGCGCGATCTCGCGGGTCAGGGTGCAGTCGAGATCGGCCTCGGCGAGCCAGGCCGCGACCTGCTCGCGGGAGAAGCCAAGACGGCGGTGCGCCTGGGCCTCGCGCAGGAACTCGAGGCCGTGCGGAGCGAAGTCGACGACGAGAATCCGCCCGCCGGGGGCGAGGAGCTTCGCGGCCTCGCGCAGCGCCCGGGCCGGGTCGTCGAGGTAGTGCAGCACCTGGTGCACGACGACGAGATCGAAGGTGCCGCGGGCGAAGGGCGGGGCGTAGACGTCGCCCTGACGCAGCTCCGCCCGGTGGAGGCCCGCCTTCTCGAGGTTGGCGCGGGCAACCGAGAGCATGGCGTGGCTGGCATCCAGCCCGACCGCGCGGTTGGCGCGAGGCGCGAGGAGCTGGAGCATGCGCCCGGTGCCGGTGCCGAGGTCGAGGAGGCTGCGGACGGGCTTGTGGCCGATCGCGTCGAGGATCGCGGCCTCGACCACGTCCTCGGGAGCGTGGAGGGAGCGGACCCGGTCCCAGTGCGGGGCGAGCCGCTCGAAGAAGGCGCGGGCGGCGCCGGAGCGCTGCGCCCGCACCTCGGCGAGCCGGGCGCGGTCGTCGGCGAGCTGGGGATCGACGCGGTCGAGGCTCGATAGGACCGCGCGCAGGATCTGGGCCGAAGCCGCCCGCTCGCCCAGGCGGAAGAAGGCCCAGGCCCCCTCCCGGTGCCGTTCGACGAGCCCGGCCTCGGTCAAGAGCTTGAGATGGCGCGAGATGCGCGGCTGCGACTGGCCGAGGATATCGGTGAGGTCCGACACCGACAGCTCGCCCTCGGCGAGGAGCGCCAGGATGCGCAGCCGCGTCTCCTCGGCGGCGGCCCTCAGGCCTTCGAGCGTCTCGGACAATCCGGCGGATGCGAGGGTCATGGCTCGTCCATGGCGAAACGAGACATAAATATATCTTTATATGAGATTGGGCAAGCAGAGATTGATGTGGCGATCAGCTGTTCGGCATCATGAAGACGCGTCGTCATGTTGACCGGGATTCGGGAGATTCCGATGACGGACCGGCTGTCCGTCATGATGAAGATGCGGCGTTCTTTTCGACTGGAATCCGGGAACTCGGGGCGATCAAATCCACTCCCGCACGAAGTCTCGCCGCGGCTCCAGCCACGTCCAGATCCATGAATTGAATGGCCCTGGGGAGGGGCTCAAGTCCGAGCCTGAGGCAACTGGATAGGTATGACCCAGGAAAGCCCTTTAGAGGGCTATCCCAAGAGAGCGCGCCTACCGCTCCGGCGCTTTCTTCGCGGCTTGGCGCATCTTGCCGGGGTTCTTCTCGGTCCCGGCCTTGAGGACTCCGGCGGCGGCCTTCTGCTTCCGCTCGGGCCGGGCCGGCTTCGGGGCCGTGTCGCCCCGCGCCTCGTAGCCCTGACCGTCGGGCTTCTTGCTGCCCGACCGGGCCGCCGCCTTCAGCGACCGCAGCGCCTCGGGCTGCTGGCCCTTCGGGCCTTCCTGCTTCGCCATCGCGACCTCCCTGGTTTTCTTGCCGGGAGCATAGCCTAGCCGTCGATAACGAAAAGGGCCGGCTTTCGCCGGCCCTTCCGTACTCTACGCGGTGGCGCGGACTTAGAAGTCCATGCCGCCCATGCCGCCGCCGCCGCCCGGCATGGCCGGGGCGCTCTCGCGCTTCGGCGCCTCGGCGATCATCGCCTCCGTGGTGATCAGGAGGCCGGCGACCGACGCCGCATCCTGCAGCGCCGCGCGGACCACCTTCGCCGGATCGACGATGCCGGCCTCGAGCATGTCGACGTACTGCTCGGTCTGGGCGTTGAAGCCGAAGTTCTGCGACTTGTTCTCGGAGATCTTGCCGACCACGATCGAGCCCTCAACGCCGGAGTTCTCGGCAATCTGGCGGATCGGGGACTCGAGCGCCTTGAGGACGATGTTGATGCCGGCCTGGATGTCCGGATTCTCGTCCTTCAGCTTCGCGACGGCCTGCTTGGCGCGCAGGAGCGCGACGCCGCCGCCCGGCACGATGCCCTCCTCGACCGCCGCGCGGGT
>DASVVU010000091.1:0-2913 GCA_036386395.1 Beijerinckiaceae bacterium | reverse complement strand
CGGGGCGGTGAAGCTCGCCCGCCACGCCAAGCCCGTGGACGCCGCAACGCGCGTCGCCATCTTCCGGCGCTTCCGCGACGCCAACCCGGAGCCCAAGGGCGAGCTCGAGCACACGAACCCGTTCACGCTCCTCGTCGCCGTTGTGCTCTCGGCCCAGTCCACGGACGCCGGGGTCAACAAGGCGACGCGCGAGCTGTTCCGGATCGCCGACACGCCGCAGAAGATGCTGGCGCTCGGCGAGGACGGCGTGCGCGAGCACATCAAGACGATCAACTTCCTCAACACCAAGGCGAGGAACGTCACCAAGCTGTCGCGCATGCTCGTCGAGGAGCACGGCGGCGAGGTGCCGGGCTCGGTCGAGGTCCTCGAGACGCTGCCGGGGGTCGGGCGCAAGAGCGCGAGCGTCGTCGTCAACATGGCCTTCGGCGTGCCCCGGATCGCCGTCGACACGCACATCTTTCGCGTCTCGAGCCGCATCCCGCTCGCCGTGGCGCCAACGCCGATCGAGATGCAGGAGAAGCTCGAGGCCGTCATGGAGGAGGACTTCAGGCTCCACGCCCACCATTGGCTCATCCTGCACGGCCGCTACACCTGCAAGGCGCGCAAGCCAGAGTGCTGGCGCTGCCTGATCGCGGACCTCTGCCGCTACGAGCCGAAGACGCCCGCGCCCGCCCAGGGCTCGAGCCTCACGCCCCCGCGCGTCTGAGGCACTGCTGGTCCTTGCGCGTGCAGGCGATGCCCGGCATCGAGCAGGCCGGACCCTGAGCCGTGCGCTGGCAGACGATGCAGCCGTCCGTCCATTCGGCGCAGGCAGGGTCGTCCTCGACCCGGGCCGGGGCGGCGCTCTGATGCGGCGCGCCGCCGCCACCGAGGTTCCCGACGGCGATCGTCGCGATGAGGATCACCAGGATGAGGAGGAGGGTCGCGATCTCGTCCCGTTGCCAGCCCATGGCCCTACCCGAACACCAGAAGGCCGGCGAGGCCGGCTGATCCGACCAGGATACGCCACCACGCGAAGAGCCCGAAGCCGTGGCGCGCGATGTAGTCGAGCAGGGTGCGCGCCACGAAGAGCGCCGAGACGAAGGCGGCTGCAAATCCGATGCCGATCAGCGCCACGTCGTTGAACGACAGGTCCTTGTAGTTCTTGAAGAGATCGTACGCGAAGGCACCCGCCATGGTCGGCATGGCGAGGAAGAACGAGAACTCGGCCGCCGCCCGCTTCGTCGCGCCGAGGAGCATGGCGCCAACGATGGTCGCGCCCGAGCGCGAGACGCCGGGCACCATGGCGAGGCACTGCAGGAAGCCGATCTTCACGTACATGGAGAGCGGGAAGCGAGTCGCATCCTCGTGGCGCGCTTCGAGCCGCAAGCGGTCGATGACGAGGAGCACGAAGCCGCCAAGGATCAGCGCGACGCACACGACCCAGGGGTTGAAGAGGACACCCTTGATGAAGCCGTGCAGCACGGCTCCGATCGCGGCTGCGGGCAGGAAGGCCGCCAGCACCCCGACGACGAAACGGCGCGCTGCGGGGTCGGACGGCAGCGCCACCGCGATCCGCCACAGGCGCCCGAAGAAGGCGATCAGGATCGCCAGGATGGCGCCGAGCTGCACCAGCACCTCGAAAGCCTTGCCGGTCGACTCGAAGCCGAGGAAGTGGCCCAGGAGCAGGAGGTGGCCGGTCGACGAGACCGGCAGGAACTCGGTCACGCCCTCGACGAAGCCGAGCAGCAGCGCTTGAACGTATTGCGTCATGCAGGAATCTTCGGAGGAGTGGCGGCGGATTCGCCGCGCGCGTTATAGCGGGCCTTGCGCGTAGCGCCATTCAGCATTGCCTTCCCTTCCGCTCGGTTAGGGGCCATTAACCCTCCCCGGCCTTAATCCCGCCCGCCTTTCCCCGTCTCAGTCCGCATGGCCATTCTCCACCATTATCCGTTCTGTCCGCAGTCGCGTTTCGTCCGTCTGGTCCTCGCCGAGATCGGGATGGAGTCGCAGACCGTCGAGGAGCGGCCGTGGGAGCGGCGGCCGGAGTTCCTGGCGACGAACCCCGCCGGCACCACCCCGGTGCTGCGCGACGGGCAGCTTGCCGTTCCGGGCGCGGCCGTGATCGCCGAGTATCTCGACGAGACCCGCGGCCTCGGGCTCAACGGCCGCCGCCTGCTGCCGGAAGGCCCGGCGGAGCGCGTGGAGGTGCGGCGCCTGCTCGACTGGTTCCTGGTCAAGTTCCACGACGAGGTCTCGGGCTACCTCGTGACCGAGAAGATCTACAAGCGCTTCATGCCGAGCAACGGCGGCGGCGGGGCGCCCGACATGGCGGCGATCCGCGCGGCGCGCACCAACGTGCGCTACCATCTCAAGTACATCGGCTACCTCGTCGCGACGCGGAACTGGCTTGCGGGCGACGATCTGACCTATGCCGATCTCGCCGCCGCCGCCCATCTCTCGGCGGCGGACTACCTGGGCGACGTGCCATGGGACGAGGACGACAGCGCGAAGGCCTGGTACGCGCGGGTGAAGTCCCGGCCGGCCTTCCGCGCGCTCCTCGCCGACCGGGTGCCCGGGATGGCGCCGCCGGCGCACTACGTCGACCTCGATTTTTGAGCGGCGCCGAGCTCAAGCGGGAGATCGAGGCGCGCGCGAAGGCGCTCGGCTTCGACGTCATGCGCGTCGCGCCCGCGCAGGCGGCGCCCGAGGTCCGCGAGCGCCTCGAGGCCTGGCTCGCGGAAGGGCATCACGGCGAGATGACCTGGATGGCCGAGACGGCCGAGCGCCGCGCCGCTCCGAACGCGCTCTGGCCCGAGGCGAAGAGCGTCGTCATGCTCGGCATGAGCTACGGGCCGGAGACCGATCCGCTCGCCTCGCTCGCGCTGAAAGACCGCGGCACCATCTCGGTCTACGCCCGCATGCGCGACTACC
>DASVVU010000090.1:0-38543 GCA_036386395.1 Beijerinckiaceae bacterium | reverse complement strand
ACCGCCGGTGCGTGCTTCGAGGCTCGCTTCGCTCGCACCTCAGCATGAGGAGAGTTGTGTTTGGAGCCCTCGACGGTTGCGCCCCGGATCGACGTTCCGCTATCGTCCGCTCAACGGCGGCTTGAAAGCACGCCGAACGGGAGGGAATGGCATGACGAAAGGTGGGAAAAGCGCGCTCACGCGGCGCGGGGTTCTTGGCGCAACGGGTGGCGGCCTCGTGCTCGCCGCCTCGCCGTTCTCGATCCTGCGCCTTCGGGCCCAGGAAGGCCCCATCAAGATCGGCTTCCCGGTCCCCTTGAGCGGCCCCTACAGCACCGAGGCGAACGACCAGGTGCGCTGCGCCCAGATCGCCTGCGACTTCTTCAACGAGGCGGGGGGCCTCAAAGGGCGCAAGGCCGAGCTCGTGGTGCGCGACGACAAGCTCGACCCCGGCGAGGCCTCGACCCGCACCCTTGAGCTCATCGAGAACGAGAAGGTCAACTTCGTCTGCGGCTCGCTCTCGGCCTCGGTGCAGCTCTCGGTCAACCAGGTCGCGACGAAGCGCGGCGTGATCTACAACTCGATCAGCCAGTCCGACACCATCAACGAGGCCTCGGACTTCACCAAGTACACCTTCCACGAGGCGCTCAACCCGCACATGACCTCGGGCGCCGTCGGCCGCTACGCCTTCGGCAAGTTCGGCAAGAAGGTCGCCTACCTCCTCGCCGACTACGCCTACGGCCACGAGATGCTGCGCGGCTTCCGCCGGGTCGCCAAGGAGATGGGCATGGAGGAGGTGGCCGAGATCCGCCATCCCCTCGGCACGGCCGACTACTCGACCTTCTTCCCGCGCATCCAGGCGGCGCGGCCGGACATCCTCGTCGTCGTCAACTTCGGCCGCGACCAGCTCAACACCATCAAGCAGGCGAGCGACTTCGGCGTGAAGCGCCAGATGAAGATCGTCTACCCCGTGCTCCTCGACACGCAACGCATCGCCGGCGGCCCCGCGCCGTTCGAGGGCATCGTCGGCGGCACGAACTATTACTGGGGCCTCGAGGACAAGCACCCCTCGGCCAAGCGCTTCAACGACGCCTACCGCAAGAAGCACGGCGACGCCGTGCCATCGTCCTACGGCTCGCTCGGCTTCGCCGGCGTCACGGGCCTGCTCGAGGGCGTCAGGAAGGCGGGATCGGTGGATGCCGACGCCGTCATCGCGGCGATGGAGCAGATCAAGTACGACGTCGGCAAGGGCGAGCAGCACTTCCGCAAGTGCGACCACCAGGCGGTGCAGTCCGTGCTCGTCATCGAGTCGAAGCCCCAGGCGCAGGTGAAGGGCAAGTGGGACATCTTCGACGTCGTGCAGACGCAACCCGGCGACGAGAAGGTCCTGCGCACCTGCGAGGAGCTCGGCCACAAGGCGTGAGCGTGTCGATGCAGGGCGCGTTCTTCCCTCCCCCTTGCGGGGAGGGCGGACTCGGGCGAAGCCCGAGCCGGGGTGGGGGTCGCAGGGCCGGAGCGCGGCGTAACTCCGTTTTGCTCCGTGGTAGCCTGCAAGCGCCTCGTTCTTTCCCAGCGGACGTGCGTCCCGACCCCCACCCCGGCTCCGCTTCGCGGAGTCCGGCCCTCCCCGCAAGGGGGAGGGCAAAGGCGCGCCGCGGCTCGTCCCCATGACCCTCGACCTGTTCCTGCTCCAGCTCTTCACCGGGCTCGCCCTCGGCTCGATCTACGTGCTCCTGGCGCTCGGCCTGTCGCTGATCTTCGGGCTCCTCAACATCGTGAACTTCGCGCACGGGCAGTTCTTCATGCTCGGCGCCTACGTCGGCGCCTTCGCGCTCGGCTTCCTCGGGAACTTCTGGCTCGCGCTCCTCGCGGTCCCCCTCTTCGTTGGGGGCCTTGGGATGCTCGCCGAGCGCTTCCTCGTGCGCCCGCTCTACGGGCGCGGCATCGACTATCCGCTCCTCCTCACCTACGGCCTCGGCCTTATCCTCCTCGACACGGTGCGCATCGTCGCCGGCACCGAGGGCATTCCCTTCCCGGCGCCGGACGCGCTCACCGGCGCGACCGACCTCGGCCTGTTCTTCTTCCCGACCTACCGCCTCTTCCTCATCGTCGTGACCGCCGTGGTGCTCGCCGCCCTGTGGTTCTTCCTGGAGAAGACGCCCTACGGCCTCATCATCCGGGCCGGCGCGCTCGACCAGGAGATCGTGCAGGTGCTCGGCGTCGACGTCGCCCGGGTGTGGCTCATCGTGTTCGGCGCGGGGGTGGCGCTCGCGGGCCTCGCCGGCGTGCTCGCGGCGCCGATCCGCGGCGTCTTCCCCGAGATGGGCATCCCGATCCTCGTCGACGCCTTCGTCGTCACCGTGATCGGCGGCATGGGCTCGCTCCTCGGCGCTGTCGTGGCCGGTCTCCTCGTCGGCGTCACCGTCAGCTTCACCTCGTTCTACTTCCCGCAGACCGCGACCCTGTCGATCTTCATCCTCATGGCCCTCGTCCTGATCTTCCGCCCCCGCGGCCTCTTCGGGCGCGCCGGAGTGCTCGGCTGATGGCGGCAGACAGCGCTCGGGCGGTGGGTCAGGCCGATTGGCGCGTCCGCGCCGGACCCGTCTTCGACGCGGTCGCGCGTCACCGCGTGCTCGCGGCGCTCATCTTCCTTGCCGTCTTCCCGTGGCTCGCGCCCTACAAGGCGCTTGCCGTGAACATCCTGATCTTCGGGCTGTTCGCCATGGGCTTCAACCTGATCTACGGCTACGCCGGCATGCTGTCCTTCGGCCACGCCGCGCTGTTCGGCCTCGGCGCCTACGGCTGCGGCATCCCCATCGCGAAGTTCGGCGTGCCGTGGTTCCTCGCCCTCCCGCTCGGCGTCGCCATCGCCGGCGCGGCTTCCGTGGTGATCGGCTGGTTCGCGACGCGCTCGCGCGGCATCTACTTCGCCATGGTGACGCTCGCGCTCAGCCAAGTCGTGTACTACGTCGTGTTCCAGTGGGTGTCGCTGACCGGCGGCGAGGACGGGCTGCGCGGCGTCAACGTCCCCGCCATCGACCTCTTCGGGGCGCGCCTCTCGATCGTCGACCCGACGGTGAAGTACTACCTCATCCTCGCCATCGTCGCCGTCGCCCTGTGGGTGTTCTCGCGCATCCTGGAGAGCCCTTTCGGCGCCGTCCTGGAGGCGGTGCGGGAGAACGAGCGCCGCGCCGCCGCCTGCGGCTACGACGTGAACCGCACCCGCTGGCTCGCCTTCATCCTCTCGGGCCTCTTCTCCGGCCTCGCCGGGGCGCTCTACGCCATCCACCTCTCCATCGTCCCGATCGAGACGCTGCACTACTTCACCTCGGCCGTCGTCCTCATGATGACGCTTCTCGGCGGCATGGGCACCTTCTTCGGGCCCTTCCTCGGCGCGCTCCTCTACCTTCTCCTCCAGGACGTCGTGACGGTCGTGACCGTGCATTGGCAGCTCGTCGTCGGCACGCTGTTCGTGCTCCTGATCCTGTTCTTCCCGCGCGGGGTCTGGGGCTCGCTCGTCCAGTGGGTGCGCCGGTGAGCGCGCCGATCCTGCGCGTCGAGGGCTTGGGCAAGCGCTTCGGCGGCTTCACGGCGCTTTCCGACGTGACGGCGGATTTTTCGCCCGGCCGCCTCACGGCGATCATCGGGCCGAACGGCGCCGGCAAGAGCACCTTCTTCAACCTCATCTCGGGCTCGCTCACGCCCAGCGAGGGCCGCATCCTCTTCGAGGGGCGCGACATCACGGGCGAGCCGCAGCACCGCTTCGCCCACCTCGGCATCGCGAAGTCGTTCCAGATCACGAACCTCTTCCCGCAGCTCTCCGTGCTGGAGAACGTGCGCGTCGCGGCACAGGCCATGCGCTCCCGCTTCGACATTTGGACCCGCCGCGAGAGCTACCGCGATCTCGTCGAACGCGCCGAGGCGCTGCTTGCCACCGTCGGCCTCGCGGCGCGCCGGCACGAGCCCGTCGAAAGCCTCGCGCACGGCGACCAGCGCAGCCTCGAGATCGCGGTGGCCCTCGCCTGCGACCCGCGCCTCCTCCTCCTCGACGAGCCGACCGCCGGCATGAGCCCGGAGGAGGCGCGCGCCATGATGGACCTGATCCTGCGCCTCAACCGCGAGCGCACGGTGATCCTCGTCGAGCACCGCATGAAGCTCGTCATGGGCATCTCGGACCGCATCCTCGTCCTCCACCACGGGCGCCTCCTCGCCGAGGGCGCGCCCGACGAGATCCGCGCGCACGAGGAGGTGCGGCGGGTCTACCTCGGCCAGTCGGTGTAGCCGTGCTCGAAGTCCGCGACCTCAACGCCTGGTACGGCCGCAGCCACATCTTGCAGGGCGTGTCCCTCAGCGTCGGCGCCGGCGAGGCGGTCTGCGTCATCGGCCGCAACGGCGCCGGCAAGACCACGACCCTGCGCTCGATCATGGGGCTCGTGGCGCGCCGCGGCGGGCAGGTGGTTTTCGACGGCCGCGAGATCCTTTCGGAGCCGACCCACCGCCGCTTCATCTACGGCCTCGCCTACGTGCCCGAGGAGCGCCGGATCGTGCCCGGCCTCACCGTGCAGGAGAACCTGCGCCTCGGCCTCGTCGCCTCGCCGAACCGGGCCCGCGAGGCCGAGGTCATCGACCGCATCGCCGAGACCTTCCCGCGCCTGAAAGAACGCCTGTCCCAGGCCGCCGACACGCTCTCCGGCGGCGAGCAGCAGATGCTCGCCATCGCCCGCGCCATGGTGGCGGAGCCGAAGCTCATCATGCTCGACGAGCCCTCCGAGGGCATCATGCCGGTCCTCGTCGACGAGATGTTCGAGCTCTTCGCCCGCATGAAGCGCGACGGCGTCACCCTCCTCCTCGTCGAGCAGAACGTCGAGCGCGCCCTCGCCCTCGCCGACCGCGCCTACGTCATGGACCAGGGCGTCATCGTCCACGAGGGGGATGCGCGGGCGCTCCTCGCCGACAAGGACATCCAGGAGCGGTACTGCTCGGTGTAGGGCGGGGCGCCCACCTCTCCCGGAGGGAGAGGTCGAGACGGCGGCAGCCGTCCGGGTGAGGGATTACGGTCTATCCGGATAGAGCTTACCCCCTCACCCGGCCGCCGCTGCCGCGGCGACTCGACCTCTCCCTCCGGGAGAGGTTGAACGTCAGCGCAGCCCCAGGAACCCGGCGATCGCCTCGTTGAACGCGAGGGTGTTGTCGAGGTTTGGCAAATGCGCCGCATCGGGAATCGTGACGAGCTTCGCACTCGGCACCGCTTCGGCCATGCGGCGCATCACGTCGGGGGGCGCGCCCATGTCCTGCGCTCCAACGACGAAGAGCGTCGGCACGGCGATGCGGGCTAAGTCCTTGAGATAGTCGAGGCGCTTGATGGCCTCGGCGCAGGCCTTGTAGCCCTCGACCGGCGTCGCGAGGATCATGCGCTCGACGCTCGCCACGACCTCCGGGTGCGCGGCCCGGAAGGACGGCGCGAGCCAGCGCTCGACCGTGCCTTGCAGGATGCCGCGCAGGCCGTCCCGCTCGACGACGGCAAGGCGCTCGTCCCAGCCCTTGACGTAAGGCTCCGGCGCGTCGGCGCGGGTGTCGCAGCAGACGAGTCTATCGAGCCTGTCGCCGTGCCCGATGGCGAGCCCGAGGCCGGTCATGCCGCCGAGGGACAGGCCCATGAAGCTCGTCTTCCCGATCCCGTAGTGGTCGAGGATACGGACCACGTCGTCGACGAGCAGGGAGAGTGTATAGGGCCCCTCGGGCGCGTCGCTCCGGCCATGGCCGCGGGTGTCGTAGCGCAGGACGCGGTAGCGCGAGGAAAGGAGCGGTATCTGCGGCTCCCACATCGTATGGTCGGCCGCGAGGCTGTTCGACAGGACGAGCCAGGGCGCACCCTCCGCCCCGTCGACGCGGGTGAAGAGCCGCGCGCCGGGAGCTTCGACGAAGGTCATTCGGCCGCCTCCGGCTTCGTGCGCGTCGCTGCCGCGTTGAGGGCGGGCAGCACCTTCTCGGCCATGAGCACCATGGAGCGGCGGGCGAGCTCCCGGTCGCGCCAGTCTTTGCCGGCGTAGAGGAGCGTGCCGAAGTCGCCGACCTCGCCGCGGAAGGCGAGGAGCTCGTCCGTCACCTTCCCGGGTGAGCCGTGGATGATCAGCTTCTCGCAGACCATGTCGAGCGTCACCTCGTCGTCCGGCATGTCGCGGCGGGTCTTGAACAGCTCGATGCGGCCGTTCTTCTTGAGCTTCGTGAAGAGCGAGCGGTAGTAGAAGTGGTAAGGCCCGTCGGGGTCGGTGGCGTAGGCCTTGGCCGTTTCGTCGTCGTCGGCGACGAAGATGCTCTTCGCGACGCGCCAGTTCGCCGGGTCGGCCGGGCGGCCGGCGCGCTCGCAGCCTTCCACATACTTTGGCCAGTGGCTCCTCACCCACTGCGGCATCAAAAAATTCGCCGAGATCGGCTCCCAGCCCCGCGCTGCGGCTTCCGTCACGCCCTTCGAGAAGGGAGCGACCGCCGTCACCACGATCGGCGGGTGCGGGCGCTGCAGCGGCTTCGGCAGGAAGCCCTGGCCGATCTCAGGGATGAAGGTGCGTTTCGTCGTCACCTTCCAGTACCGGCCCTCGAGATCGTAGGGCGGCTCGCCGGTCCAGATCGCGAGGACCTGGTTGATGGCCTCCAAAAACATGGCGTTGCGGTCGGCTTCGAGGTTGCCGAAGACCTCGGCGTCGGAGAGGAGGCCGCCCGGGCTGATGCCGAAGATGAAGCGCCCGTCGAGGAGGTGGTCGAGCATGGCGATCTCGGCCGCGATCCGGGCCGGATGGCTGTTCGGCATGTTGACCGTGCCGGTGCCGAGCCGGATGCGCTTCGTCGCGTGGACGAGGGTCGCGAGGAACATGGCGCAGGAGGTGATGTTCTCGGCCTTGTCGGTCGAGTGCTCGCCGGCGTAGGCCTCGACGAATCCGAGCTCGTCGGCGAGCACGAAGGCCTCCCGGTCCTCCCGCAGGCACTGACGCCAGTCCTTGCCGTGGGGGTGGATCGGCATCGTGAAAAAGCCGAGCTTCATGGGTCCTCGCTCCTGCGGTCCGTCATAAGGAGCCCGGGCTTTCCGCCGAAATCATATATTCTGCCGTAAGCCATCCGGATTTCTAATGCCGGGCCGGCCTGAAGGGGAGGGGACCGCATGACGGACGAGACCGGCGCGAGCTTCAGGGCGCGGGTGCCCTACCGGCCGATCCACAAGCGGGTGCCGCTGAAGCTCCCGGGCGGCGCGCGAGTCGCCGTGTGGACCATCGTCAACGTCGAGAACTGGAGCCCCGCACGAGCGATGCCCCGCGCCGTCCTGCCGCCCCCTATGGGACAGCCGCTCCTGCCGGACCTGCCGAACTGGGCCTGGCACGAGTACGGCATGCGGGTCGGCTTCTGGCGCTTCATCGAAGTCTTGGGCGCGCGCGGGCTGAAGGCCACCTTCGCGGTCAACGGCACCGCCTGCGCGGTCTACGAGGAGGCCTGCGCCGCCGCCCGCGAGGCCGATTGGGAGTTCATGGGCCACGGCTTCGTGCAGCGGCCGATGCACGCGGTCGAAGACCAGCGCCGCGCCATCGCGGACACGATCAAGCTGCTCTCCGACTTCACCGGCAAGCCGGTGCGCGGCTGGGAGAGCCCGGGCCTCACCGAGACCGACGAGACCATCGATCTCCTCGCCGAGGCCGGGATCGAGTACGTGGCCGACTGGGTCCTCGACGAGCAGCCGGTGCCGATCCGCACCCGCGCCGGCGAGATCGTCTCCGTGCCCTACACGGTCGAGGTCAACGACGTCGTCATCAGCGCCGTGCAGCAGCAGGGCTCCGACGAAATCTTCAGGCGCGGCCGCGACCAGTTCGACCGTCTCTGGCAGGACGGCGCCGCGGCGCCGCGGGTGATGGCGATCTCGATCCACCCCTACCTCACCGGCGTCCCGCACCGGATCAAGTACCTCGAAGCCCTCTACGACCACATTCTCGGCCATGCGGGGGTGGTCCTATGGACGGGGGCCGAGATCCTCGACTGGTACCGCGGCGAGGTCGCGCGGCAGGCGGGATAGCCGCGTCAAGTCAGCTCGCGGCGCACGATGGCGGCGCCCTCGGCGAGGGCCTTGAGCTTCGCGAAGGCGAGGGCGCGGGGGAGGTACTTCATGCCGCAGTCCGGCGCCGGCACGAGGTTTTCGGGCGGCACGAACTTCAGCCCCGCCCGGATGCGCTCCGCGACCGTCTGGGGCGTCTCCGCCTCACGGCCGCCGAGGTCGAGGACGCCGAGGAGGATGGTCTTGCCCGAAAGCTCCTTCAGAACGCCGAGGTCGAGGCGCGGCTGGGCCGCCTCGATGGAGATCTGGTCGGCCTTGCACGCCGCGAGCTCGGGCAGGAAGGAGTAGCCCGTGGGCTTCGTCTCCCCCGGCACCACGGCGGCGTAGCCGAAGCACAGGTGCACGATGGTCGGGACATTCAGGCCTTGCAGAGCGCGGTCGATGCCCTTCACGGCGTAACGGCGCGCCCCTTCGGGGTCGTTGCGCACCCAGGGCTCGTCGAGCTGGACGATGTCGGCGCCGGCCGCGACGAGGTCGTGCGCCTCCTCGTTCACGGCGGCCGCCAAGTCCATGACGAGCTCCTCCGGGTCGTCGTAGAACTCGTTCTTGGCCTGCCGGCTCATGGTGAAGGGGCCGGGGAGCGTCATCTTGGCGGCGCGCGCCGTATGGCGGCGCAGGAACGCCATGTCCCGCGCCTCGACCGGCCGGGTGCGGCGGATCTTGCCGACGATCCGCGGCACCTCGGTGACCCGCCCGCCGCGCGTCTCGATCCGGGCCGGATTGTCGACGTCCATGCCCTCGAGCGCCGTCGCGAAACGGTTGGAATAGCTCTCCCGCCTGATCTCCCCGTCGGTGACGATGTCGATGCCGGCCGCCTCCATGTCGCGGATGGCAAGCACCGTCGCGTCGTCCTGGGCCTGTTCGAGATAAGGCTCCTCGACGCGCCAGATCTCCTTCATGCGCGTGCGCGGCACCGTCTTCGAGAGCATCTCCCGGTTCACGAGCCAGTCCGGCTGCGGGTAGCTGCCGACCACGGTCGTCGGCAGGAGCGGCAGGTCCATCGTCGAGACTCTTCTTTTTGCTGTGGCTCGGCTTGCTCCAAAGCTCCAAGTTCCGGCTAGCATCCGGACGGAGGTGCTTTATGATAAGATAAGCTCATGTCATTTTCACCTAGGACTTCCAGTATGCGCTTCTCAGATATCAGCATAGCCATGGTTCTCGTGCTCGGCTCCGCATCCTTCGCAACTGCTCAGGTGCAATTTGGGGAGGTCATAACCTACAAGGGCATCTGCGAGCCGTCGGGGGCGGTCGGTTTCCCGGCGGGTACGACCGACCAGATTTTCATCGTAGCGAATGACGAGACCAACAGCCTCAAAGCCTACCGGGCGATTGGCGGCGAGCCTCTGGACATGCTCAGCGGCGACTTGAACAAGTTCTTGCAGCTCGATGACAAGAAGGACGACAACGAAGCGGATTTCGAAGGAGCCGCTTGGCTGAACGGGAGGGCTTATTGGATCGGCTCACATAGCCGCAGTCGCAAAGGCAACATCCGCCAGGCGCGATGGCAGTTGTTCGCGGCGCGCATCTCAGTGGGTTCGAACGCACCCGTTATCACGCCCACGAGCGAAAAACCATTCAAAGGACTCTTGCCTGCCATCTCCGCCCTCGACGATCGATTGAAAGCAAAGATCAACCTGGGCCAGCCCAAGGAGGAAGAACTCGCACCCGACAACAAGGGCTTCAACATCGAGGGCCTCACCGGACATGCCGACGGCAAATCTCTGCTGCTTGGACTGAGGAGCCCGCTGCTCGGCGACAAGGCCGACCAAGCCGTTCTGATTCCGCTCGAGAATCCGGAAGGCGTGGTCGAAAGAAACGAGCAACCGATCCTGCGCGAGCCGATCCTGCTGGACCTTGGAGGCAGGGGGGTACGAAGCATGGAATATTCAGCCGCGGCCCGAGCCTATTTGATCGTCGCCGGGCCGGCCGGAGACGACAGCGGGACCTTTGAGCTGTATACATGGACCGGAGAGAAGCCCTCGCCAACGCCGGTCCCGGGCTTCTCCGCCGCCCTGCAGAAGCTCGACAAGTTCCAGCCGGAAGCGATGGTCGTGGATTCGACCGGCAAGAAAATCCACCTTTTCAGCGACGATGGCGATACCTGCAACAAGACGGCGCCGGCTTTCCGCGGCGTCGCCATTACACTGCCCTAGTGATTGGCTGCGCAGGTCCCAAACCACGCAGTTTAGATACTTCCAAGCATCGATTCGGTGATCGCCGAATCCTGCTTGGATCAACGTCAGATTTGATCCACTGGATTGCTCCCCTATTCGGCTGCGGTCGCGATGGACGCCGGGTCGGCGCCGACGCGGCCCGCGCGCTCCGCCTGCGACTCGCGGGAGAGCGAGAAGTCGAAACGGATGCTGGGGAGCCCCGGGACCGGGCTTTCCGGATCGTCCGCCTTCTCCTCGGCCACGAGGTCGGCCGAGGCGCCGAACACCACGTCGTCGTCGAGGTGCGCGTCGCCCTTGAGGTAGAGGGCCGTCACGAGCTCGCGGTAGCCCGGCGCGCCGATGAGGAAGTGGATGTGGGCGGGCCGCATGCCGTGGCGCTTCTGCGCCAGCACCATCTCGCCGACAGGCCCGTCGAGGGGGATGTAGTAGCCGAGCGGGCGCACCGTGCGCAGCACGTAGCGGCCCTCGGCGTCGGTCCGGAAGACGCCGCGGCAGTCGACCCCCTCGGGGTCGACCTGCATGTCGTAGCGGCCGTCGCTCGCGGTCTGCCAGACCGTGACCCTGGCGTCCGGGACCGGATTGCCCCGGCTGTCGGTGACGCGCCCGAACAGCACCACCTCCTGCGCGCCGTCCTTGCGGGAGATCTGCTCGCCCGGCCCGAACTCCGGCGCGCTCTCGCGGAAGAACGGGCCGAGGAGGCTCGTATGGGTCGCCTCCTCCATGGCGGTGCGGTCGTGCAGCGTGTTGACGAGGGTGCTGAGGCCCAGCGTATCGGAGAGAAGGATGAACTCCTGGCGGGCCGGCGAGCACAGGCGGCCGACCCGGGTCAGGAACTCGATGCCGTAGATCCACTCGGCCGGGGTCAGGTTGACCTCCCGGGCGAAGGCGTGGAGGTGGCGCACGGCGCTCTCCATGATCTCCTTCAGCCGCGGATCGGGCGTCGTCGCCATCTGCTCCACGACGGCGTCGGTGATCGTCTCGGGCGTATGCTCACGCATGCAGGCTCCTCCGTTTTGCCCATCTTGAGGCGGGCGAACCGGGGGCGCAACAGCGTCCTCCAGGCCAACCTCCCCCGTTCAGGGAGAGGTCGAGTCGCGCGGAGCGCGACCGGGTGAGGGCCGGCCGTGCGGGACGGAGTCGCGCCTTCTGCGGAGAGGGTGGACCTGCCCCCCGCTCGGCCTTTCGGCCGAGTCGGCCCTCTCCCTGAGCGGGAGAGGGTTGCGCGCCGACCGAGTTGCGGCTTGCGCAGCTTAGGTGTCCGGTGGAGGATCGGCCACAATGGACAAGCCGGCGCTGCCCGGCCCGGGAGGACGACGATGGCGATCTCGAGGAGGGACTTCGCGCGGCTCGCCGCGGCTTCCGCGGTGGCGGCGCCGGCGGTGTGGACGGCGGCGCGGGCGCAGGGGCAGCCGGTCAGGATCGGGTGCAGCCTGTCGCTGACCGGGACCCTCTCGGGCGGGGTCAAGGCCGGGCTCATCGGCTACGAATTGTGGCGCGACGACGTGAACGCGGCCGGCGGCATCCTCGGCCGGCCTGTCGAGCTCGTCGTCTACGACGACCAGAGCACCTCGGCCCCGATCCCGGGAATCTACTCGAAGCTCGTCGACGTCGACAGGGTCGACCTCCTGTTCTCGCCCTACGGCGCGAACCTCACCGCCGTCATCATGCCGTTCGTGAAGCAGCGCGACCGCTTCGTCGTCGGGATGTACGGCATCTCCAACAACGACGAGGTCAAGCACGACAAGTTCTTCCAGATCGCACCCTGGGGGCCGAAGGCGAGCACCGATTTCTGCCGCGGCTTCTTCGATCTCGCCAAGGCGAACGGGCTGAAGCGGATCGCGATCCTCGCGGCCGACGCCGAGTTCTCGAAGTCCGCGGCCGCAGGCGGCCTGAAGATCATGCAGGAATACGGCATGGAGCTCGCCGTCAACCAGGGCTACCCCCCGAACACCACGGACTTCTCGGCGATCCTGCGCAACCTGAAAGGCGTCGCGCCGGACGCGGTCTTCGTCTGCTCCTATCCGCCCGACTCGACGGCCTTCGTGCGCGGCGTGTCGGAGATCGGGCTGCCTGCGTCCGTGAAGCTCGTCGGCGGCGCCATGGTCGGCCCGCAGTATGCGCCCGTCCTCGAGAATCTCGGGCCGGCCCTCAACGGCTTCGTGAACTTCCACCTCTACGTGCCGGAACCTACGCTGAAATTCGCCGGCATCCAGGAGTTCCTGGCGCGCTACGAGCCGATCGCGAGGCAGCGCGGCGTCGACCTCCTCGGCCACTACATCCCGCCGTTCTTCTATGCGGCGGGCCAGCTCGTCGCCGCCGCCGCCAAAGGCGCAGGCTCCCTCGACCAGGCCAGGATGGCGCAGTGGCTCCACGCGAATCCCGTCGAGACCATCGTCGGCACCATCCGCTTCGACCCGGCCGGCGACTGGGTCGAGCGCCGCGTGCTCATCGTGCAGTACCGGGGCCTCTCCGCCCGCAACGTCGAGCAGTTCCGCGCGCCCGGCAAACAGGTCGTCGTCGACCCGCCCGCGCTCAAGAGCGGCGACTTCGTCCCCTTCGCGGCTGCGCGCTCGTGATTGCCTACGTCCTCCCTCCCCGGAGGGGAGGGAGGACGCTCCGTAGTCGCTACGGCTAAGACCCACCCGATGCTGCTCCTCGACCTTGCCCTGAACGCGGTCGCGACGGGGCTCATGCTCGGCAGCATCTACGCCCTCCTGGCGCTCGGGCTCGCCATCACCTTCGGCATCCTGCACGTGCCGAACATCGCCCATCCGGCCCTCATGGTGGTTGGGGCCTATGCGCTTGCGCTCGCGAACGCGCACGGCCTCGACCCGATCGCGGCGTCGGTCCCGGTCGCGGCGGCGTTCTACGCGGCGGGGCTCGCGTTCTACGAGGTCTACTACCGCCTGTTCGAGAGGCGAGGGGGCACGGACACCCTCCAGAGCCTGACCCTGTTCTTCGGCCTCGCCCTCGTGATCGAGGTCGCGCTGCTCATGGGCTTCGGTGCGGACCCCAAGTCGGTCGACGTGCCTTACGTCGGGCAAAGCTGGACGGTCGGTCTCGTGACGCTGCCCTACCGCCTTCTCGTGCCGGCCCTCCTGTCGCCGGCGGTCATGCTGCTCTTGTGGCTCTATCTCAAGCTGAGCCGCGCGGGCCTCGCGATCCGCGCCGTCGCGAGCGGGGAGACGCCGCTTGCCATCGTCGGCATCGCGCCGCGGCGGGTGAAGCGCCACGCTTTCGGGCTTGCCACCGCCTCGGCGGCCTTCGGCGGGGCGGCCCTCGTCATCCTCGGCCCGGTCGGCCCCTTCTCCGGGCACGCCCAGATCGGGCGCGTGTTCGCCGTCGTGGTGCTCGCCGGCATGGGGTCGATTCCCGGGACGCTCGCGGCGGGGCTCGCCATCGGGGTCGCCGAGTCGCTCGTGTCGAGCTTCCTCGATCCGTCGTGGTCGCAAGGCGTCGCCTTCGCGATCCTGCTTGCGACCCTCGCGGCGCGGCCGACCGGCCTGTTCGGGGTGCCGCGGTGAGGCCGGCCGCGGCGTTCGGCATCGCTGCCCTCGTCGTCGCGGCGGGCCTTCTCGCTCCGAAGCTGCCCGTCAACACATACTACTTCTACGCCGGCTACGTCGTCCTGCAGTTCGTCGCCGTCGCGACGGCCTGGAACGTGCTCGGAGGCTACGGCGGCTACATCAACTTCGGGGCGGCGGCCTTCTTCGGCGCCGGCGCCTATGCGGCGGCGGGGCTGTTCAAGGCCTTCGGGCTCCCGCTCCCCCTCCAGATCATGGCGGCCGCCGGGGTCGGCGTCGCCCTCGGCGCCGCGATGGGGTACCTTACGCTGCGCGTGCAAGGGGTCTATTTCGCCATCGCGACGCTGAGCCTCGTGGTCGTGCTCGAGACGCTCGTCCACAATGTCGAGTACCTCGGCGGCGCCCGCGGGCTCGCGATCCTCGCGCCGCCGGCGCCGGCCTGGTTCGGCGGGCGGACCCAGTTCGCCTTCTTCGTCATGCTGGCGGTCGCGGCGGCGAGCGTGCTGGCCGCATGGCTGATCGAGAATTCCTGGATCGGCCGCGGCTTGAGGGCGATCCGGGCGAGCGAGAGCGCGGCGGAGTGCGCCGGCGTGCCGACCCTGAAGCTGAAGATCCTTGCCTGCGCGGTGAGCGGCGGCCTTCTCGCCGCGGCCGGGGCGCCCTATCCCTACTACGCCTCGTATATCGAGCCCGGCACGGCGTTCAGCCTGACGGTCGGCCTCAACGCCATCGCCATGCCCCTCATCGGCGGAACGCGCTCCTGGGCCGGGCCTGTCATGGGCGCGGTGCTCCTCGGAACCCTGCAGCAGGTCGCGACCGTGACGATCTCGTCCGAGCTCAACGTCCTCCTCGTCGGCCTCGCCCTCATCGCTTTCGTGGCGGCGGCGCCGAACGGACTTTTGAGCCTTCCGCGCCGGCCGCGATCGAAGGATGCTATACGGCATGACTGACAGCATCGTCACGATGACGCACATCATCGTCGCGGCGCGCGGCGTCGAAAAAAGCTTCGGCGCCGTCAAGGCGCTGCGGGGAGTCGACCTTACGCTCCGGGAAGGGGAGCGGCTCGGGATCATCGGGCCGAACGGCTCCGGAAAAACCACCCTGATCGACTGCATCGCAGGGGTGCTGGGCCCCGACCGCGGCGAGATCCGCCTCGCCGGACGCGACGTCACCCGGCTCCCGCCTCACCGGCGCGCGCGACTCGGGCTTGCCCGCACGTTCCAGATCCCGCAGCCCTTCAAGGGCATGACGGTGCTGGAGAATCTTCTCGTGCCGCTCGACTATTCCGGCGGGCCGGACCGCCTCGGCCAGGCCCTCGCGGTGCTCCGCTCCGTCGGGCTCGACCGCCGCCGGGACGACCCCGCCGAGGCCCTCTCTCAGCTCGAGCTGCGCAAGCTCGAGCTCGCCCGGGCGCTCGCCGGAAGCCCCCGTGTGCTGATCGCCGACGAGGCGATGGCCGGCCTCTCCGAGGCCGAGATCGACGAGGTCCTCAAGATCCTCTTCCGGCTCAACGAGAGCGGCATCGCGATCATCATGATCGAGCACATCATGCACGCCGTCATGCGCTTCTCCGAGCGAATTCAATGCCTTGAGACCGGCCGCGTGATTGCCGAAGGGACGCCGGCGGCGGTCGCGGCCGATCCCGTCGTGCAGCGGGTATACTTCGGTGAACAGGCTCGTCGTTGAGGACCTGCGCGCCGGCTACGGCGCCGTCGCCGTGCTGCACGGCGTCGGCCTCGAGGTCGGGGAAGGCGAGCTCGTCGCCGTCCTCGGCATGAACGGCAACGGCAAGAGCACCCTCCTCAACGCCGTCATGGGCCTCGTGCGCCCGACCGCCGGCCGCGTCCGCCTCGAATGGGACGGGCGGGGGACGGAGCTGTCCGGCCGGCCGACGCACCGGATCGTAGAGCACGGAATTGCCTTTGTCCCCGAGGGCCGCCGCCTGATCCCAAACCTGACCGTCGCAGAGAACCTCGTTCTCGCCGGCAGCGCCCGGCGGGCGAGGCCGCGGCTGCGGGAAAACCTCGCCTTCTGCCTCGAACGGTTTCCGATCCTCGCGGAGCGGCGCAGCCAGCGCGCCGGCACCTTGAGCGGTGGCCAGCAGCAGATGCTCGCGATCGCCCGCGCCCTCATGACTGCGCCGCGGCTCTTGATCGTCGACGAGCCGTCGGTCGGACTCGCGCCGGTCGTCGTCGGGGAGGTCATCGCCGCGATCCGCGACCTGCAGCGTACGAGCGGCCTCACCGTCCTTATGGCCGAGCAGAGCTTCTTCCAGGCGATCGACGTCGCTTCGCGGGCCTACATCCTCTCGCACGGCCGCATGATCCGCACGTTCGACAAGGGCGTCTCGGACCTGCCCCACGAGGAAATCCGCCGGGCGATGCTCGGCGTGACATGAAAAGAACTGCAAGCGGACGGGGAGTGGCTGGGGGACTAGGATTCGAACCTAGACTAACGGAGTCAGAGTCCGCTGTTCTACCGTTAAACTATCCCCCAGCAGGGCCGCCGACCCGCCGCGCAAGGCCTGGTCGCACGAAAGCGGGCGGCGGCTGTCGGCTCGGCTCAGATAGGATGCGTCGCAGGCGGGGTCAACCGCCGACGCCTGCGGGCGATCCGAGCGTCGCCGATGTCATGAACCGGTCTCTTGCGCCGCGCGTCGTGCCGCCTCCGCGGCGAGCCAGCGGCTCGCCGCGGCGCGACCGGCGTCGCGCAGGGCGACAAGGAAGTCCCAGTCGCGGTCGAGCGCGCTCGCCTCGCCGAGGCCCGGAATTTCCTTCTCGGCCGTGACGTGATGCAGCCGCAGGCGCTTGAGCTTGCGCGAGAGCGGCGAGCCCTCGCCCTCCGCCCCGGAGAGCTTGGTCATGGCGGCGAGCGCCTCGAGGTCGCGCAGGAGCGGGCCGTTGAAGGTGATCTGCAGCGTGCGCTTGACGATCTCGGGCGACGTCGTCGGCATCTCGGCCCCGGCCGTCGGGACGATCTGCACGACGAGCACGTCGGAGGCCCGCGAGGCCGCGACGAGGGGCATGAGGGGCGGGTTCGCCGAGTAGCCGCCGTCCCAGTAGGCCTCGCCGTCGATCGTGACCGCGTGGTGGAGGAGGGGCAGGCACGAGGAGGCGAGCGCCACGTCGAGGGAGAGCTCCTTCTCCCGGAAGATGCGCAGCTTGCCGTCGCTGACGCGCGTCGCCGCGATGAGAAGGCGCAGGCTCGGAGCGGCCTTGAGCGCCGCGAAGTCGACCTCCTCGGCGAGGATCCCCCTCAGCGGATTGAGGTTGAAGGGATTGAACTGATAAGGCGAGACGACCCGCGTCGCGAGGTCGACCGCCATGCCGGAGCCGGACTTCGGCGGCGCCTCGCTGACGGCTTCCCAGAAGCGGTGCAGGCTCTCCTTCGCTCCCGGGTTGCCGCCGCGCTTGAGGCCGGAGGCGAGCACGACCGCGTTGAGGGCGCCGGCGCTCGCGCCGCTCACCGCATCGAAGGCGAGGTCCTCCTCGTCGAGGAGCCGGTCGAGGATGCCCCAGGTGAAGGCTCCGAACGAGCCGCCGCCCTGGAGGGCAAGCGAGAGCCGGCGCCTGGCCGGCTTGCGTTTGTGGCGGGGACCGGCCGTCGTGGCCGGCGGGCGAGTTCCCGGGGTGGATTGCAGGGAATCGATATCGGTTCGAATATCCATCCGGCCAAATTGTGCAATGCAGCATGACATTGCAACCCGCCCGGCTCGCGGTAGTCCCGGCATGGAAAGGAACGATGCCCTGCTATTGAACCTTCATTGCGTGAAGCAGGCGCAAACTGCTGAGTTCCCTTGTGGATTGCTGCTTTCCGAGTCATTTCGCGCGAGAACCGCGCATTCCATGGCATGACAGCCCTGCTTGTGCTGCATCGCAGCATCAAAGTCCGTCGCCCGATCCTGTTGGCCCGGCCGTTGCATTCCGCAGCGGAACATCGGAATCGCGCGTCGTCGCGCCGGCTCGGGAGACGCTGTATGGTCGGGCGAGCGGAGGCGCCCACCCATGAAGGTCACCATCGACATCGAATGCACGCCCGCCGAGGCGCGGCAGTTCCTCGGCCTTCCCGACGTCGAGCCGCTCCAGGCCGCCGTCATGAAGGAGGTGGAGCGCCGCACCCTCGCCGAGATGGAGCGGTTTTCGCCCGAGGGGCTCCTGAAGAGCTGGCTCTCGGTCATGCCGCAGAACGCCGAGCGCATGCAGGAGATGTTCACGGGCCTCTTTTCGCGCGGACTCGGTGCGGGGACGGGCGGGGGCGACGACAAGGGCCGTTGAGGCAGGGCGGCCAGAAGCCGGCGCGGCGGCCGGCTTGGCGCCGGCAAAGATGAAGGGGCGGGCATGATCACGGTCGTCGGCGGGACGAAGGGCGGCACCGGCAAGTCGACGGTCGCGACGAACCTTGCCGTGATGCTGGCGGGGCAGGGGCGCGACGTGCTCCTCGTCGACGCCGACCGGCAGGAGAGCGCGACCCTCTTCACCAACATGCGCAACCAGACCCGGCCCGGCGGCGCCGGCTACACCTGCGTCGCGCTCGCCGGCCGGGCCGTCGCGACCGAGGTTCGGCGCCTTGCCCCGAAGTACCAGGACGTCGTCATCGACACCGGCGGCAGCGACACCGCCTGCCAGCGCGCGGCGCTCGCGGTCGCCGACGCGTGCCTCGTGCCGTTCGCGCCGCGCTCCTTCGACGTGTGGACGCTGGAGAAGGTCGCGGCCCTCGTCGAGGAGGCCCGCGCCGTCAATCCGGGCCTTCGCGCCTACGCCTTCCTCAACCGCGCCGACGCCGCGGGCCCCGACAACGCGGCCGCGGCCGAGATCCTGATGGCCGAGCCGGCGCTGCAGTTCATCCCGGCGGCGCTCGGCAACCGCAAGAGCTACGCCAAGGCCGCGAACGGCGGGCTCGGCGTCGCCGAGCTGCGCCCGCAGGACCGGAAGGCCGTCGAGGAGATCGAGGTTCTGGTCCGATACGTGGCCGAGGCGCCTGTGGACGAGAGGGCCGCGGCTTCTGAAAGCAGGGGAGGCTGACCGGAGACGCCGATCAGTTTCTCATCCACCGGTCCGTCGCGGCCTCGCCTGCGAAGCAGTTCGTGCGCGGCTCGGTCGACGCAGGCCGGATGAAGCGCTCCGGAGCGCGCTCGGAGATCTCCCGGATGAGCTTGGTCTTCACGGCCTCGACGAACTGCCCTCGCTCCCGCACCGGCACCATGAAGGCTCCCGGCCCGCCGATCACGCAGTCCCGATAATAGAGGTCGAGGTGCTCGATGTCCCAAGGGCCGCCGCGCTTGAGCATGATGGGCAGGCCGTTGATGACGATGCCTCGGTCCAGGGCGTCGTTTCGGGCGTTTGTCACGGGGCGGCCCTGATTGTTCGCCCCGTCCCCGCTGATGTCGATCACGCGCTGCGTCGCGTCCACGCCGCTTCCGTCGAGGAGAAGGACGGCGAAGTCGATGGCCGACGAGATGGACGTGCGGGGTGCGCGCCGGATCGGGCTTGCCGCGAGTCGATCCGCAAACTGCAGTGCCTCGTCCGAGCTCTCGATCACCGTCCAAGGAATCAGCACCTGCTGCGTCGCCGATCCGGCCCACTCCATGTAGGTCACCGCGACTCGACCAAGCGTCCCCTTCCGGAGTGCGTCATGCACGAGCGGGGACCGGAACGCCGCGACGAAGCCTTCCCGTTGCAGCGCCTGCTCTTCGGGGTCCATGGAATTGCTGATGTCCACGGCCAGGACCAGCGCGACATCGACCTCCGGCGCAGCGACCGCACGGCCGTGAAGGAGAAGGGCGACGACGACGGACGCGACGAACCTCAGCCCCGACCGCCGTGCCACGCGCTTGCCCTGCATCGCTAGTGCACGCTTCGCTGCCGTTCCAGCACGGCCAGCGTGTTGAGGAGGTCGGCGATGTCGTCGGCCTCGTCGCGCGGGAGCCCGACCGTTTCGTGCCCCTCGACCGTTGCGGGCCGATCCGTCCGGCGGTCGTAGACGGTCCAGCCGTCCTGGTCGGGTCGGATGTCGAACCGCACGAGGCTCATGCGCGTCGTTCCTCACTTTGCTCCACCAGCCATACGCGTTCGCGCGGGGCACGCTCAAGCGCATTCGCGAGCAAGACGCGTTGGCGGACCGGATTGTCGGGACGTGCCCTTGCAGTGCTTGGATCGCTGCCGGCGTTCCGCGTCGCGGGCGGCAGGCGACCGTGCCCCGCTCGGAGAGCGCGAAGAGGCCGCGGGAACCTTGGCTGTTCCGGTTGCGTTTTGGGGCGGCATGGTCCAAGCCTCGCGCCGTTCGGGCGGGCGATTTCCTTAAGAAAAAACGGAACGAGGAACGATGGCGAAGTGGGTGTACACCTTCGGCGACGGCAAGGCCGAGGGCGAGGCGGGCATGCGCGACCTCCTCGGCGGCAAGGGCGCGAACCTCGCCGAGATGGCGAACCTCGGCCTTCCCGTACCCCCCGGCTTCACCATCACGACCGAGGTCTGCACCTACTATTATGGCCACGCGCGCTCCTATCCGCCGGAGCTGAAGGGCGAGGTCGAGAAGGCCCTGAGTTACGTTGGCGGGCTCGTCGGCAAGACATTTGGCGATGCCAAGAACCCGCTCCTCGTCTCCGTGCGCTCGGGCGCCCGCGCCTCGATGCCGGGAATGATGGACACGGTGCTCAACCTCGGCCTCAACGACGAGACCGTGGAGGCGGTGGCGGCCTCGTCCGACCGCCGCTTCGCCTACGACAGCTACCGCCGCTTCATCACCATGTATTCGAACGTGGTCCTCGGCATCGGCCATCACCACTTCGAGGACGTGCTGGAGGAGTACAAGGAGCGCAAGGGCCACACGCTTGACACCGACCTCTCCGCAGACGACTGGCAGACGCTGATCGGGCGCTACAAGCAGGTCGTCGAGAAGGAGCTGAAGAAGCCGTTCCCGCAGGACCCGCACGAGCAGCTCTGGGGCGCGATCGGCGCCGTGTTCGGCTCGTGGATGAACGATAGGGCCATCAATTATAGGGAAATGTACGGCATCCCGGCGAGCTGGGGCACCGCCGTCAACGTGCAGTCCATGGTGTTCGGCAATCGGGGCGAGACGTCGGCGACCGGCGTCGCCTTCACCCGCAACCCCTCCACCGGCGAGAAAGAGTTTTATGGCGAGTTCCTCGTCAACGCGCAGGGCGAGGACGTGGTCGCCGGCATCCGCACGCCGCAGAACATCACCGAGAAGGCGCAGCAGGAGGCAGGCTCCGACAAGCCCTCCATGGAGCGGACGATGCCGGAAGCCTACGCCGAGCTCGTGCGCATCTACGGCATCCTGGAGAAGCATTACCGCGACATGCAGGACATGGAGTTCACGGTCGAGGCCGGGAAACTCTGGATGCTGCAGACCCGCAGCGGCAAGCGCACGGCGAAGGCTGCGCTGCGCATCGCGGTAGATCTCGTGAAGGAGGGGCTGATCACCGAGGAGGAGGCGGTGAATCGGATCGATCCGGCGGCGCTCGACCAGCTCCTGCACCCGACCCTCGATCCGAAGGCCGAGCGCAACATCCTCGTGACCGGCCTGCCGGCCTCGCCGGGCGCGGCCTCGGGCGAGATCGTGTTCAACTCGGAGGAGGCCGAGGCGGCCAAGAAGGCCGGGCGCAAGGTCATCCTGGTGCGCGTCGAGACCTCGCCGGAGGACATCCGCGGCATGCGCGCCGCCGAAGGCATCCTCACGGCCCGCGGCGGCATGACCTCGCACGCGGCGGTGGTCGCCCGCGGCATGGGCAAGCCCTGCGTCTCGGGCGCGCTGCCGCTCCGCGTCGACTATGGGGCCGAGACCATGAGCGTCGCCGGCGTGACGCTCAGGAAGGGCGAGGTCGTCACCATCGACGGCTCGACCGGCCAGGTGCTGCGGGGGCACGTCGCGCGGGTGGAGCCCGAGCTGTCGGGCGAGTTTACGACCGTCATGGGCTGGGCCGACAAACGCCGCAAGCTGAAGGTGCGGGCCAACGCCGACACGCCGCCCGACGCCCGCAAGGCTCGGAGTTTCGGCGCCGAGGGCATCGGCCTGTGCCGCACCGAGCATATGTTCTTCGAGGGCGACCGCATCCTCGCCGTGCGCGAGATGATCCTTGCGGACGACGAGGCCGGACGGCGCGCGGCGCTCGCGAAGCTCCTGCCCATGCAGCGGCACGACTTCGTCGAGCTGTTCACCATCATGTCGGGCCTGCCGGTGACGATCCGGCTCCTCGACCCGCCCCTGCACGAGTTCCTGCCGCACACCGAGGCCGAGATCGCCGACGTCGCGAAGGCCATGGGCGCCTCGCCGGACAAGCTCAAGCGCCGCGCCGCCGAGCTGCACGAGGTCAACCCCATGCTCGGCTTCCGCGGCTGCCGCCTCGCCGTCGCCTACCCGGAGATCGCCGAGATGCAGGCCCGCGCCATCTTCGAGGCGGCGGTCGAGGCGCAAGCGCAGACCGGCGCCGCGGTCGTGCCCGAGGTCATGGTGCCCCTCGTCGTGACCAGGGCCGAGTTCGACATCGTCAAGGAGCGCATCGACGCCATGGCGGCGGCGGTGTTCGCCGAGACAGGCAAGCGCGTCGACTACCAGGTCGGCACCATGATCGAGCTGCCCCGCGCCTGCCTCATGGCGCACGAGATCGCCGAGACGGCGGAGTTCTTCTCCTTCGGCACGAACGACCTCACGCAGACGACGCTGGGCATCTCCCGCGACGACGCCGGGACCTTCCTGGAACCCTATACCAAGAAAGGCATCCTGCCCTCCGATCCCTTCGTCACCATCGACCGGGAGGGCGTCGGCGAGATGGTGCGGATCGGCGTCGAGCGCGGGCGGAAGACGCGCCCCGACATCAAGCTCGGCATCTGCGGCGAGCACGGCGGCGACCCCGCCTCCGTACGCTTCTGCGGCGAGATCGGTCTCGACTACGTCTCCTGCTCCCCGTACCGCGTCCCCATCGCGCGGCTTGCCGCCGCGCAGGCCGCGCTCGGGGGGAAGGTCGCGAGCCAAGCGTGAGCGCTCGCTGCGGATCTCCGCGAGAAGGTCGCCGCTTCGCGGCGGAGTCTTGCGCTGGGTCCCGGGTCGCATTCCGCTTGCGCTCCATGCGCCCGGGAAAGCGGTGGAAAGAGTTGGCGCACCTCCCCACTGCCTTTTCCCGGAAGCCTGAAACGGAGCGAAGCGGAGTGGAAGGCTATCCGGGACCTAGCGCAAGACTCGCGAAGCGCCGCTCGATTCCACTCGCGACCGGGTGAGGACATGACCACCGCACACATCTTCGTCGCCGCGCTCCTCGCCTTCGGCGTCCTCGCCGGCATCGCCATCGCGAAAATTCCGGCGCTCGAGGTGGTGCCGGTGCCCGCCTTCGTCCTGCCGCTGATCGCGTCCCTCGTCGTCGACCTCGTCCTCATGCGGCTCGGGCGCGCCAAGGGGATCGCGCCGCTCACCATGGAGGAGCGGGGCATCGGCGTCCTCGGCTCCGCGCTCATCGCCTTCGGGGTCGCGGCCTGGCTGAAGTGAGGCCTCGCGGCTTCGTGCCTTGCGCTTCTGCTCCGGCAGGCGCAGCCTCCCGCGTGATGGTGGAGGACGCCATGACGCGCATCGTCCGATCGCTGATGCTTTCCTTCGCGCTCCTCGCCGCGGGCGCCCTCGCCGAGGCGCCGGTGCAGGACGCCTTCGCCCAGGCCGGCAGGCAGCAGGCGCGGACGAAAAAACAGAAGGCCCAGCGGCCCGTTCCGGCCGCGCGGGCGACGGCGCAGCCGGCGGTCCCGGCGGCGCAGGCGCGCCCGCCCGCCTATGACCCCACGATGCGGGACAGCGGCGGCGGGGGCGGTGGGTACTGATAGGAGATGCGTCACAAGCCCGCGAGCGGCGCTCCCCCGAGGTGCCTCGCGCGTTGCCATCGGGAGCCAATCGCCTCAAGGGTTGCGGCCCGAACCGGAGGAGCAGCATGACATCGCTTTTGAAAGGCACCGCCGTTGCGCTCGCGGCCGCCTTCGCGCTGACGGCCTTCGAGGTCCCGGGCGAGGCGCGGGAGCGTAGCGGCGTGACCCAGACCCGCCACGTCAAGAAGACGCGGACGCACCGCCGGGTCGCGCAGCGCACGATGCCCTATGCCGCCGCGGCTGTGCCGGCCGCCGCTTACGCGGCGCCCCACCCCATGGCGCCCTACGGCGGGCCGGGCCGGGCGCAGTTCGAGCCGCTGATCCCCGGCGCCCCGCCCGAGCGCGGCGACAACCACAGCCCGGAAGGGCCGTGAGGGCCGCAAGTCCCGAGCTCTTCGCCGGCTTAACCAACCCTCAACGTTACCCCGCGATAACTTCTTGGATGGAGGACGCGGGGGTGAAGCCTGACGGCTGACCGCGCCTCCCGCGGGGAACGGCGCGGGGGTTCGTTTGCGTCCAGAGCGTCGCCGGTCGAACGTGAGATGGGTCTGCGCGACCGCGGCGCCGTGGGCGCTCGCCGCGGGCCTCCTCGTGTCGTTCACGGCCTCGGCCGGGCACGACTTCCAGTCCGGCATCAGCGCCGCCCGCCTGACCGCGACGGCACCCACCCTTGGCGGCCTCGTCCCGCCTTCCGCCGTGGGGCTCGGGGCGAGCCCGGCCCTGCCGCCTCTCGACCTTGGCGGCCTCGTGCGCGAGGCGCGTCTTTCCTTCGACCTGCCGGACGAGACCGCGGCGCTGCTTGCGAGCCTTCCGCCCCGCTCCGACCTCAAGACGGGCGTCGCCGCCTATCCGGCTGTCGACCGCACCCGCAAGGGCGACCCGATCGTCACCTTGCGGCCGACGCTGAGCCGCCGCGGGGCCGACCTGCGCGAGGCCCGCAATCCGGCGAGCCGCATGCTCTTCGGTGCGCATGAGGGCGATCTCGCGAGTGCCTTCGTCGCTGACGCCGAGCCGCCGGACCTTGCGGCCGAGCCCGGCTTCACGCCCTGGCAGGGCCCCGACCCGACCATGACCCGCGCCGCGACCTCGATGCAGTCGCCGGCGGCGGCGAGCGGCGGCTCGACCGGAACGGCGCGGGGCGCGGTCACGCCGTCGGCCGGCGGCGCGACGCCGGCGGTGCCGCGCGCCGTCGCCCTGTCGTCGACGACGCCGGCGCCGGCCGACGCGACCCCGATCGAGATCGCGGCGGCGCCGGTCTCGTTCCACTTCGGGATGAGCCCGCGCCTCGACCGCGGACGCAACGCCACGGCCGTTGCCCGCGACCCGGCCGACAAGCCGAACTACGCCGAGCTGATCAACCCGGACAATCTCAGCCGCGAGCAGCGCTGCCTCGCCGAGGCGGTCTACTTCGAGGCCCGCAGCGAGCCCGACGAGGGCAAGGCCGCGGTCGCCCAGGTGGTGCTGAACCGCGTCAAGAGCGGCCTCTACCCGTCCTCGATCTGCGGCGTCGTGTACCAGAACCGGCACCGGCATCTCGCCTGCCAGTTCACCTTCGCCTGCGAGGGCAAGGCGCTGCGCATCACGGATTCGGACTCCTGGCGCAGCGCGAGCCGGGTCGCCAAGGAGGTGCTCGAGGGCAAGACCTACCTCGCCGACGTCGGCGCCGCGACCCACTACCACGCCGACTACGTGCGCCCGCGCTGGGCGAAGCGGCTGAAGAAGATGGACGTGATCGGCCGCCACATCTTCTACAAGCTCAGGCCCGGGCAGACCTGAGGAGTAAGCGCTTCGGCTTCGTCAGGGCGCGCGCGCCGGGCCTTGGAGGTGGTGCATGCGCGCGGCCTCGGGGGCGAGCGCCTTCCAGGCCGCGAGGCGCTCCAGGAACGCCGGATCGGGCGGGTCGACGGGCTTCGCCAGGCGCAGCGACGCGCCGGCGATGGCGGCGAGGATAGCGATGAGGAGGCAGGATCCGAGAGCGAGATAGCGCGGGGCGCGGTGCGGCGCAGGCCGGGTTTCGTCCGGTAAGACTCTTTGCAAGGCTCCGCGCTCCCGCACCGGCCGTGACCGGCGCGAGGTTATCCGGAGTGGCCGTCCGGGGCTAGTGCAGCTCGACCCGCGCCATGCTGGCGAACACGGCCGCCGAGAGCAGGAACCCGATCACGATCCCGGTCAGCAGCATCAACATGCTTCGCTCCCCACCTCTTTGTTTAACTAGAATTGAAGCTCAGGGTTAACGGCAGGTTAAGGGGCGCGGACCGGGTTCTGCACAGAAACCGGAAATCTCGCCGAAAGCTACCAAAAGCCGAGAAGATGCCCGGGCAGCACCAGCAGCAGGTAGAGGCCGAGGGCGGTATACCCGATGAGCGAGGCGAGGAGGAGGCCGACCCAGGCTTCCCGGGCGACCAGGGCGGCGAGCGTCGTGCGGGCCGGGAGGCGCCCCGGCGCGCCGTCCTCCTTCGCCCGAAGGGCAGCCTCGACCTCGACCAGCCTGAACGCCGTCGGCGTGTCGACGCTCTCGCCCGAATCGTCGGCGAGGGTGCCGTTGGGGAGGCGGAAATAGGTGCGCCCTTCCAGGGGCAGCACCCTCGCGTGCCGCGGCACGACGAAGCCCGAGAGCGTCCGCCTGGAACGGAAGGAGCGAAGGGTGGGCAAGCCGGGGCGCCGCCATGCAGAGGGATCGGTTCGGCGACAGGCATACCGGCCCGGCCGGCAGGGCTCAACCGACCTGCGGGACACCTTAGGCGGGATGCGGGGCCGTCCACTCGAGCTCGATGTAGAACGGCGCCTCTTCGATGGGGGTGAAGCCGAGGCGCCGGTAGAGCTTCAGGGACGGGTCGTTGGCGTCGGCGACCTTGAGGCGCATGGGGATGCTCGCCGCGGCAGCCTCGTCCATCAGGGCCAGCATGATCGCCGTGCCGAGGCCGCGGTTGCGCAAAGAGGGCACGATGGCGTGGTCGACGATGTGGATGAAGGGGCCGGGGCGGTTCACGACGATGCGGCCGATGGGCTCGCCCTCGAGCTCGATGATGTCGAAGCGGGCCCGCGGGAAGCGCTGCGCGTAAGTCGTGGTCTGGGACTCGAACTGCATCCGCATGAGCGCTTCGCGGACGGCGGGCTCAAGGCACACCCGGTACCATTCGGGCAAGCGCGAATCGCAGAACAGCCGGAAGCGGAAATCCTGGTCCCGGGGCTCCTCGGAGCGCAGCCGCAGGAGGCCGAGCGGGGAGGGGATCGCGAGCGAGTGTGGGGATCGCATGTCAGAGGTTGCAGGCAGGTGATTTACTCGCAATAGTAGTGGTCAGGTGCGAATGCAATCCATCCCCGCAGGACCCATGGCCGAACAGCTCACGCCCCAGCATTTCCTCCCGCACGTCCAAAAAGTTTTCCGCGTCGAGGGTGGGAGGCACGCGCTGACGCTGACCGTCGTGGAGCAGCGCCGGCTCGAGGACCACGAGGCCGGGGTGGACTTTCGCGAGCCGTTCAACCTGATCTTCCGCGGGCCGCCGGGGGACGTGCTGTCCGAGGGAATGTACAGGCTCGCCGTCGAGGACGGGCCGTCCTTCGAGCTCTACGTCATGCCGGTGCATACGCCGGCGCGGGACCGCCAGAACTACCAAGCGTCGTTCAACTGAAAGCGCGAAGCATTTTCGGACCCGGACGCGGGGCCTGCGCCATCGTCCGCCGAATCGGTCCGACGGGCGATTCCGTTCGGGAATTGACGGCGCAAGCCCGTTTCACCCGTTGCACGCCGTTCCACGCTCTTCTTGGGAGCATCCCCGAGTTCGAGTCCGTCGAACCTGTCCGGACGGGCACCGCCGCCCGGACGAGACATGCCCCCTCAGTTCGGGGACGGGAAGATGCCCTGCAGGGCGATGCAGAAGGTGAGCACGAGGAAGGGCTGCATGTTCAGGTGCGCCTGGCTACCTCCGACGTTGGCGACGGCATTGGGAGAAAGCTGCCGGTCCTGAGGCGCGTTGGTGCTGTACATGCTGACCGGCAGCTTGCTCTGGTCCGCCTGTATCGCGAACGCCGTCGCCATTGCGACGCCGCTGCCCGGAGTCCCGGTGTTCCCCTCGTCCGTGCGGCCGAACACGAGGTGCGTATGCGTCGGCATCTCGCCGCCGGTCAGCGTGTGCGCCTGCTCGCCGCCTCGCTGGCCGAGGGTCGTGAAGCTCCCGCCTTGCCAGTGCCCCGGCACCCTGCCGCGCAGGTCCGGCAGCGCGAAGTTGACGCGCCCGTCGCCGCCGTAGGCGGTGCCGAGCAGCGAGAACAGGGCCTGGTTCTGGTTGATCGGCAGGAGCTGGCCGTTGCACATTGCCCAGCCCTTAGGCGCGAAATCGAAGGACATGATCCGGATCTCGGACAGGAACGGTTCCGCCATGGTGGTCTACTCCTTGAAGGTTGAGGAGCGGTCGAGATGCCGCCGTCGATGAGCGATCAGGACCGCGGCGGGAACACGCCCTGCATGGCGATGCAGAAGTTGAAGACGAGGTAGGGCATCAGGTTGTTGTGCGGAAGGTCGCCGCCCGCCACCGCGAGGGTGTTCTGCGCGAATTGCGCGTTGGCCGGCACGGTCGAGGTATAGGCGGTCACCGCGCCGAAGGAGGTGCCGGAGACCCAGCTCGTGATCGCGAGAGTGGCGGCCGTGGGATCCGTCGTGGTGCCGGGGCCGGAGCGGGTCATGAACCCATGCGTATGCGCCGGCATCTCCGATTCGAGCAGGGTCACGAACTCGCTGCCCTGGATCTCGCCGAGATCCCAGAGGGAGAGGCCGGGGCCCTGCCCGGCGTGGAGCGGCACGTTGTCCCTGAGGTCCGGCAGGGCGAAGGTGCTCTTCCCGTCGCCGCCGTACGTCGTGCCGAGGAGCGAGAACAGCGCCGTGTTCTGCGAGATCGGCAGGATCTGCCCGTTGCACATCGCCCAGCCCTTGGGCGCGAAGTTGAACGGGAAGATGCGGATCTCGGCGACGAAGGGGTCTGCCATGGGGGGCTCCCGGGGAGTTGAGGTTCAGGTCCGCTGGAAGTTCGGCGTCAGGTCGGCGAGGGGAAGAGGCCGAAGAGCGAGATGATGAAGTTCAAGGCGAGCGTCGGCTGAATGTTGGTGTGCGGCTGGCTGCCGCCGATTGCCGAAATGGTGCTGGGATGGAGCGGCGTCGCCGCCGGCGTCGCCTGCGTATAGATGCGCATCCCGGTCTGCTGGCTCGTCGCGAGCGCCAGGACGGCGTTGGCGCAGGACGTGACCTGTCCGGTGCTGGCCGCCAGAGCGAGGTGGGTATGGACCGGGATCTGCTGGGTCGTCAGCGTGATCTCCTCGGCGCCGCCCGTCTCCGCCAGGATGAAGCCGTTGCCCTGGTGGATCGGCACCCGGCTTTGCAGGTTCGGCAGCGCGAAGGTGCTCTGCCCGTCGCCGCCATAGGTGGTGCCGATCAGCTGGAACAGCGTCTCGTTCTCGGAGATCGGCAGGAGCTGGCCGTCGCAGAACATCCACCCTGCCGGGGCGAAGTTGCCGGCGAACATGCGAATCTCTCCGACGTAGGGCTGCGCCATGATCGGACTCCCGTGCTTGAGCTGACGACGCCGGACGAGCGCCGCTTAAGAAGTGGTTTGCCCCTGTGGACCGGTCGCCGGGGCCATGAGAGCCTTTACGGAGCCGGTCTTCGGATCGGTACGCGGCGCTTCCGAGGTGGAAGCGGGTTCAACATACACGTCATAATTGCGAAATCAACTATGTTATTATCTAGGTTGCAACTGGATGGGCACGTAGCCCATCAATCGCTCCGGCGCCGAACCAGGAAGGATCGGAAGCCATGAAAGCAGCCGCTATAGTGAGCAGCAGCGCCAAGCCATGCTCGACCTAGCGATTAGGCGCCAGCCGGTGAACGGGACAGCGCTTGAGCAACGATCAGAACCTGCATATTTTACAAGTATGCTTGTGTGGCCTTGCGCCGCACGCAATAGTTCCTTGCGACCTTTTCTACACGTGCTAGTTTCCTGAACTTAGATGACGCCACGCACATGGAATGCGGGCGCGCAACCGAACCCTGAAAAAGGGACGGGAAGGGGAATGCCGGCGGCTACGGGCTTCGAGCCGAACGGGGAGATTTTGACCATGGTTGCCACGAACTTGATGGCTGGCGATATCGCGATCGTCGGCTATGACACCGATGCGCCCGATGCTCTGTCCTTCGTGGCCCTGAGCCCGATCGGCTCGGGCACCCACATCTTCTTCACCGACCGGGCCTGGACCGGCAGCGCGTTCACGAACGCCGCGGGCGACGGCACCCTCGACTTCCTGGTCGGCTCCGACATCGCGGCCGGGACGGTGATCACGATCACGCAGGCGCAGCTGACCGCGGCCGGCATCAACCTGAGCGACACGGGCGAGACGATCTACGCCTACCAGGGCACGGATGCGGACACGCCGGCCAAGTTCCTCTATGCGGCCGACGTCGCCGACGGGAACACGACATTCAACGGCAACCTCGCCAACACGGGCCTGAGCGTCGGCACGACCGCCGTCGCGGTCGCCTTCGACAACGCCTCCTACGCGGGCCAGAGCACGCAGGTCCAGGCGACCCAGCTCGCCGCGATCGGCAGCAGCGCCTCCTGGCACGGCAGCAACACCGACAACAGTCCGGGGACCCTCTACGACGACCGCGCCGACACCTCGATCAGCGGCCCCCTGACCAACCCGGACATGCAGCTCTTCGCCGTCATGGCCGGCTCCGGCCAGTCCGACGCGGTCGTGCGCGTCGACAACGAGGAGGCGAGCGATGTCGGCACGAACCTGACGCGTCTGTTCCGCGACAACCCGAACTTCACGCACCTGCAGGATCTCGCCTTCGACATCGAGGACGGCGTCTTCTTCGCGGTCGACTCCGACGGCGGCACGACGACCCGCATCCTCAAGGGCAACATCGCCGACATCGTCAGCGGCACCTCGAACCCGACCCTGGCGGTGATCTACGACTATCCCAACAACGACGCCGATGCGGGCGACGACAAGTTCATCGACGGCATCGAGATCGACACCGTCAACAACCAGGTCTACTTCATCGAAGGCGAGATCTTCAGCGGCCACAGCCTCAAGAAGGTGGGCTACGGCGGCGGCGCCGTGACCGACTACGGCCCGATCGACATCGCGCCCGACCCGATCTTCGGTTTCGCCGGCGGCGTCTTCGACTTCGCCTTGGACGCCACGCACGACACGGCCTATTTCAGCTACGTCCTGTCCGATGCCGGCTCCGGCCTAGTGCTGCAGAATTACATCGTCAAGGTCAACAGCCTCGGCAACCCCGGAGGCGGCTACGCGGTCGTCCCGATCGCCAACGCGGGCGACCCGCCCGACGGCTACGCCGCCGGCCGCCTCCCCGACGAGGAAGGCGCGATCGCCGGCATCGACATCGACGCCGCGAACCAGGTGCTCTACTTCGTCACCCAGAGGTTGGGCGCGGACGGCCACGGCGGCGTGTTCAAGCTCGACCTCGCCACCAACACCTATACCGAGCTCTGGGACCAGCCGCCCAACAGCGCTTTCAACACGCTGCAGCCCTTCCCGACGACGTCGATGCAGTACATCGAGGTCGACACGATCGGCGGCAACTACTACGTCACCACCGCGAGCAACACCGACGGGCCTGCGAGCTTCGACGGCACCGCGACCGACGAGGGCGGCTCCCGGATCTTCGTCGGCAGCCTCGGCGACACCGGCGTGGCGCCGACGGTGTTCGCGTCGGCGTTCGAGCCGACCGCCAACGGCGGCCCGCTCGGCATGGAGATCGACTACGCGCCGACCCTGGCGCTGGCGAGCGCCGGCGCGGGCTACACCGAGGGCGGCGCGATTGCCGACGTCGCTGCGGGCCCGAGCGTCAGCGACGCCGACCAGGCGGTGATCAAGGGGGCGACGGTCGCGATCACGTCCGGCTTCATGGCCGGCGTCGACACCCTCGGCTTCACGCCGAGCGGCGGCATCGCCGGGAGCTACAACGCCGCGACCGGCGTCCTGAGCCTCACCGGCGACGGCACCTTCGCGCAGTACCAGACGGTGCTCGACTCGGTCCGCTTCTCGGCCTCGGGCGACAACCCCACCGCCTACGGCACCAACACCCAGCGCACGATCTCCTTCACGGTCACCGACGGGCTCCTGAACAGCGATCCCGCGACCGCGACGGTCACCGTGATCGCGGTCAACGACGCCCCGGTCAACGCGGTCGGCGGCGCCGCGTCGGGCAACGAGGACCAGGCGATCGCGCTCACCGGCATCTCGGTGTCCGACGTCGACGCGGATCCTGCGGCGCAGGACGTCACCGTCACCCTCTCGGTCGCGAACGGGACGCTTTCGGTTTCGACCGGCGTCGCGGGTGGTCTTTCCGCCGGCGAGATCGGCGGCAACGGCACCGCGACCGCCGTGCTCACGGGCACGCAGAACCAGATCAACGCCACACTGGCGGCGATGGGCGGCCTCACCTACACGGGCAACGCCAACTTCAACGGCTCGGACGCGCTGACGGTCACGACCAACGACAACGGCCACACCGGCAGCGCCGCCGCGACCGACGCCGACGTGAAGAGCATCACGGTCGCGGCCGTGAACGACGCGCCCGCCGGCGCCGACGCCTCGCGGACGATCGACCAGAACGATCCTTACGTCTTCGCGGCGGCCGACTTCGGCTTCTCGGACCCAGTCGACGGCAACAGCCTCGCGGCGGTCAGGATCACGACCCTGCCTGCCGCCGGCACGCTGACCAACAACGGCGGCGCGGTCGCGGCGGGCGACTTCGTCTCCGTCGCCGACATCAACGCCGGGCACCTCGTGTTCACGCCGGGCGGCAGCGGCACGCCTTACGCCTCCTTCACCTTCCAGGTTCAGGACGACGGCGGCACGGCGAACGGCGGCGTCGACCTCGACCAGTCCCCGAACGCCTTCTCCTTCGACGTGACGGCGGCGTCGCCGCCGACCGACATCGTCCAGCTGACCTCGCTCGAGGTGTTCGAGTACGCCAACAACGTGGTCACCAACGGCACCGTCGTCGGCCAGGTCATGGGCGTCGACCCCGACAGCACGACCCTCACCTATTCGCTGACGAACGACGCCGGCGGGCGCTTCGCCATCGACAACTCCGGCACCATCACGGTCGCGGACAAGTACTTCCTCGACTACGAGCAGAACCCCGCGCACCTCGTCACCGTGCGGGTCACCGACCCCGAGGGGCAGTTCCTCGACAAGGACTTCGCCGTCACGGTGAAGGACGTGAACGTCGAGCTCGTGATCGGGGACGCCAGGGACAACACCTTCTGGGGCGGCGCCTTCAACGACACCCTGTTCGGGATGGACGGCGCCGACGAGCTGCGCGGCGGCGGCGGCCACGACACGCTCAACGGCGGCAACGGCAGCGACACGCTCCTCGGCGGCGCCGGCAACGACCGGATCGACGGCGGCACGCTGAACGACTACATCGACGGCGGCGCCGGCCTCGACACCCTGATCGGCGGCGACGGCCCCGACACCTTCGTGTTCCGGCGGGGAGAGACGAACGGCGACGTCGTGGTCGACTTCAACGGCACCGGTCTGACCGGCGACTTCATCCGCTTCGAGGGCTTCGGCACCGCGGCCGAGGGCGCGACCTTCGTGCGGCACAACTCGCACCAGTGGGTCGTCACCTCGGCCGACCACACGATCTCCGAGACGATCACCTTCTCGAACCACATCAACAAGGCGATCGCCGCCGACGACTTCGGCTTCTTCTAGGGCCGCCCGCCGAGGGGCTCGGCGGCCTTGGCGGGACTGCAACCGGCGGCGGAATTTCCGCCGCCGGGGGTAGAATCGTTTGATCGTTTTTCGCGCCCGCGGACGGGTCCACGGCCAAGGTTGCGGGCTGGCGACAAGGCTCCGATCCAGGCTTAAACTATTGCCGCTCTTCAAGAATTATCAGCGCGATGGGGCCGGAATTCTCGCGTTTACTAAGTCTTAAGTGCGCTTGTGCGCCCTTGCCCTAACGTGATAGTTTTCAACTGATTAAGAAACCGCCACGCGCATCGATCGCGGGCGCTCCGATACCCTGAAAAAGGGACCGGGAAGGGGAATGGCCGGCGACGGCTGGGGCCGACATGGCTCCGCGGGAGATTTGACATGGCGGCTTCTGTTCTGTCGGCCGGCGACATCGCGATCGTTCGTTATCAAACGGACGACGCTCCGTCGGAGAGCTTCTCTTTCGTCCTCCTGAGCGACATCGGCTCCGGCACGCAGATCTTCTTCACCGACCGGAACTGGAACGGCACCGCCTTCCCGGCCGCTTCGGCGGGGGAGGGCACCTTCACCTTCACGGCCGGCGCCGACATGACCGCCGGCACCGTGATCACGGTGACGCAGGCGCAGCTGACCGCGGCCGGGATGAACCTGAGCGACAGCGGCGACACGATCTACGCCTACCAGGGCACGAACGCGAACACGCCGACGCGGTTCCTCTACGCCATCGACGTCGCCGACGGGAACACGACCTTCAACGGCAGCCTCGCCAATACGGGGCTCACCGCCGGCACCACCGCCGTCGCGGTCGCCGTCGACAACGCCCGCTGGATGGGCCAGAGCACGCAGATCCAGCAGACCGCGCTCACGGCGATCAGCAACAACGTGCAGTGGGCCGGCACGGACTCGAACGACATCGGCGGCACGCTCTACGACGACCGCTCCGACACCTCGCTCGGCGGCCCCATCACCAATCCGGACATGCAGCTCTTCGCCGTGATGGCCGGCGGCGGGCAGTCCGACGCGATCCTGCGCATCGACAACGAGGAAGCCTCGAACGTCGGCACGAACCTCACGCGCCTGTTCCGCGACAACCCGAACTTCAACCACCTCACCGACCTCGCCTTCGACGTGGCGGACGGGGTCTGGTTCGCGGTCGACAACGACGGCACCACCGTCACCCGCATCCTCAAGGGCAGCATCGCCGACCTCGTCAGCGGCACCTCGAACCCGACGATCTCGGTCATCTACGACCGCCCGAACGACGACGCCAATTCGAACGACGACTCGTTCATCGACGGCATCGAGATCGACACCGTCAACAACAAGGTCTACTTCATCGAAGGCGACATCGTCGTCGGCCACAACCTCAAGGCCATCGGCTACAACGGCGGCGCAGTCAGCGACTGGGGGCCGCTCGATCTCGCGGTCGAGCCGACCGTCGGCTTCGCCGGCGGCATCTACGACTTCGCCCTCGACGTCGCGCACGACACCGCCTACTTCACCTACGTCATCGTCAACACCAACAACAGCACGGCGAAGATCAACTACATCGCCAAGGTCAACAGCCTCTCGAACCCGAACCCGGCGGTCGAGAACTACCAGATCGTTCAGATCAACGGCAGCGACGATCCCGACGGGGCCGGCGGCAACCCGGCGAACCACTTCCCCGAATCGGAAGGGTCGCTCGCCGGCATCGACATCGACGTCGCGAACCAGGTGCTGTACTTCACGACGCAGCGGCTCGGGGTGAACGGCACCGCCGGCATCTTCAAGCTCGACCTCGCGAGCCACAACTACACCGAGATCTGGCAGCAGCAGTCGAACGCCGCGACCAACACCCTGCAGCCGTTCCCGACGACGCAGCTGAATTACATCGAAGTCGACACCATCGGCGGCAAGTACTACGTCACCACCATCGGCAACACCGACACGGCGGCGAGCCACGACGGCACCGCGACCGACGAGGGCGGCTCGCGCATCTTCGTCGGCAACCTCAACGCCGCGCCCGGGACGGCGCCGACCTTCTTCGCGACCGCGTTCGAGAACACCGCCAACGGCGGCCCGCTCGGCATGGAGATCGACTACGCGCCGACGCTGACGGTCAGCAGCGCTGGCTCGACCTACACCGAGGTCGCGGGCCTCAACTCGCCCGCCGGCGCGACCGTCGACGTGGCCACGGGCCCGAGCGTCAACGACGCCGACCAGACGGTGATCAAAGGCGCGACGGTCGCGATCACCGACGGCTTCATGAGCGGCAACGACACGCTGACCTTCACCAACAGCGGCGGCATTACCGGCACCTACAATTCCACGACCGGCGTCATCGCCTTCACCGGCGACGCGGGCTTCTCGGCCTACCAGACGGTGCTGGACTCGGTCCGCTTCACGACCTCCGGCGACAACCCGACCAACTACGGCACCGCGAACTCGCGCACGATCTCGTTCACGGTCACCGACGGCCTCCTCAACAGCGACCCGGCGACCGCGACCGTCGCGGTCACCGGCATCAACGACGGGCCGGACGTCAACGCGAACGGCGCCGGCGACAGCGCGGCAGCGAGCATCAACGAGACCAACGCGGCGCTTTCGGCGAGCGACACGCTTACGGTGACGGATCCCGACTCGCTCCAGGTCACGGCGGCGGTCACCGCCGTCGCCGCGACCGGGCCGACGAACGGCATCGCGAACGGCACGCTCCAGGGCTACATGACGGTCTCCTCGCCGGTGATCAACATCCCGACGACCGGCACGACCGCGCAGCTCACCTGGACCTTCAACTCGAACACGGAGGCGTTCAACTTCCTGGGCTTCGGGCAGAGCCTGCAGCTCGACTACACCGTCACGGTGACGGACACGAACAACTCCAACGGCGGCCCCGGGACGCTGACCGACACCCAGCACGTCGTCGTCACGATCCAGGGCACCAACGACGCGCCGGTGCTGACGGCCGGCAACACGCTCGCCTACACGGAGAACGATCCGGCGACCGTGATCTCGCCGGCCGCGACCATCACCGACGTCGATTCCACCGACTTCAACACCGGAACGCTCACCGTCGCGTTCACGGCGAACGGCACCTCGCGCGACCAGCTGTCGATCCGCAACCAGGGCACCGGCCTTGGCCAGATCGGCTTCGACGGCACCACCGTCACCTACGAGAACGTGACCATCGGCACGGCGAGCGGCGGCGTGAACGGCGCCAACCTCGTCATCACGTTCACGAGCGCCGCGGCGACGCCGACGGCCGTCCAGGCGCTCCTCGACAACATCACCTACGCGAGCACCTCGGAATCCCCGTCCACCCTGGCCCGGACGGTGACCTACACGCTCAACGACGGCGACGGCACCACCAACGGCGGCACCAACACCGGCACCGCGACCGCGACCATCAACGTCGAGGCCATCAACGATCCGGTCGGCACCGCGTCGCCGGGGGCCGCGACGTTCTCCGAGGACACCCCTGCGAGCATCGCCACGGCCGGCGGGACCGCGCTCTCCATCGCGGACCTCGACGCGACGGATTCGCCCAACGGCGTCTACGAGGTGATCCTGTCGGGGACCCACGGCGTCCTGACGCTCACGACCATCGCGGGACTGACGTTCACGGCGGGCGACGGCACCACCGACGCCACGATGACGTTCCACGGAACGCTTTCGGCCATCAACACGGCGATCGCGACGGCAACCTACGCGCCGGACGCGAACTACAACGGCTCGGCGACGATCACGCTCCAGGCGAACGACAACTTCGGGGGCATCATCGCCACCGGCACCGATACCGATCCCAATCCGCCTCCGGGCACGCAGGACAGCAACACCATCAACGTGACGGTGACGGCGGTGAACGACCAGCCGTCGATCGCCAACGTCAGCGGCTCGGTCTCGACGAACGAGCAGACCGCCGTGCTGCTCGACACCGACGCGAACGTGGCGGACATCGACCTCGACCCGCTCAACAGCGGCAACGGCAGCTACACGGGCGCGAGCCTGACGATCGCCCGCCAGGGCGCCGCCAGCGCGCAGGATACGTTCGCCTTCGACACCACCGGCGCGCTGTTCACCGTCAACGGCTCGAACCTCGAGTCCGGCGGCCAGGTCTTCGCCACCTTCTCGAGCCTCAACGGCACGCTGACGATCAACTTCACGGGCTCCGGCACGACGGCGACGAGCGCGCTCGTCGACGACGTGACCCGTCACGTCGCCTACACCAACTCGAGCGACGCGCCGCCCGCGAGCGTGACCCTCGACTACACCTTCAACGACGGCAGCCCGGGGAACGGGCAGGGCTCCGGCGCCGCGGCGACGGCGACCGCGAGCAAGCAGGTCAACATCACGGCGATCAACGACGAGCCTTCGGGCGCCGACAAGACGGTCACGACCAACGAGGACGTCGCGTACACCTTCACGGCGGCCGACTTCGGCTTCACCGACGTCGACGGCGCGCTCCTCGCGGTCAAGATCGCGACCCTGCCGCTCGCCGGCACGCTGACCAACAACAACGTCGCGGTGAACGCGGGCGACTCCGTGACCGCCGCCGCCATCAACGGCGGCCTCCTCAAGTTCACGCCGGCCTCGAACGCCAGCGGCGCCGGTTATGCCTCCTTCACCTTCCAGGTGCAGGACAACGGCGGCACCGCGAACGGCGGCGTCGACCTCGACCAGAGCGCCAACACCATCACGGTCGACGTCAACGCCGTGAACGACGCGCCGGCGGGGACCAACAACACCAAGAGCATCAACGAGGACGCCCCCTACACCTTCGCGGCGGCGGACTTCGGCTTCTCCGACGCGGTCGAGGGCAACGCCTTCCTGGCGGTGAAGATCGGGACCATCACCAACGGCACGCTCACGAACAACGGCAGCCCGGTGAGCTCCGGCGACACCGTCCCGGTCGCCGACATCAACGCAGGCCAGCTCGTGTTCACGCCGGCCGCGAACGTCAACGGTGCCGGCGCCGCGAGCTTCACCTTCCAGGTCCAGGACGACGGCGGCACGGCCAACGGCGGCCTCGACCTCGACCAGAGCGCGAACACCTTCGCCTTCGACATCGCGGGGGTGAGCGACGCGCCGGCCGGCACCGACAAGACCGTCACCGCCCTCGAGAACCAGGACTACAGCTTCACGGTCGCCGACTTCGGCTTCAGCGATGCGAACGACTCGCCCG
>DASVVU010000089.1:0-2173 GCA_036386395.1 Beijerinckiaceae bacterium | reverse complement strand
GAGCTCGGCCATGACCTTGGCCTTGACGGCGTCGACGGCGCCGTAGCGCTCCTGCTTGACGGTCTTCCTGTAGGCCTCGCGCAGGTCTTGCTCGGCGATGGCGAGCACCGCCTGCTCGACCGCGGAGAGGTCGGCGGGCGTGAAGTCGCGGGGCTCCTTCGCGGCCTTCTCGGCGAGCCGGATGATCGCCTCGATCACCGGCTGGAAGTGCTTGTGGCCGAACATCACGGCCCCGAGCATCACGCCCTCGTCGAGCTCCTTCGCCTCGGACTCGACCATCAGGACCGCGTCCTGCGTGCCGGCGACGACGAGGTCGAGCGAGGAATTCTCCATCTCGGGGAGCGGCGGGTTGAGCTTGTAGGCGCCGTTGACGTAGCCGACGCGGGCGCCGCCGATCGGGCCCATGAAGGGCACGCCGGAGAGGGTCAGCGCCGCGGAGGCCGCCACGATGCCGACGATGTCGGGGTCGTTCTCGAGGTCGTGCGAGAGCACGGTCACGACCACCTGGGTGTCGTTCTTGTAGCCCTCGGCGAACAGCGGCCGGATCGGCCGGTCGATGAGGCGCGAGGTCAGCGTCTCCTTCTCGGTCGGGCGACCTTCGCGCTTGAAGTAGCCGCCGGGGATGCGGCCGGCCGCGTAGGTGCGCTCCTGGTAGTTCACGGTCAGCGGAAAGAAGTCGAAGCCGGGCTTCGGCTGCTTCTCCGAGACCACGGTCGCGAGCACGGTGGTCTCGCCGTAGGTGGCGACCACGGCGCCGTCGGCCTGCCGGGCCATCTTGCCGGTCTCGATCACGAGCTTGCGCCCGCCCCAGATCAGCTCTTCGCGTTGGATGTCGAACATGTCTTTTGCCTTCATGCGGTCGGGGCGGCGACCCGATGCCAGGCAAGACGGCGGGCGGTTCTTCTCCCTCTCCCCTGGAGGGAGAGGTCGAGTCGCGCGGAGCGCGACCGGGTGAGGGGGGAAGCTCGACCTCTACGGAGAGGCTGGCGTTACCACCCTCACCCGGTCGGCTTCGCCGACTCGACCTCCCCCATCGAGGGGGAGGTCAAAAACCGCCGGCGATCCTGCCATGGTCATCGTTTCGTCGCCGGGTTCGGCGGCCGGACCGTTCCGGCCGCCACGGGTCCGCCCGGGGCCGGGCCCCGGACGAAAGGTCCGAGAGCTAGCGGCGGATGCCGAGCTTCTCGATGAGCGCGCGGTAGCGCGGCTCGTCCTTCCTCTTGACGTAGTCGAGGAGGGAGCGGCGCTGCGACACCATCTTGAGGAGGCCGCGCCGGGAATGGTTGTCCTTGGTGTGGGCCTTGAAGTGGTCGGTCAGGTTGTTGATGCGCTCCGTCAGGATCGCGACCTGGACCTCGGGCGAGCCGGTGTCGCCGGACTTCTGGGCATGTTCCTTGATGAGCGCGGTCTTGCGCTCCGCCGTGATCGACATCGGATGTCCTTTCTCGTGGGTGTCGAAGGAGGCCGGCTCATGGGGGAGCCTTCTGCCTCGGAAGCGGCCGGGCCGGGATGTCGTCCAGCGCGGTCGCATGAAACGCATCGCGCCGGGAAACCCGGCGCGAGACGAGGCTCCTATACACCGATTGCGGCAAAAAACCAGCGGAATCGCAAAGTGCGCCGGCGCGGCCAAGGTCTGGCGGCGCCGCATCGACAAGCGTGGCCGGGGAACCCCCGCCGCCGTCCTCCCGTTGACCCGTCACACACCAGAACGGGAGCCTGAACAATGGCGATTTCCACGTCCTTCGCCGACCTCGGCGCGAGCGGAAAGGAGGCGGTGCAGGCCATCTTCATCACCGGCGTGAAGAACGCCCACGCCATGGAGAAGGAGGCCCGCCAGATCATGCAGCGCCAGATCGAGCGGGTCACCAACTACCCCGAGATGGAGGCGGTGCTGCGCCGCCACCTCGACGAGACCAACCGCCACGAGGAGCGCATCGACCAGATCCTGCACGAACTCGGCGAGGACCGCTCGCTCCTCAAGGACTGGATCACCCAGATCATGGGCAACGCCGCGGCGCTCGCGCACGTGCCGATGGCCGACGAGATCCTCAAGAACACCTTCGCCAACAACGCCTTCGAGAACTTCGAGGTCGCAGCCTACAAGTCGCTGATCACCATGGCCGAGTTCACGGGCCACATCCAGTTCGTGGTCTCCCTGCGCCAGAACCTCGAC
>DASVVU010000088.1:0-6784 GCA_036386395.1 Beijerinckiaceae bacterium | reverse complement strand
CCTCGCGGGCCCTGAGGATCATCCAGGCCGACATGCCGGCGACTGCGAAGGCGGTCGTCAGGTAGCAGGCCATGACCATGTGGGCGAAGCGGTTCGGGAAGGACGGGTTGAAGACGATCCGCCACCAGTCGACCGGCACGGCGATGCCATTTTGGATTTCGTGGCCGGCGGGCGTCTGCATCCAGGAGTTCGCGGAGAGGATCCAGAAGGCGGAGAGGAGCGTGCCGAGGGCCACCATGCAGGTCGCGAGGAAGTGCAGCCGGTCGCCGACCTTCTCCCAGCCGAACAGCACGATGCCGAGGAAGGCCGCCTCGAGGAAGAACGCGGTGATGACCTCGTAGGCAATGAGCGGTCCGACGACGTTGCCGGCGAACTCCGAGAAGCGCGACCAGTTGGTGCCGAACTGGTAGCTCATCACGATGCCGGAGACGACGCCGAGCCCGAAGGACACCGCGAAGACCTTCACCCAGAAGCGGAACAGGTTGCGGTAGATCGGCTGGCCGGTGCGCAGCCACTGGAACTCGAGCGCCGCGAGCCAGCTCGCGAGCCCGATCGTGAAGGACGGGAAGATGATGTGGAACGAGATCGTGAACGCGAACTGGACCCGCGACAGGAACAGCGCGTCGAGCTCCATCACGTCCTCCCCGGCCGCGGTCCGCGGCGCTGCGGCCGAGCTTAAGCGGAAGCGGCGCGCCCGTCACGGGACTCGCGGTCGCGCCACGCCGCGCGGCCGGCGTTGCCGCGCGCCGGGAGCCCGGCCGAGACGTTGAGATCGCGCAGGGCCTCGAACTCGACCGGGTCGTGGGTGCAGAACACGGTGATGGGTTGGCGCCGGTCCCGGTAGAGCTCGCGCAGGCGCGCCTGGTTGTGCAGGTGCAGGTCGTAGTCGGCCGCCATCATGCGCTGGTAGCCGCGCAAGCCCGGCGGGCACTCGCGCTCGGGGCGGTCCATCTCGTGGCGGTGGAAATAGGCGTCGGCGGCATGCAGCAGCCAGCCCTCGCCGAGGTCGACGGCGACGCCGGCATGACCTTCGGTGTGACCGGGCAGGGCGACCAAAAGAATCTCGGGCGGGAGCCCGTCGAGCTCGCGCACGGCCTCGAACCCGAACCAGCGCCCGCCGCCGGTCTCGTAGGTCTCCCAATGGCGCACGTCGTCGAGCTGCTGCCTGGAGTAGCGCCGACTCTCCCGCGGGCCCTGCCTCCTTGAGGCGACATCGAGCTCGCGCCGCGAGACGTGGACCGTCGCCCATGGGAAGTCGCCGAGGCCGCCGGCGTGGTCGAAGTCGAGATGGGTCATGACGACGTGGCGCACGTCGCCGGGGGAGAACCCGAGCGCCTCGACCTGGGCGAGCGCCGTGAGCTCCGGATCGCGCCGGATGTTGTCGAGCCAGACGAAGAACGGGCTGATGCGCTCCTGCAGCGCCACGACGTCCTTCGTGCCGAAGCCCGCATCGACGAGGACGAGGCCGTCGTGGTCCGTCTCGATGAGCAGGCAATGGCAGGTGAGCCGCGCCGTGAGCCCCTGGCTCACGCCGTCGAACAGCGCCCCGCCGGGAGGGCACATGAGCCCGCAATTGAGATGGTGAACCCGCATGCCGCCTCCCGCTCGATGAAGCGAGAACGCGGCGGGCGCGGCGAAGGTTGCGCCCTTACCCGCCCGGGTGCGCGGCCACGATGAGGCGCACGAGCCGGAACAGGTGCGAGGCGTCGAGCTGGACGAGGCCGTCGTGCCGGTCCGCGGTCTGGGCGACGACCAGGCGCTTTGCCGGGATCACGGCGACCGCCTGCCCGCGAAAGCCGAGCGCCGCAAACCCGCTTCCGCCAAGGCCCAAGGTCTCCGGCAGCTCCCACCACATGTAACCGTAGCCCATGCCGTAGGAGGCGTCGGACCAGCGCTTCGTCGACTCCCTGACCCAGGACGACGGCACGATCTGCCGGCCGGCCCAGGCGCCGTCGTTGAGAAAGAGCAGGCCGAGACGGGCGAGATCGCGCGCGCTGAAGAGCATCGCGTAGGCGGGATGCTGCGACACCGATTCGTAGGTCAGCTGGCCGTCCCTCCAGCCTTCGTAATCCTCCATGCCGATCGGCCGGGCGATGCGCTTCTCGACGGCCTCGAAGATGCTCTCGCCGGTGAGGCGGCTGTAGATCGTGCCGAGCGCGTTGAAGTCCCAGTTGTTGTAATACCAGAACGCGCCGGGCGGATGGCTGCCGCGCGCCGGCCGCGCCGCCGCCATGTCGGGCGTCTCGTAGGACGCGCCGTGGTACACCCCCGAGCGCGACATCAGGAGGTCGCGCACCGTCGCCTCCCGCTCCGCCGTCGTCAGCCGCGGCTCGTTGTCCTGGATGCCCAGATCCGCCAGCGTGCGCTTGAGATCGATGCGGCCCTCGGCGACGGCGATCCCGTAGAGCGCGCTCAGCACGCTCTTGCGGACCGAGGCCACGTTGACGGTCCGCGCGACGTCGCCCCAGGCGGCGACGACGCGCCCGTCGTGCACGACCATGACGGCCGTCGGCCGCGTCGCATGGAAGCGCGCCTCAGCCGCCCGCAGCCGCTCGGCGTCCCAGCCCGCGGGCGGGCCCGCGCCCGGCATTTCCCAGGTCTTGCCGGGGAACACCGCCTCGGCCGCCGCGAGCGGCGTCGCGATCAGGGCAAGCAGAAGCGCGAGAGCGGCGCGCACGGACATGGGGAGCCTTGGGGCGCTCGGAGGCCCGATCATGACGCGGCGGCGGGTTTTGCGAAAGGCTCCGCGATCGGTAGAGGGGGTCTTTGAAAGTCTGCGCCCCACTATCGCCGGAGCGGGTCTTCCCACCGTGGTCCGGCGAGCGCCACGAAGGTCCATGTGACATCGTTGCGGCCTTGCATGTCCTCGCGCCGGCTTTCGTGGACGAGGCGCAGCGCACACCGTTCGGCGAGCGCACCGGTCTCGGTCGCGGATACGTCGAACATGCGCCGCCCCGGCGGGACCGGGCCGTGCCTGAGAGCCATCGCGATCAGGCCCGTCGGCGCGACGAGCCGAGCGAGGCGCGCCATCGCGACGGCCCGGGATGCGGCATCCAAGTGCATCCATACCGCCGTGAGAAGGATCAGGTCGAAACCGCCCGCCGGTCCGGAGACGCGCGCAAGCTCCGGAAGGCCGTCGTCCAGCCACGTCAGCCCGAGCCCCGGGTGAAGGCGCCGACCCGCTTCCCGAAACTCGGGCGTGGGCTCGACCGCCGTCACGGAATACCCCGCTCGGGCGAGCGCCGCCGCATCCCGTCCGGTCCCGGCGCCCACGTCGAGAACGCGGGCGGGCGGCGCGGGGAAGAGGTGGATCGTCTCACGGTGCACGTCCTCGAAAATCAGTCCCTCATACCGCGGTATCAGCGTCGCCGCCTCTTCACGGTAGCCTTCCGTTCCTTGCATGAATCCGCTCCGACCCTGGCTCTAGGCTGCACGTTCTTGTACGCCTACGCTTCGCGGGCCTCGACTCGGCAGCCTCGACCAGCGCGGCCATATCGCTGAATTCCCAAAGCCGGTCAGCCACGCCGGCCGCCATCGCCGGCTCATGCGCAGCGTCCAATGCACCGGACGAAGTTGTGATAGGCGTGAACAGGGCGAGGAGTGAGCGGGTTCTCGATCTTCTTTGAAAAGGCGTTCTGTCAGGCGAGTAAGTGGATTGCGCGCGTGCCACACCGAGTTCCAAGGCCTGAGCCTGCGCCGTGCCCCCTTTCCCTTCCCCGCAGGGGAGGAGAATTAGGCCCGCGCTTCGGCCGGTGTGGTCGATCGCGAGCGGGCCTTCCGCGCGACGGCGCTCTTCTTGGCACGCGCAGGCTTCTTCCCCTTCCCGCCCCCGAGCAGCGCGACGCTGTCGCGGAGCTTGTCCGTGAGCGTGCGCTTGAGGCGGGCTTCGAGGAGGGTCAGCACCGCGGCCTCCTCGGGCTTGAGGTGCGGCAGCTCCTCGCGCAGTTCCTCCTCGACCTCCTCCTTGATCTCGAGGAGGAGCTGGCCCTCGACATAAGACGTCAGCACTTCGGGATGGACGTAGCACTTGCGGCAGATGGTCGGGGTGTTGCCGAGCTTCGAGGCGACGCGCTCGATCGCGGCCTTGATGTTCTTCTTGGCTAGGGCCTGCGTGTCGAAGCCCTGGAACTCCTGAAGGGCGAGGGCCGCCATGACGGTGCCGTGCCAGGTGCGGAAGTCCTTGGCGGTGACGTCCCGCCCGGTGATCTCCCTCAGGTAGGCGTTGACGTCCGAAGAAGTCACGTCCCGGCGCTCGCCGTCCTCGTCGACGTACTGGAACAGCTCCTGGCCAGGCAGGTCCTGGCAGGCCCGCACGATCCTGGCGATGCGGCGGTCCTTGACCTTGAGGTTCCAGGTCTTGCCGCTCTTGCCCTTGAACTGGAAGCGCAGCTCCGCGCCGTCGACCTCGACGTGCCGGTTCTTGAGCGTCGTGAGGCCGTAGCTCTTGTTCTCCTTGGCGTAGTCGTCGTTGCCGACCCGGATCAGGGTCGTCTCGAGGAGGTGGACGACGGTCGCCAGCACCTTCTCCCTGGGCAGGCCCTTGAGAGCCATGTGCTCGGCGACCTTGGCCCGCACGGCCGGCAGGGCCTTGGCGAACTCCATCATGTGCTCGTACTTGGTGCTCTCGCGGACCTCCCGGAACGTCGGGTGGTAGCGGTACTGCTTGCGGCCCTTGGCGTCGCGGCCGGTCGCCTGGATGTGGCCGTTCGCTTTCGTACAGATCCACACGTCCGTGTAGGCGGGCGGGATCGCAAGCTTGCGGATGCGCTTCAGCGTCGGCTCGTCCTCGACCTTGCCGCCGCCAGGGCGGATGTAGGTGAAGCCCTTGCCGGCCTTCTTCCTGCGGATGCCGGGCTCCTCGTCCGAGACGTAGGTCAGCCCCACGCTCTCGGCGGCGTCGCGGGGATCGACGATGGCGTCGGACGAGAGCGAATCGAGCAACATGAGCTTGGCGCCTCACGCGTGGCCGAAGGTAACCGGAGCCGAAGCTTCGAGGTTCCCTGCACGCTGTGACGCGCCCTCAGGCCCGCGCCGCCGCGCCCTCGCGCCGGTCGTTGCGAATCTTCAGGAACAGGATCGTGCCGCTGAGGAGGAGGCTCAGGGAGTTGAAGATGATGAGCGGCATGGCGCCGATCACGAATCCATAGGTGATCCACAGGACGAAGGCCGTGACGGTGACGACGTACATGCGCTTCGAGATCGCGCCCGTGTCGCCCTCCCGGATCGCCTTCCAGACCTGCGGCACGAAGCTCGCCGTGGACAACAGGCCCGCGACGCTCCCGAGCACGGTCGGCAGCCAGCCTTCCATGGAGTCCCTTTTCCCCGAATCCAACTCGTCGAGGAACGAGCGCAGTGCGAGGCGGTTCCGTAGCGGGGTCCGTGGTAAAGCCGCAACGATGCCCGCAACGGAGCCGTGACGGACCCGCGATGGAATCCCGCCTTGATCGCCATGCCGCGCCCGCGATCACGCCGGAGGCGCCGCCTCCGGCGGCGAAGCGGATCGCCTTCGTCGTCACCGAGGACTGGTTCTTCGCCTCCCACTTCCTGCCCCTGGCCCGGGCGGCGCGGGAGCTCGGCCTCGAGGTCGCCGTCATCGCACGGGTCCGCGACCACCGCGCCGCCATCGAGGCCACCGGCGCCAGAGTGATTCCCTTGGAGGCCGAGCGGCGCAGCCTCAACCCCATGGCGGCGGGCTACTCGGCCGGGCGGCTCGCCGCGATCCTGAAAAGCTGGCGGCCCGACATCGTCCACTGCATCGCGCTGCGCCCGATCCTGATCGGCGGCGCCGCAGCCCTCATGGCCGGCATCCCGCGCCGGGTCTACGCCCTCACCGGCCTCGGCTTTTTGGGCGCGCGCCGAGATCTTTTGGGCCGGGGCGCCCGGACGGCGGTGCGGATGCTGGTGCGCGGACTCGAGACGAGAGAGACCCATTACCTGTTCGAGAACCCGGACGACGCCGCCCTCGTCGGCCTCGACCCCGATGACGCTTCGCGCGTCACCATCCTGGGCGGCGCGGGCGTCGATGCCGACGCCCTTCGGCCGCAGCCCCTGCCGCCGCAGCCGCCCCTGAGAATCGCGGTCGTGGCCCGGATGCTGTGGTCCAAGGGTATCGACACGGCGGTCGAAGCCCAGAAGATTGCGCGCGGGCGCGGCGCCACCGTCGAACTGTCCCTCTACGGCGCGCCCGACCCCTCGAATCCGAAGGCGATCCCCGAAGAGACCCTACGGGCGTGGTCTGGCGAGCCGGGGACGACTTGGCACGGGCGCACGGAGGACGTGGCCGGCGTGTGGGCCGCGCATCACGTCTGCTGCCTGCCCTCGCGGGGCGGGGAGGGGCTGCCGCGCACGCTCCTCGAAGGCGGGGCTTCCGGGCGCGCCCTCGTCACCACCGACGTGCCCGGCTGCCGACGCCTCGTGCGCGACGGCGCCGAAGGCGTCGTGGTGCCGCCGGACGACCCCGATGCTCTGGCGCAGGCCTTCGCGAGGCTCGCCGCCGACCCAAGCCTCGTCGCCCGCATGGGCGAGGCCGCACGGAAAAGAGTGCTCGACGGCTTCACCGAGCGCGACGTCATGGAGGCGGCGAAGCGCGTCTGGACCGCGATGCTGGCCCGATGATCGGGCTCGCAGCGTGATCGAGGCGGACCGTGCGGCCTTCATTCGCGCCAACACCCGCGTGCTCCCTGTGCCGCACGCGCCCGAGATCAGTTTGCACCTCGCCGACGAGGCTACAGAGCTGTGGCAGAAAACAGAGGAAGAGCTCGGCGAGCTCGGCCTGCCGCCGCCG
>DASVVU010000087.1:0-5331 GCA_036386395.1 Beijerinckiaceae bacterium | reverse complement strand
CCTCGCGGCGGCGATCGAGGGCGGCCCGCCGATCCACCTCGTCGCCCCGGGCTGGATCGAGGGCGCGCTCGCGTCGTCGGGCCTTGCCGCCCGCCTCGCCTCGACGATTCTCGTCCACGCGGCCCCGATCCGCTTCAAGGCCAGGGCGCCGCTCAGGGAGAACGTCGTCGACGTGGTGGCCTTCGGCGAAACGGCGCTGATCGCCCACGCCCGGGGCTCCGCCGGGCGCTTCGCCGTCTCGATCGGGGACGACGCCCCAGCCCACGGCCTTCTCAAGGTGCGGCGCGACCCGGACGGCACGATCCGCTTCGCCGGCCCGGCGGCCGAGGTCCGGCCTTGGGTGCGCGGCGGCACGGCGGATGCTTCTCCTTCGCCTGAGTGGCCCGATTCGGGATTCCGGGCCGACGTCTTCGCCGGGATCGTGATCGGGATTTCCTGATCGCCGCACAATGCAACAAATCCGCCGGATCGGCGTTCCTGTAAGCCTTGAAGAACGAACGTGGGCTGGGGTGGTGATGAGCGGGTTCCAGAAGGTGCTTGTGGTCGACGACGGCGCCCGCAACGCGGAGCATGCGCTGTCGGTCGAGTTGGCCGAACTCGGCTTCGCGAGCGTGACCACGTCCCTGGAGGCCACCGACGAAGTGCTGGAGCTGCTCCCGCCCCCGGCCGCCATCCTGCTCCAGCTTCCGAAGCGCAGCAGGGCCGCAGACTACAAGCGATTCATGGACTTGCACCAGCGTCTTAAAGCAAAGAATTCGGGCATCCCGATCATCCTGGTCGAGCAGCCCTTCGGCGTCCCCGGCGGCAGCTACGCCGCCGTGCTCCAGAGCGAGCTCGGCTCCAAGGCGCTGAACAAGCCCGAGCTTTGAGTCTCGGCCGCCACGATCGTCATCCTCGGGCGAGCAAAGCGAGACCCGAGGACCTCGTTCCACAGAAGGCGCCCTAACGCCTGAGGTCCTCGGCTCTCCGCGCTACGCGCTCCGGCCGAGGATGACGGCGCATAATCTCACGCCGCCTTCTTGCGCTCGGCGATTCGGACGAGGTTGCGGAGAATCCCGGTCGTGACCTTGAGGCGCTCGTCTAGGGCCTCCACGTCGCGGGTGAAGACGATCCGCATGTCGGGGCGGACCTTCGCGAAGGAGCCCTGCTCGGCGATGTAGGCGATGAGCCCGGCGGGGTTCGCGAAGGCGTTGTCCCGGAACGACACGATGATGCCCTTCGGGCCGGCCTCGACCTTCTCGACGTTGGCGCGCCGGCACAGCACCTTGATGGCCATGATCTTGAGGAGCTGCCCGGCCGCGTCGGGCAGCGGCCCGAAGCGGTCGACCATCTCGGCCCCGAAGGCGTCGATCTCGGCGTCGGTCTCGACCGTCGAGAGGCGGCGGTAGAGGGTGAGCCTGAGCTGGAGGTCGGGCACGTAGGATTCCGGGATCATCACCGGGGTCCCAACCGCGATCGTCGGCGACCACTGGTCCTCGACCGGCTCCTCGACGCCGGCCTTGAGGGCCGAGACCGCCTCCTCCAGCATCTGCTGGTAGAGCTCGTAGCCGACCTCCTTGATGTGGCCGGACTGCTCGTCGCCGAGAAGGTTGCCGGCGCCGCGGATGTCGAGGTCGTGCGAGGCGAGCTGGAAGCCGGCGCCGAGCGTGTCGAGGGACTGCAGCACCTTGAGGCGCCGCTCGGCCTGCACCGTGAGCGTCCGGTTCGCCGGCACGGTGAAGAGCGCGTAGGCGCGGGTCTTCGCGCGCCCGACCCGGCCGCGGAGCTGGTAGAGCTGGGCGAGGCCGAACATGTCGGCCCGGTGCACGATGAGCGTGTTGGCGGTCGGGATGTCGAGGCCGGACTCGATGATCGAGGTCGAGAGCAGGATGTCGAACTTGCCCTCGTAGAAGGCCGTCATCACGTCCTCGAGCTGGCCCGAGGCCATCTGCCCGTGGGCGACGGCGACCTTCGCCTCCGGCACCTCCCGCTCGAGGAAGCCTTTCACTTCCCCGATGTCCTCGATCCGGGGCACGACGTAGAAGGCTTGGCCGCCGCGGTAGCGCTCGCGGAGCAGCGCCTCGCGGATGATCAGCGGGTCGAACGGCGTCACGAAGGTGCGCACGGCGAGCCGGTCGACGGGCGGCGTCGTAATGAGGGAGAGCTCGCGCACGCCGGTCAAGGCGAGCTGGAGGGTGCGCGGGATCGGAGTCGCCGACAGGGTCAGCACGTGCACCTCGGCGCGCAGCTCCTTGAGGCGCTCCTTGTGGGCGACGCCGAAGTGCTGCTCCTCGTCGACGATGACGAGGGCGAGATCGCGGAATTTGATGGTCTTGCCTAAGAGCGCGTGGGTGCCGACCGCGATGTCGATCGTGCCGTCGGCAAGCCCTTCCTTGACCTTCTTCATCTCGGCCGCCGGCACGAAGCGCGAGGCCTGGGCGAGCTGGACCGGAAGCCCCCGGAAGCGCTCCTGGAAGGTGCGGTAGTGCTGGCGGGCCAAAAGCGTCGTCGGCACGATGACGGCGACCTGCCGCCCGGCGATGGCGGTCGCGAAGGCGGCGCGCAGCGCGACCTCGGTCTTGCCGAAGCCGACGTCGCCGCACACCAGCCGGTCCATGGGGCGGCCGGTGGCGAGGTCCTCCATGACGGCGTCGATGGCGTTCTGCTGGTCCTCGGTCTCCTCATAAGGAAAGCGGGCCGCGAACTCGTCGTAGAGCCCCTCGGGCGGGGCGAGCTTCGGCGCCTCGCGCAGGACGCGGGCGGCGGCGATCTTCATGAGCGCGCCCGCCATCTCGCGGATGCGCTGCTTCATGCGCGACTTGCGGGCCTGCCAGGCGCCGCCGCCGAGGCGGTCGAGCTGGACCTCGGCCTCCTCCGAGCCGTAGCGGGTCAGAAGCTCGATGTTCTCGACGGGGAGGAACAGCCGGTCGCCGCCGTGGTAGTGGATCTCCAAACAGTCGTGCGGCGCGCCAGCGGCCTCGATGGTCTTCAGCCCCTCGAAGCGGCCGATGCCGTGGTCGACGTGGACGACGAGGTCGCCGGGGGTGAGCGCCGCGGCCTCGGTGAGGAAGTCCTGCGGGCGCTTCGAGCGCCGCTTCGGGCGCACGAGCCGGTCGCCCAGGATGTCCTGCTCGGAGAGGACGGCGAGGTCGCCGGCCTCGAAGCCGGCCTCGACTCCCCAGACCGCGACCGGCACGGCGTCCTTCGGGGCCGAGAGCGCGTCGGCGAGGCGGCCGACGGTCTTGGTCTGCGTCAGGCCGTGGTCGGACAAAACGTGGCACAGGCGCTCGCGGGAGCCCTCGGACCACGACGCGAACACCACCCGCCTCCCCTGCCCCTGGAGGGCGCGCACGTGCGCGACCGCCGCGTCGAAGACGTTCGTGCCCTCCTCGGCCCGCTCGGCGATGAAGTCGCGACCGCGCCGGGCCTCGAGGTCGACGACGATCCGGCCCTCGCTCTCGGGGATGGCGAAGGGCGTGAGGCGCGCGAGCGCGAGGTCCTGCGTGAGGGACGCCCACTCCTCCGGCTTGAAGTAGAGCGCCTCCGGCGGCAGCGGCTTGTAGGGAGCGATGCCGGCCTGGGGCGTCGCGAGCGCGCTCTTGCGGGCGTCGTAATAGTCCTTCACCTGCGACAGGCGCTCGCCGACCGCGTCCTCGACGTGGTTGTCGAAGAGCACCGGCACCCCCGGCACGTAGTCGAACAGCGTGTCGAGGCGCTCGTGGAAGAGCGGCAGCCAATGCTCCATGCCGGCGTAGCGCCGGCCTTCGCTCACGGCCTCGTAGAGGCGGTCGTCGCGAGTCGGCGCGCCGAACTGCGCGACGTAGGCCTGGCGGAAGCGGCGGATGCTCTCGGTCGTGAGCTGCACCTCGCTCATCGGCACGAGATCGAGGGCCCGCAGCTGCCCGACGGTGCGCTGGGTCTCGGGGTCGAAGGCGCGGATCGATTCGAGGGTGTCGCCGAAGAAGTCGAGGCGGATCGGGTTCGGCAGCCCCGGCGGGTAGAGGTCGATGATGCCGCCGCGCACGGCGTATTCGCCGGTGTCGCGCACGGTGCCGGTGCGCAGGAAGCCGTTGATCTCGAGCCAGGCGACGAGCTGGTCCGTGCTCACCATGTTGCCGGGCGCGGCCGAGAAGCTCTCCTTCGCCATGCGGGCGCGGGGCGGGACGCGCTGGAGCACCGCGTTCACGGTGGTCGAGAGGAGGCGCGGGCGCTCCTCCGAGGTGCGCGAGCGGGTCAGCCGCGCGAGCGCCGTCATGCGCTGGGCGGTCGCGCCGGTGTTCGGCGAGACCCGGTCGTAGGGCTGGCAGTCCCAGGCCGGGAAGGCCAGCACCTCGATCTCGGGCGCGACGAACGAGAGCGCGTTCTGCAGCGCCTGCTGGCGCAGACCGTCCCGCGCCACGTGCACGAGCACGGCCGGCCCGTCGGCCGCGCCCGAGAGCGCGCGCGCGAGGTCGGCGACGACGAGGGCGTCGAAGCCGTCCGGCACGCTCGCAAGCGTCGCCTGGTCGCCCCGCTTCAGGGCGTCGAGGGCGCGGGCGAGGGTCGGGGTCAGGGTCTTATGCACGGTCATCTCAAACTGTCATCCCGGGGCGGCCCGCAGGGCCGAGCCCGGGACCCATAAACACCGCTGCGCTCAAGTTGGCTCCGACTGTGGTTATGGGTTTCGTCGCTTCGCGCCGCCCTTCGGGTCGGGCTCGACGCTCAGTTTATCCTCGGGCCGGCCGAAGGCCGGACCCGGGGGCGTCGCCCCGGAATGACATCACGAATGGATCGGCGCGTCGTGGGTGTGGAAGCTCTTCAGGCGCCGGAAGACGGGAGTGTCGTAGTTCGGCGGCGTCTCGGCCTCGCCCGTGATCCATAGATAGAGATCCCGGTCCGGCACCTCAATGAGGCGCTCGAATTCCGCAAGCTCCTCGTCCGGCATGGTCCCGATCTCGGCGTCGGCGAAGCGCCCCATGATGAGGTCCATCTCCCGGATGCCCCGGTGCCAGGCCCGGTAAAGGACCTTCCGCCGCCGCACGTCGAGGTCCGCGCTCGTTCGTGTCGATCCGCTCATGGGAAAGCTCCGATGCGCCGTGGCGGCGCGCCCGCCATATAGCGGAGCGGCGGCGGGATGCCATCTCCGGGGGCTTACGCTTCTCCCTCCCCCTTGCGGGGAGGGCCGACTCGGGGCGGAGCCCCGAGCGGGGTGGGGGTCGCGGGCATAGAGTGGGTTGCCGACGAAAGGTTCAATCCCCATCAGCCGCAGGGGCAGGGCCATACGGATCGCCTGGGGTTGGCCCTGCGGCTGATAAGGTGGCAGGCCGGCGTCGACGGAGAGTTCCATGCCGGCGACCCCCACCCCGCGCGGCC
>DASVVU010000086.1:0-5474 GCA_036386395.1 Beijerinckiaceae bacterium | reverse complement strand
GGCCAGAGCGGCGGCGGCGGCGCCTCGAGGTCGAGGCCCTCGAGGGTGCGGGCAAGCGCCGGATCGTAGTCGAGGACGAGGCGGCCGCCTTCCTCCTTCCAGGTCGCGCGCGCCCAGGCGAGCCAGTCGGCCTCGGTCAGCGCCGTGAACTGGGCGCTCATCAGCCGCTTCAGGATCTCGGCGCCGGCCGCGTAATCGCCCGGGGAGGGGAGCTTGCCGACGTAGCCGCGGATGCGCACGAGGCCCTTGCCCTCGATCACCGGGCCGATGTCGTTGAGGACCGCGCCGCGGACGAGCGCCGGGCGGACGGCCGCGAGCGCCATCGCGACGATGCCGCCCCGGGAAGTGCCGACGAAGACCGCCTCCGCGATCCCGGCGGCCGTCAGGACCTGCAGCGCGTCGGCGGCCTCGACCTTGACGTCGTAGCTCTTCCAGTTCCGGTCGTAGCCCGAGCGCCCGCGCCCGCGGTAGTCGAGGGCGAGGACACGCCGGGAGCGCTTGCCGTCCTGCGACAGCGCAAGCGCCAGCTCGTGGAAGTCGGCCGAGGTGCGGGCGAGGCCCGGCAGGCACACCACCGGCAGGCTCGGGCCGGCGCGGGGGCCGTAGTCGCGGGCGAAGAGGCGAAGGCCGTCGCCGGACGTGACGAAGAGTTCCGCGTAGTCGGCCATGGTGGCTTTCCCTCTCCCCGCTTGCGGGGAGAGGTCGAGTCGCGCGGAGCGCGACCGGGTGAGGGGCTGGGTGACACGCGCCACGCTCCCCCGGCCCCTCACCCGCTCGGCTTCGCCGAGTCGGCCTCTCCCCGCAAGCGGGGAGAGGTGAATACCGAGATGCCTTCTAATGAAGGGCGGCGCTGCGGCGCAAGTCGCCTTCGGTGAGGAGGGCGGCGCTGCGGTCGCCGCCGAGGCGGTGGCGGTAGACCTGGAAGTTCTCGAGCACGCGCTGAACGTAGTTGCGCGTCTCCGAGAACGGGATGCGCTCGACCCAGTCGACCACGTCGACGCCCGGCCGGCGCGGGTCGCCGTAGGCGTCGATCCACTTCTTCACGTTGCCGCCGCCGGCGTTGTAGGAGGCGAAGACGAGGATGAGGGAGCCGCGCCAGTCCTCCATCAGCTCGCCCAAGTGCGCCGAGCCGATCTTGGCGTTGTAGACGGGGTCGGCCGTGAGCTTGTCGGTGTCGAAGTTGAGGCCGAAGCGCTTCGCCGTGCGCTTCGCGGTCGCCGGCATGAGCTGCATGAGGCCCCGCGCGCCGGCGTGCGACTGCGCCTTCGGGTCGAACATGCTCTCCTGGCGCGCGACCGCGTAGACCATCGCCTTGTCGACCCGCCCGCCGACCGGGTCGAAGCTCGGGATGCCGATGGTCGGGTAGGCGTGCGTGTCGAGGGGGAAGCCGCGCTGCACGGCGGACTTGCCGACGACGAGAAGGCCGCGGGCGTCGCGGTGCTCGGCCGCGAGGTCGCCGAGCGCCTCGAGCTGGCCGGCGTCGTTCAGCCGCTGCGAGAGGTCGACGTGGAGGGCGAGCGCGAGGTCGGGCACGCCGAGGCCGTAGAGGAGGCGCAGTGCCTTGGCGGCGGTGAGGCGGGCGAAGGACTCGCGGCCGGGATGGGTCGGGGCCGCCGCGGCGCGCAGCGCAAGGCCCGAGCCGAGCTTCGCCCGGGCGAGCTGGCCGTAATAGGTGATCGGGTAGGCGGCGGCCTGCTCGTAATGGCGCTGCGCCACCTCGTCGGCGCCGACCGCCTCGGCGGTGCGGCCCTGCCAGTAGGCGACGCGGGCAAGCGAGATCGGCGTCTCGGCGAAGCGCGCCGCCGTGCGCAGGTGGCCTGCCGCGAGGGCCGGCTCGTCGAGAAAGCGGAGCGCGATCCAGGCCGCCTGGAACTCGGCCTCGATCTTGTTCGCCGCGCTCTCGGCGCCGTTCCCGGCGACGACCTCGTAGGCCGCGCGAGCCTCGCCCTTGTCGAGGAGCTTGCGGGCGACGATGCGGCGCTCGACCCACCACTCGTCGCCGTCGGCCAGCACCGCAGGGTCGCGGGTGACCTCGGCCATGGCCTTCGCGGCATCGAGGGGTTTGTCGTTGCGCCGCAGCCATTGCGCCTTGGAGAAGGCATAGGAGGTGTCGCCCTTGAGCGCCGCCGGCACGGCCTCGAGGAGGGCCGCGGTCTTCTTTGCGTTGTCGGAGGCCGCGATCCGGGCCTTGACCAGGGCCTCGTAGCCGGCGCCGGCACGGGCCGCGGCGCGCTGCGCCGTCCCCCAGTTTTCTTTCAGAAGCTGGCGCTCCATGCGGACGCGGTGGTCGGCTTGCGTCAGGACGTTCGAGAACTTCTCCAGGATCTTCGCCTCGAAGTCGCGCCCGAAGTTGTCCTTGCGCCACGCGTCGCGGACGAGCGCCGCGGCGTCGCGATCGAGGCCGTCGGCCTGGAAGGCGAGCGCGAGAGCAAACTTGCCGGCGGAGGTGGTGGGGCGCTGCGTCGCGAAGTAGGCCCGCACCGTCGCGGGGGGCTTCCTCTGGAACAAGAGGGCCTCCTCGGCGCGCTTGCGGATGAGCGCGCCCGCGGGCCAGCGCGCGTCCTCGCGCAGGAAGCCCGCGATGCGATCGAAGCCGACCGTCGGGGTCGAGCGGATCGCCACCCACTCGGTCAGCGCCCGGGCGCTCTCGTCGGCGATGCCGGCGCGCAGGCGGTCGCCTTCGGCCACGTCGCCGCGCCGGTAGGCTTCGAGCGCCTGCTTCAGGGCGGCAAGGTCGAGGGGCTTTCCGGCCTGAGGGAGGGCGTCCGCGGGGGAGACACGTCCGAAAGCGACGTCGTCGAGCATCGCGAGGCGGATCGGGGCGGGGGTCTGATCGCGATTCCGGTCGTAGGTCTCCTCGGCCCGGAGCGGGGCCGCCGAGAGCGCCAGGACTGCGCCTGCCAGCAGGGCGACGCTCCTCGAGCGTCGCGTCGCGATGTGCATGGGACTTTGACCCCCACGAATACGGCCGTTCATTGTGCCGACGGCCGGATTGAGAAAACGCTAACCTAGAATCAGGCTTGCGGCCAATCCGTGGCGGGTTTGCGCCCTTCTCTTTCCCGGCTTATGTGTCTTTTGGATGCACGGGCAGGGCCTTAGGCGCCGGGAAGCCCTGCGAGGGACGCCTCATGAAGACGCAGAATGGACGGTTCGGCGGCTCGCTTACCGCGCTCATCACCCCGTTCCGGGACGACGGCGAGCTCGACGAGGCGGCGTTCCGGGCGCACGTCAACTGGCAAATCGAGAACGGCACCAAGGGCCTCGTGCCGGTCGGCACCACGGGCGAGAGCCCGACGCTGTCGCACGACGAGCACAAGAAGGTCGTCGAGTGGTGCGTCGAGGAGGCGCGGGGGCGCGTGCCGGTGATCGCGGGCGCGGGCTCGAACAATACCGCCGAGGCGATCGACCTCGCGCGCCACGCCGAGGAGGCAGGGGCCGACGCGCTCCTCGTCGTCACGCCCTACTACAACAAGCCGACCCAGGAAGGGCTCTACCGCCATTTCAAGGCTGTCAACGACGCGGTCGGCATCCCGATCTTCATCTACAACATCCCGCCGCGCTCGGTGATCGACATGTCGGTCGCCACCATGGCGCGCCTCTACGAGCTTCCGAACATCGTCGGCGTCAAGGACGCGACCGCGAACCTCGGGCGGGTCTCGCAGCAGCGCCACGCGCTCGGGGCGGACTTCGTCCAGCTCTCCGGCGAGGACATGACGGCGCTCGCCTACAACGCCGCCGGCGGCCACGGCTGCATCTCGGTCGTCGCGAACGTCGCGCCGCGGCTCTGCGCCGAGCTGCAGGACACGAGCCTCTCCGGCGACTACGCCGGCGCCCTCAAGGTGCAGGACCGGCTCGTGCCGCTCCACGACGCGATCTTCATGGAGCCGGGCCTCGCCGGGGCGAAGTGCGGTCTTGCGCTGCTCGGCCGCGGCAACGAGGAGATCCGCCTGCCCATGACCTCCGTGACGCCGCCGGTGAAGGAGGCGATCCGCAAGGCCATGGTCCACGCCGGGCTCCTCAACGCGTGACCTGATGGCGAAGGACGCGAAGGCCAAGGGCGGCTACAAAATCGTCGCCGACAACCGCAAGGCCCGATTCCACTACGAGATCACCGACACCTACGAGGCCGGCATCGCGCTCACCGGCACCGAGGTGAAGTCGCTGCGCCAGGGTAAGGCGACCATCGGCGAGGCTTACGCCGGGCCCTCGGGGGAAGAGTTCTTCCTCTTCAACGCCTATATCCCCGAGTACCTCCAGGCGAACCGCTTCAACCACGAGACCAAGCGCCCGCGCCGCCTCCTCCTGCACAAGCGCCAGATCGACAAGCTCATCGGCGCGACCCAGCGCGAGGGCTTCACCGTCGTCCCGCTCAAGATGTACTTCAACGAGCGCGGGCGGGCGAAGGTCGAGCTCGGCTTGGGCCGCGGCAAGAAGCTCCACGACAAGCGCGAGACCGAGAAGAAGCGCGACTGGGAGCGCGAGCGCGCCCGGACGATGCGGGAGAAGGGGTAGGCGGGCGGGTCCGCTTAAGCCGGAGCTGCCCGTGGAACGGCCCGTGCAACGAGCGTGATTTTGCACGGCATTCCACGGCGTTCCACGGCCTCATGGAACGCATTCCACGGCGGCGTTCCAACACGCGTGCATGATGCCGCGGGGGCGTTCCATCACGTGCTGGAATGCCTGCCGCGCGCTGGCGCGGCGAGGTGAAAATGCCCGGAGTCCCTCAGTTTTCGGCGTCGTCGTCCGGTCCGGGCGCGGGGGTGGGGGCCGGAGCGGGGCCGGCGGCGGGGGCGCGGATGCCGTAGCGGCGCTCGAGGCCGCCCTGGAACCGCGGGCGCTCCGGGCGCTCGCCGCGTTCGAAGTCGCCAACCGCCCGGGGCGCGCGCTCGGCGCGCTCGGACGGGTCGCGTCCGATCTTCGGGATGAGATGGGCAAGGTCGATGAACTCGTCGGCCTGGCGGCGCAATTCGTCCGCCACCATCGGCGGCTGGGTCGAGATCGTCGACACGACCGAGCAGCGCACGCCGCGCCGCTGCATCGCCTCGATGAGCGAGCGGAAGTCGCCGTCGCCCGAGAACAGCACCATGTGGTCGATGAAGGGGGCGAGCTCGAGCGCGTCGATCGCGAGCTCGATGTCCATGTTGCCCTTGACCTTGCGCCGCCCGGTCGAGTCGACGAACTCCTTCGTCGGCTTCGTCACGACCCGGTAGCCGTTGTAGTCGAGCCAGTCGATCAGCGGGCGGATCGAGGAGTATTCCTGGTCCTCGACGAGGGCGGTGTAGTAGAACGCCCGCACCAGGTAGCCGCGGGACTGGAATTCCTTGAGAAGGCGTTTGTAGTCGATGTCGAAGCCGAGGGTCTTCGTGGTGGCGTAAAGGTTGGCGCCGTCGATGAAGAGGGCGATCCGCTGCTGCCCGAGCATGCTGGTTCTCTCTCGTTGCTTTTCCAAAGGTGTGGCTTGGCGTCGGGAGACT
>DASVVU010000085.1:0-8516 GCA_036386395.1 Beijerinckiaceae bacterium | reverse complement strand
ACGGTGATGTTCGCGGACCTGCGCGGCTTCACGACGCTCGCCGAGCGCCTCTACCCGTACGATTCGGTGTTCCTCCTCAACCGCTACTTCGAGGTCATGAGCGAGGCGATCGAGCGTCACGGCGGCGAGGTCGACAAGTTCTTGGGCGACGGCATCATGGCGCTCTTCGGCATCGCCCCCGCCCGCGGCGCCGGCAGCCGCGACGCGCTTTACGCCGCCCGCGACATGTTCGAGGCGCTCGAGCGCCTCAACCGCGAGTTCGACGCGACCCTGCCGGGGGCGCTCCGCATGGGCATCGGCCTGCACACGGGTCCCGCGGTGCTCGGCCGCGTCGGGGCCGAGCGCGCCGCGAGCCTCACGGCCCTGGGCGACACCGTCAACACCGCAAGCCGCCTCGAGAGCCTCAACAAGGAGTTCGGCTCCGCCCTCGTCGCCTCGGACGCGACCGTGAAGGCGTCGGGACTCGCCATCGAAGGCGCCGAGGTCCGCGAGATTTCCGTGCGCGGGCGGGAGGAGATGCTGACCGTGCACGTGGCGAAGACTGTGGGCGCGCTGACGGAGCGCGAGGCGGTAGTAGAGGCCGCATGAATCCGGACGAGCCCTTGACCAAGCGCCGGAAGCCCGCGAGCGTGCGTGCTTGACGGAGGGCGAATGGAGGGCGAATGGATCTGGGGGCTGCGGTCCGGGGAAAGCGCATCTTCGTGACGGGGGCGTCGGGCGGGCTCGGAGCGCATTTTGCGCGTACAGCCGCGCGCTGCGGCGCCGCCGTCGCCGTGGGGGCGCGCCGGCGCTCCCGGCTGGACGACCTCGTGCGCGAGCTCCAACGGGCCGGCGCCGCGGGCGCCGTCGCGGTCGACCTCGATGTGGCGGACGAGGCCTCCGTCGCGGCGGCGCTCGAGGCCGCGGAAGCCGCGCTCGGGCCCCTCGACGTCCTCGTCAACAACGCCGGCATCGCCGAGGGCGGCGCGGCCCTCGACACCACGGCCGAGGAGTTCGACCGGGTCATCGCCACGAACCTGCGCGGCGTGTGGCTCATGTCGGTCGCGGCGGCGAACCGCTGGCGCGCGCAGAAGCGCGGCGGCGCCATCGTCAACATCGCCTCGATCTTAGGGTTCCGCGTCTCCGGCGGCACCTCTGCCTACGCGGTCTCGAAGGCGGGCGTGGTGCAAATGACGCAAGCACACGCCTTGGAGTGGGCGCGCTACGGCATCCGGGTCAACGCCCTCGCGCCGGGCTACATCGCGACCGACATCAACGCTGGCTTCTTCGAGACCGAGCACGGCCAGGCGATGGTGAAACGCATCCCCATGCGCCGCCTCGGCCAAGCGGAAGACCTCGACGGCGCCTTCCTGCTCCTCGCCTCCGACGCCTCCCGCTGGATGACCGGCGCCACGATCCCGGTCGACGGCGGGCACCTCGTGTCCACACTGTAAGGAACGCCATGCTCCTGGGCGTCATCGCCGACGACTTCACCGGCGCGAGCGACATCGCGAACACCCTCGCCAAGGGCGGGCTCGCGACCGTGCAGTTCCTCGGCGTGCCGACGAAGCCGGCGCCGGAGGCCTGCGAGGCCGGGGTCGTGGCCCTGAAGAGTCGCTCGATTAAGGCTGCCGACGCCGTCGCGGTCTCGATGGAGGCCTTCGAGTGGCTGCGGGCGCAAGGGTGCCGGCAGTTCGTGTTCAAGTACTGCTCGACCTTCGACTCGACGCCCGAAGGCAACATCGGCGCGGTGGGGGAGGCGCTGGCGCGGGCGCTCGACGTCGCCGGGGTCCTCGCCTGCCCGGCCTTCCCGACGGCCGGCCGCACGGTCTACCAGGGCCACCTCTTCGTCGGCGACCGGCTCCTCAACGAGTCCGGCCTCGAGAACCACCCCCTCAACCCCATGACCGACCCGGACCTGCGGCGCTGGCTCGCGCGGCAATCGCAGGAGCCCGTCGGCCTCGTGCCGTGGCCGGTCGTGCGGCAGGGCGGGGCGGCGCTGCGCCGCGCCCTCGGCGACGCCGCGGGGCGGGGGGAGCGCCTCGTCATCGTCGACGCGATCTCGGACGACGACCTTCTCGCCATCGGCGAGGCCTGCGCCGAAGCGCCGCTGCTGACTGGCGGCTCCGGCATCGCGCTGGGGCTTCCGCGCAACTTCATCAGCCAGGGGCTTGCGACAGGCAAAGGCAGCGCCTTCCAGGGGTTCGACGGGCCGGAGGCAATCCTCGCCGGCTCCTGCTCGCGGGCGACGCTCGCCCAGATCGAGACCCACCGGCAGGGCCACCCGGTGCTCCAGGTCGAGGTCGAGGCCGTGATGGAGGGGGCGGTGACGCCGGAGGCGCTCGCCGCCTTCGTGCACGGGCACGAGGGGCAGGCGCCCCTCGTCTACTCCTCGGCACCGCCGGAGAAGGTGCGCGCGCTCCAGGAGGTCCACGGCCGCGAGGCGATCGCGGCGGCCCTCGACGCCCTCTTCGCCGAGACCGCGGCACGCCTCGTCTACGACGGCGTGACCCGCCTCGTGGTCGCGGGCGGCGAGACCTCGGGGGCCGTCGTCTCGGCCTTGTCCCTCGACGCCCTCGCCATCGGCCCCGAGATCGACCCCGGCGTCCCGGCCCTCGCCGCCGCCGACGGGCGCCCTCTCGCGCTCGCCCTCAAGTCCGGCAACTTCGGCGCCCCGGACTTCTTCGAGAAGGCACTGCGCACGCTCGCCGCTAACCCGTAGAGGGACCATGGACTTCACCGCGAACATCGCCTTCTTGTTCCCCGAGCTCCCCTTTCTCGACCGCATCGAGGCGGCGCGGCAGGCGGGGTTCGGCAAGGTCGAGTGCCACTTCCCCTACGAGTTCCCGATCCCCGTGCTGAAGGAGCGCCTCGACGGCGCGGGGGTCGCGCTCACCGGCCTCAACACCCAGCCCGGCGACCGCTCACGAGGCGAATGGGGCTTCGCCGGCGTGCCGGGGCGCGAAGAGCAGTTCCGGCGCGATTTCTCTCAGGCGCTCGAATACGCGACGGCGCTCGGGGCCAAGGTCATCCACGTCATGGCCGGCATCGTGCCCGAGGCGGACCGCGCTGCGGCTCTCAAGACCTACGTCGCGAACCTGCGCGCCGCGGCGCGCGAGGCAGCCGGCACCGGCGTCACCCTCCTCCTCGAGCCCCTGAATGTCCGCGACGCTCCGAGCTACCTCGTCTCGCGCTCGGACGACCTCTCCAAGATCATCGCCGAGATCGGCGAGCCGGGCGTAAAACTCCTGTTCGACGTCTACCATGTGCAGATCATGGAGGGGGACCTGATCCGGCGCCTGGAGAAGCACTGGGACATCATCGGCCACGTCCAGGTCGCCGGCGTGCCCGACCGGGCCGAGCCGGACGCCGACAACGAGGTCAACTTCGCCGCGATCTTCCACGCCCTCGACCGCCTCGGCTACGCCGGGCTCGTCGGCCTCGAGTACAAGCCGCGCGGCGACACGGTCGCGGGTTTGAGCTGGATGCGAGAGATGGGGCTGCGCTGACGCCTACCGCCACGAGCATCGTCCCGGGAGCAGCCGGCCGAAGGGATCAGCGCGGGTTATGAGCGCGAAAGACTTGTCCGGTCAGCCTCACGCGTAACCGCTGATCGCGATGCGGCTGAGATATGCCTTCACGGCCTCGGCTTGACCCGCCTTGACGAGATCCTCCGCCGTCTGATCGCCGAAGGATGGCAGAGGCTGCGCTCGATACCAAGCAAAGGCCTGGGGAGCGGACCCTGCCCAGGGCAACACACGGCCTATGATTTCGACCATGTCCCGCAAGCGGCGCTCGGTCGCTAGTCCATAGATGCCGTCTGCCGGCAGGTCCAATGCCACTCGGAGCTCCCCGACGGATATCCGTAACGTGTCTGTGAGCCGGCCGACCTCGATGGTGCCGTCAGGACAAATGACATCCGTAAGCATGAAAGCGCTGCTGGCCGACATCATGCGCTCATGTTTTGGCCGTACAGGGAACATTATGCGAGGTAGGGGCCATCGTCGCACAAGGCTCAGACAGCCACCACCTCACCATCCGAAAAAACCTTCCCCGGCCTCGACCCCGCCCCGTCGTTGAGGTGACACGCCGAGAACCGTCCCGGCGCGATCTCCTTCAGCGGCGGGCGGTCCACCCGGCATCGGTCGAAGGCGAAGGGGCAGCGGGGGTGGAAATGGCAGCCGGGCGGCGGGTGGAGGGGGGAGGGTATCTCGCCCTTGAGCGCCGAGAATTTTCGTTTGCGCGCTTCGAGGCGCGGCACCTCGTCGAGGAGGGCCTGCGTGTAGGGGTGGTTCGGCGCTGAAAAGATATCCTCGGTCGCGGCGAGCTCGACGATGCGGCCGAGGTACATCACCGCGACCCGGTCGGCGATGTGCTGGACGACGCCGAGGTCGTGGCTGACGAACAGGTAGGTGAGGCGGAACTCCTCGCGCAGGCGCATGAAGAGGTTGAGCACCTGCGCCTGGATCGACACGTCCAGGGCCGCCGTCGACTCGTCACAGACGAGCACCTGCGGGCGCACCGCGAGCGCCCGGGCGATGCCGATGCGGGCGCGCTGGCCGCCCGAGAACTGGTGCGGGTAGCGCCGCCGGGTCGCCGGATCGAGGCCGACCCGGCCCATCACCTCGCAGACGTAGGCGTCCATGTCCGCCTGCCGCACGATCCCGTGCACGACGGGCGCCTCGCCGACGATCTCGACCACCCGCCGGCGCGGGTTCAGCGAGGCCATCGGGTCCTGGAAGATCATCTGCACGGCGAGCTGCGCGGCGCGGCGCTCCGCGCCGGAAAGCGCGTCGGCCTCGCGCCCCCTGAAGCGCACGGCGCCCTCGCTCGGCTCGAGGATGCCGGCAACGATGCGCCCGAGGGTCGACTTGCCGCAACCGGATTCGCCGACGAGCCCGACCACCTCGCCCTCGGCAATCGACAGGGTGACGCCGTCGACGGCGCGCACCACCTGCTCACGGAGGCCCGCGCCGAAGAGGTTCGCGACCTTCTCGGCCGCGTCGAGCGGGCGCACGAAACGCTTCGAGACGTCCTCGAGGGCGACGATGGGGGTTCCGGTCATCGGCGGCAGTATGCCGTCCGGCGGCGGCGGCGCGTCAACCCTGCTTCGCGCGGAACCGCACGACGCGGCCGTCGTCCTCGGGCCGCATGGAGGAGGCAACGAACCTCGCGAGGTCCTGCTGCAGGAACGGCTTGTTGAGCCGCGGCAGCTCCTCGGAGCCGGGCGGCAGCTCGGCGTAGCCGGTCGCGAGGACGACCTTGAGGGTCGGCCACTCGGCCCTAATCGCCTCGATGAGCTGCGTCCCCCGCATCCCCGGCATGATCTCGTCGGTGACGACGAGGTCGATCCCTTTGGCGCGGCGCAGCACCCGCAGGGCCTGCTCTCCCGAGGTCGCCTCGATGACCTCGTGACCGAGATCCTCCAGCATGGCAGCCGTGTTCGTGAGGACGAGGACGTCGTCGTCGACGACGAGCACCCGCAGGGGACGCGTCGGCTGGGCGGCCTCCTCCGCGGCGCGCTCGGGCGCGGCGCTCTCGGCCTCGGCGATGGGCAGCCACAGCTCGGCCGTCGTGCCTTCCCCTTTCCGGCTTTTCAGGACAAGCCGCCCTCCGGACTGCTCGGCAAGCCCGTGCACCATGGAGAGGCCGAGTCCTGTGCCCTTGCCGACGCCTTTCGTGGTGAAGAACGGCTCGACGGCCCGCCGCAGGGTCTCCTCGTCCATGCCCTGGCCGGTGTCGGCGACGGACAGGCAGATGAAGTCGCCGGAGGGGCCCGGCGCGCCCGCGCCCTGCGCGTCGGCCTTGCCAGCCCGCGCCGAGATGACGATCGTCCCGCCCTCCGGCATGGCGTCGCGGGCGTTGACCACGAGGTTGAGGAGCGCGAGCTCCAATTGGTTCGTGTCGACGAGGGCCGGGTCGAGCCGCATCGGGAAGCGCGTCTCGATCTGCACGGCGGAGCCGATCGAGCGCTGCAACAGGTCGCTCATGCCGTGCACGAGCCCGCGCACGTCGACGGCCTCGACCTGGAGGTCCTGGCGGCGCGCGAAGGCGAGCATGCGCTGCGTCAGCGAGGCGCCGCGCTGGGCCGCCTGCATCGAGTTGTCGAGGAGGCGCGCGACCCGCGGATCGTCGGCGAGGCGCTTGCGCAGGAGCTCGAGGTTGCCGACGAGGACGGCGAGGAGGTTGTTGAAGTCGTGCGCGATGCCGCCGACGAGGGTGCCGACGGCCTCCATCTTCTGCGACTGGAACAGGGCGGCGCGGGCGGCGTCGAGGGCTTCCTGGGCCTTGCGCTTCTCGGTGATGTCGCGGGTGACCTTGGCGAAGCCGATGAGCTCGCCCTGGTCGTTGCGGATCGCGTCGATGACGACGTGGGCCCAGAACCGGGTTCCGTCCTTCCTGACCCGCCAGCCCTCGTTCTCGAAGCGGCCCTCGCGCAGCGCCGTCTCGAGGCCGCGCTTCGGCAGGCCGGCCGCCCGGTCCTCCTCGGTGTAGAAGCGGGAGAAGTGTTCGCCGACGATCTCCGCCTCGGAGTAGCCCTTGAAGCGCTGCGCGCCGGTGTTCCAGTTCGCGATCCGCCCCTCGGGATCGAGCATGTAGATCGCGTAGTCGGTCACGCCCTGGACGAGGAGGCGGAAGCGCTCCTCGCTCAGCCGCAGCGCCTCCTGCGTCTTCTTCCGCTCGCTGACGTCGCGGGTGATCTTGGCGAAGCCGATGAGCCTGCCGGAGGCGTCGCGGATCGCGTCGATGACGACGTGCGCCCACATCAGCGACCCGTCCTTGCGGACGCGCCACCCCTCGTGCTCGAACCGGCCCTCCCGCTCCGCCGTCGCGAGGGCGCGCGCCGGGAGGCCGCTCGCGCGGTCCTCGTCGGTGTAGAAGCGCGAGAAATGCTCGCCGAGGATCTCCTGCGCCGTATAGCCCTTGAACCGCTGCGCCCCGGGATTCCAGGTGGTCACGACCCCGGTCGGGTCGAGCATGTAGATGGCGTAATCGCTGATGCCCTCGACGAGCAGACGAAAGCGCTGCTCGTCCGAGGCGTACTCCGTCGGTTGCACGCGACCAGTCCCCTTGCGGCGGGCGGGGCGCGTGAACGCGCCTCTACTGCATAACAAAAGATAAGTCAGTGGGAGCTGCTTGGTTCCGTCCGCCCCGGGTGCGGCGATGCGCCCCGCCCGAGCGGCGGCGCCTCGTAGCGGCAGCCGAGGGCCTCGAGCATGGCGGCGACGGCGACGGCGGTGCGGTCCTCGCCCTTGGCGGCGACGACCTGGACGCCCGTCGGCAGCCCTGAGGCGGTGCGCCCGACGGGGACGGCGGCGGCGGGGAGGTCGGCGCCGCTCGCAAGCGAGTTCCACTTCAGCATGTCGAGGTGGGGGACGGCGCGCCCGTCGACGTCGAGCATGCGGGCGTGGATGTCCGGAGCGTGGTCGTGCGGGATCGCGACGACCGGGGCCGGCGGACAGAGCACGACGTCCCAGCGCTCGAAGAAGCGCGCCCACTGCCGCTCGATGCGGCGCTTGCGCAAGGTCGTGTGGTGGTAGAGCGAGGGCGTCATGCGGGCGCCGCGGGCCTGCAGCGCCTTGTGCGAGAGGTCGTTCGGCGAGGCCGCCGCCGCGCCCTGCTGCAGGCGCAGCCGCAGCTTCGGCGGCAGGCCGTAGGCCACGATGAAGTGGTTGAGGAGGGCGAAGACCTCGAAGGCCTCCTCGAAGCGCACCGCCGGGCGCGCCTCCTCGACGATGGCGCCGGCCTCGGCGAGGAGCCGCGCCGCATGGCGCACGCCGGCCGTCACCTCGCCTTGCGCGGGCGCGAAGGGGTCCTCGGCCCAGAGCGCGATGCGCAGGCCCTTCGGGTCCGTGCGGCGCGGCGGCGCGAGCGGGGTCGAGACCGTCGGGTCGCGCGGGCCCGCGAGCACCGGCAGCACGAGGTCGAGGTCGGCGGCGGAGCGGGCGAGCGGGCCCGCCACGACGAGGTCGGGGTTGCGGGCGGTGCGGCGCTCGGGGGGAGGCGGGACGTGGCCCCAGGTCGGCACGAGGCCCCAGGTGGTCTTGAGGCCGAAGAGGCCGCAGGCGTGCGCCGGCCAGCGGATCGAGCCGCCAAGATCCGAGCCGAGCTCGAACGCCGCCATGCCGGCCGCGACTGCGGCCGCCGCGCCGCCGGACGAGCCGCCGGGGGAGCGCGCAAGATTCCACGGGTTGTTGGTCGTGCCGTAGACGGGGTTGTAGCTCTGGAAGTCGGTCACGAAGGTCGGGACGTTGCTCTTCGCGAGGATCACCGCGCCGGCGGCGCGCAGCCGCGCGACGGGCGCGGCGTCCACGGCCGGCACCCGATCCTTGTAGGCCGGCGCGCCCGCGGTCGAGCGCAGGCCCGCGACGTCGAAGGCGTCCTTCACGGTGATCGGGAGCCCTTCGAGCGGGCGCGCCTCGCCCGCCGCGATGCGCCGGTCCGACTCTTCCGCCGCCGCCCGCGCAAGCTCCGCCTCCAGGCCGACGACGGCGTTCACGGCCGGATTGACCGCCACGATGCGCGCGAGCGTCGCG
>DASVVU010000084.1:0-11534 GCA_036386395.1 Beijerinckiaceae bacterium | reverse complement strand
TGCAGGACGAGGCTTCGAAGGCCCTGTTCGACACCTACCGGGCCGCCATGGGCGAGGTCGGCCGCCCGGTCGACGGCGAGTTCACCGGCGGCTGCGCCGATTCCGGCTTCACGGCGAGCGTCGGCTGCCCGACGCTCTGCGCCGTCGGCCCGGTCGGCGGCAAGGCGCACTCGCCGGAGGAATACCTCGAGGTCGAGAGCCTCGTCCCCCGTGCCCAGGCCATGGCGCTGACGATCGCGCGCATCGCCTGAGGCCTGTCCCCCGGACTGGGGCGCTGACTTCGGCCGCTGATTTGGGCCGCTACCGGACGGCGCGGGGGAGGTCGGCGAACAGCATCGGCGCCTCGGCCGCGAGCGCGCCTTCGATCTCGAGGAGGCGCAGCTTCGTGGCGGCACCGCCCCGGGCCGAGAAGCCGCCGAGCCTGCCGCCGGCCGCAACGACGCGGTGGCAGGGCACGACGATCGGGAACGGGTTCTGCCCCAGCGCCTGGCCCACGTCCCGGGCAAGCGCGGGATCGCCGAGACGCTTCGCGATCTCGCCGTAGGAGAGGGTGCGGCCTGGGCCGATCGTCCGGGCGACGTCGTAGACACGGCGGTTGAACGCCGGCACCGCTTCCATGTCGAGCGCGATGCGTGAGAGGTCGCGCGCCTCGCCGGAAAGCAGCGCGACGATGCCGTCGATGGCGCGCCGCACGTCCGGCGGCGGCTGCGCCTCGAGGGCGTCCGGGAGCTTGCGCGAGAGGCGGGCGCGCGTCGCCGCCTCGCTCTTCTCGGGGAGGAGCACCGCGAGGACGCCGCGGGCGCCCCAGGCGATGGCGCAGGGGCCGATCGCGGTCTCGAAGACGGCAAAGTGCGTTGGGTTCGTCATGGCCCGCTTATATCATCGCGAGGACCGGGAGGCCGCCCGAAACCTGCCGTCATTGCGCTTCTCGGAAGGTGCCTGGATCACCGGGTCAAGCCCGGCGATGACAGGGGAGGACTCATCCTCTCCCATTGTCATGCCCGGGCTTGACCCGGGCATCCAACCCGCTGGGAAGCGATGCCTTCCAAGCCCCGATCATGCTTGGTTATGCACGAACCGGCCGATTAGCCGCTTCTTAAGCCTGTTCGGCGAATCTACCTCGGCGTTGAGTTGCGTCGGAGTACCCGCCATGCCGTCGTTCGGGCAAAACGTCGTGCCGTTCCGGAGCGCCCGAAGGGGCGCCTCGCCGCGCCGCGACCAGAAGGGCCTGATGGAGGCCGTCTACACCGCGGGCTCCCTGCCGCTCCAGGCCGGCGACCGCGAATCGAAGGTCATGGCGGCGCGGCTCCAGGTGTTCGGCTTCGTCGTCATCGACGAGATCCAGCCCGACGGGACGCTCAGGCGCCTGCGCCCCTCCGAATCGATCGAGGCCCGCACGGCCCGCCCCTGGCGGGTGTCGAAGCCGTCGTTCTCCGGCCTTTCCGTCGGCATCCCGGACGCCGACGGCTCGCTCTTCGAGCCGCAGCCGGCTTAAACGGCTCGCCTGCTCAAGAAGCGCTTCTCCAGCATCACGTGCACGCCCTTAGCGCCGTTGACCACCTGCGTGATCCTGAGGTCCGCGGCGAGGCTGCACAGGGCGTAGGCTTCCTGTCGTGACAGGCCCGTGCGCGCCGCGACGAGGGCGAGCATGTCGCGCAACGCGATCGTCACGCAGGTGTCGAGGTCCGGGTCGAAGGCCATGGTCATGACGTGGGTCGGCGTCTCGGCGATCGGCCATTCGAGCGCCATGTCGTCGCGCGCGGTGAGCCGGAAGGTGCCGACGAGGCCGGTCTCGATCGCGGTGACGCAGACCTCGCCGTCGCCCTGGCATCCGTGCCCGTCGCCGGCCGAGAACAGCGCCCCGTCGACGTGGATCGGGAGATAGAGCGTCGTCCCGGCGACGAGTTCCTTGTTGTCGAGGTTGCCGCCGTTGCGCCGCGGCGGCAGCGTCGAGACCGACCCCCAGGCCGGCGGCGGCGCGACCGCCATCACCCCGAAGAAAGGCTTCAGGGGCAGCTCCAGCCCCCACGGCAGGCGGCCCGTCATCCGCTCCCGGTCCAGCGGGATGTGGATGAGGTGCGTGTCCGGGAAGTCGTCGGGCAGAGCGCCCTTCAGCGGCGCCGAGTAGTTGTAGCCCCAGTCGTAGTGGAGCCCGATCTCCTCGATCCCGACCTCCAGCACCTGCCCGGCCTTGGCGCCCCGCACCGCCACCGGCCCGGTGCAGATATGCCCCGGCAGCTTCGGCCGGTGCGCCGCGTGGATGGCCGAAAGGGCAGGGGGCACCACGAGGGGAGGGGGCGGCATCATCTCCGGCCCGCCCGAGACGGTCGTGACCGTTACCGTGTCGCCGCTGTCGACGGTGAGGAGCGGCTTGAGCGCCGCGTCGAAATAGCCCCAGTGGACGGTCTCGGGGCCGGCCTCGATGCGGTGGTGCGCCATGGTGGGATGTCCTTGAACGCTGACGTTACTGACGCGCCGCGCTACTGAGCGGAGCCGTCCGTCGAACGCATGGAAGCTTCGTGTTTCGACGGCAGGGGTGATGTCAAGGACCTGCGGCCGCCGGAGGCGGCGGGCCTTCGGCCCGTCCTTGACATCACCCCTGCCGCCGAAAAATCCTCATCCATGCGCTCGACGGCCAAACCTCGACAGGAGCAGTTATTATAGTGGATCATCATTCGTCCATGGCACGAAGCGCGGAGAATCCAGTGACCATTGACCGCGTGAATACGATCTCGTCGAAGCTGACGATCTTAGGGTGGTTCGCTGGGCTGGCATATTACAACTGGTTTTCGAGTGCTCCGATATCCGTGCCATTCTGGGCGCATCTGGTCCTGATTGTTGGCGGCCTATTCGCATCGTCCATTGTGATTGGCGGCGGGATGGCACTTCTCGCGGCTTTCGTGACAAAACTAGCCACGGGCCGTGCAGATGGGAGCCCAGACGCTTTCTCCTGGGCGGCGTTCATTTCTGCTGCGCTGGCCTTCTTAGCGGCGAAATATGGTCTGCTCCTGTTCCACTCAAATTAGGCACCCCGCCTCGCGTTGACTTCGCCGGCCTGTTGAGGTGAGAGGACCACGATTTTCCGGCTCCTCGCTGAAGCCTTGCGCCTGTCCGGCGCGACGGAGTCCCTTGCGAATGACCACCTTCGTGGCTGCCGCGCCGACAAGAACCCGCGCCGGCGGCGCCTTCGCCGAGCGGCTGTTCGGGTTCGTCGAGAAGAGTCACGCCCGCGCCTGCGCGGTCCTGCTGCTGTTGTCGCTTGCGTGCTTCCTGCCGGGCTTCGTCTCGCTCCAGCCCATGGACCGGGACGAGCCGCGCTATGCGCAGGCGACGAAGCAGATGCTGGAGACGGGCGACTTCGTCGACATCCGCTTCCAGAGCGAGGCGCGGCACAAGAAGCCGGTCGGCATCTACTGGCTCCAGGCGGCCTCGGTCGCGGCCGGCGAGGCGCTGGGCGTGCCGGAGGCGCGCACGACCATCGCGCTCTACCGGATCCCGTCGCTGATCGGCGCCGCCGCCATGGTGCTCCTGACCTACTGGGCGGCGCTTGCTTTCGCGGGCCGGCGCGAGGCGTTTCTCGCCACGGCCTTCATAGCCTCCTGCGTGATCCTCATGGTCGAAGCGCGGCTCGCCAAGACCGACGCCGTGCTCGGCGCCTTGTCGGTCGCCGCCATGGGGGCGCTCGCGCGGGCGTACTTCGCCCGCGGCGCGCCGGCGCTGCCGCTCGCGACGGTGCTGACCTTCTGGGTCGCGGTTGCGCTGGGCGTGCTGGTCAAGGGGCCGCTCGTGCCGATGTTCGCGGGGCTCACGGTGTTGGCCCTGTTCTGGCGCGAGCGCTCGGCGCGCTGGTTCCTGTCGCTGAGGCCGGTCCTTGGCGTCGCGATCGTGCTGGCGGTGGCGCTGCCGTGGTTCGTCGCCATCGCGGTGAAGAGCCAGGGGGCGTTCTTCGCCGAGTCGGTCGGGCACGACATGCTCGGCAAGGTCGGCACGGCGCAGACCTACCACTGGGCGCCGCCGGGCTTCTACGCGCTTGCCTTCTTCGCGACCTTCTGGCCGGCGGCGGCCTTCGCCGTGATGGCGATCCCCTTCGCCTGGGCGAACCGCGACGACGAGCGCATCGCCTTCGCGCTCGCCTGGATCGTCCCGTCCTGGCTCGTGTTCGAGGCCGTGCCGACGAAGCTGCCGCACTACGTGATGCCGCTCTACCCGGCGATTGCCATTATCGCCGTGATGGCGCTGTCCCGCGGCTTCGTCGCGCCGCACCGCCTGCGGGAGAAGCTGACAGCGCTCCTCGTCCCCTTCATCCCGGCGGGCGTGGCGGTGGGGCTCGCCTTCGCGGCAAAGACCCTCGACGGGCGCCTGCCCTGGGCCGGCATGGCCGTGCTGCTGCTCGCGACCCTCGTCGCCGTCGAGGCCTGGCGGCGGTTCGTGCGCGACGAGCCGGGCGCCGCGGCGCTCCTCGCGGTCGCGGCGGCTCCCATCCTCGCCCTCGGCGCCTTCACCTTCACCCAGCCGGTGATGCCGTCGCTCCGCCTCTCGTCCCGCCTCGCCGAGACGGCCCGCGCCCTCGACTGCCCCGGCCGCGCCGTCGGGACCCTCGGCTACCGTGAGCCGAGCCTCGTGTTCCTCACGGGCACCGACCTCAAGATGTTCGCGGGACCGCGGGAGGCGGCGGAGTTCCTGAAGGGCGGCACCTGCCGCATCGCCTTCGTGGAGGGCCGCTACGAGGAGGGCTTCCGCCGCGAGACCGCAGCGGCCGGGGTGCGGCCGGCGCTCGTGACCCGCCTCTCGGGCTTCAACTTCAACGGCGGCCGCCGCCTCGACATCGGCGCCTTCGCCGTGCGGCCGTGATGGCGGGGGCTTTGCCGCTCTGCTAAGCGGAGGCGCACCATGCTCCCGGTCAGGCGGGACATGTTGCGCATCATCGTCGCATCATCCGCGGATCATCGTCGCATCATGATCGGACGTTTTCCGCATCATCATCGGCCCGGAGAATGGCCCGAATGGCCGTCGAGACCGACCCCGAGACCCCGCGCCTGACCGTCGTCGTGCCCGTCCGCAACGAGGCCGGGAACGTCGCGCCCCTCGTCGCCGAGATCGAGCGCGCCTGCGCCCCGCTCGCTCCTTTCGAGGCGGTCTACGTCGACGACGGCTCGACTGACGGCACGGCGGCGGCGCTGGAGGAAGCGCGCCGCACGCGGCCATGGCTCAGGGTCGTGCGTCACGAGGCGAGCTGCGGCCAGAGCGCCGCCGTGCGCACCGGCGTGCGCGCGGCGCGCGCCCCCGTTATCGTCACCCTCGACGGCGACGGCCAGAACGACCCGGCCTTCATCCCGCGCCTCTACGACGCCCTCGTCCAGGGCGGCGAGAACGTCGGCCTCGTCGCCGGCCAGCGCCTGCGCCGGGTCGGCGGCTTCAAGAAATTCCAGTCGCGGATCGCCAACGGGGTGCGCGCCGCGGTGCTGCGCGACGGAACGCGGGATACAGGCTGCGGCCTCAAGGCCTTCCGGCGGGATCTTTATCTTTCGCTTCCGTATTTCGACGCCCTCCACCGCTTCATGCCGGCCCTTGTCAAGCGCGAGGGTTTTACGGTCGCGCACGTCGACGTGGTCGACCGGCCGCGGCATACGGGGCGGTCGAACTACGGCATGCTCGACCGGCTCTGGGTCGGCATCATGGACTTGTGCGGCGTATGGTGGCTGATCCGGCGCCGCCGCCGCGTCCCCGTCGCGCGGGAGATGGACTGAATGCTGATCCGCCTGTCGCAGGACCTCGGCGCCTACTTCTACGACGTCTTCGTCGCCCGGTTCGACTTCTGGCTCCTGTTCGGCCTCGTCGCGCAGGTGCTGTTCGGGGCGCGGTTCATCGTGCAGTGGATCGCGAGCGAGCGGGCAGGCAAGAGCGTAATGCCGCTCGCCTTCTGGTTCTTCTCCATGGCCGGCGGGGTCATGACCCTGGTCTACGGCCTCGTGCGGCGCGAGCCGGTGATCATCTTCGGCCAGGGGCTCGCGATCGTCATCTACCTGCGGAACTTGATGCTGATCTTCAAGGAGAGGCGGCAGTCGGCAGTCGGCAGTCGGCAGTCGGGCTGATTGCCCTTCCGACTGCCCACTGCCGATTGCCGACTGCCGCGGTCATGCCGCCCTTGCCGCCTCGCTCCGCAGCCGCGCGAACCCCGCGTCGAGGTCCGCTTTCAGGTCGTCGAGGTCCTCGAGGCCGATGTGGAGGCGGATTGCCGGGCCGCCGGGGCTCCAGCGGGTCGCGGTGCGGAAGGCCGCGCAGTCGAAGGGGATCGCGAGGCTCTCGAAGCCGCCCCAGGACGCGCCGATGCCGAACAGCTCGAGGCCGTCGAGCAGCGCCATGACGGCCTCCTTCGGCGCAGGGTGCAGGATCACCGAGAACAGCCCCGACGAGCCGCCGAAATCGCGCTTCCAGATCCCGTGGCCGGGGTCCCTCTCGAGCGCCGGGTGGAGGACGCGCAGAACCTCGGGGCGGCCTTCGAGCCAGCGCGCCATCTCGAGCGCCTGCCGCTCGTGCTCCTTGAGCCTCAGCGCCATGGTCCTGAGGCCCCTGAGCGCCAGGAAGACGTCCTCCGGGCCGGCGCACATGGAGAAGCTCTCGAAGGTGCGGCGCAGCGCCGGCCAGGTCCGCTCGTTCGCGGAGACGAGACCGAGGAGGAGGTCCGAGCTGCCCGACAGGTACTTGGTGCCGGCCTCGATGGCGAGGTCGACGCCGCGCGCGTGCGGCGGGAAGAACAGCGGCGTCGCCCAGGTGTTGTCCATCAGGACTACGGCGCCGTGCCGGTGCGCCGCCTCGGCGACGGCGGGAATGTCCTGCATCTCGAAGGTGAGCGAGCCCGGCGCTTCCGTGAACACCGCCGCGGTGTTCGGGCGGAGCAGCGGCGCGACGTCGGCCGCCGGGTCGTAATAGGTCGTCTCCACGCCGAAGTTCCGCAGCACCCCGTCGCAGAACTGGCGCGTCGGGCGGTAGACCGAGTCCGGCACGAGGAGGTGGTCGCCGCTCTTCAGGCACGACATGAGCGCGAGGGTGACGGCGGCGAGCCCGGAAGGCGCGAGCACGGTGCCGGCGGCGCCGGCGAGCCGTGTCCAGGCGCTCTCCAGGGAATCGGTCGTCGGCGTCCCCTTGGTGCCGTAGGAGTAGCGCGCCCGGCGGTGCATGAAGTCGTCGGCGGACGGATAGAGCACCGTCGAGCCGCGGTAGATCGGCGTGTTGACGAAGCCGTGCTGCCCCGAGGCGTCGCGCCCGGCGTGGACGAGTTGGGTGCGCGGGCCGAAGCGCGAGAGGTCCTTGGGCGGGGAGAGGGTCATGGTGTAAGGTCTTGAGGGGAGAGGAGCCGGGGCATCTGAGCTGATCGCGTCCTGCCGTCAAGGCGTGCCGGGCCGCTCCGCCCTTGACCGCCCGGCGTTTGTCGCATGTGATGGCTCCCTTCGGAGCCGGGAGGGCTGAGCGACCTGAAAATCCGGGCGCGGGGGCTTGCATGGTCCGCGTTGACGCGGGCGGGCAGGTTTGCCACAGACCCTCCGACCTTGGCCGTAAAGCCTCGAAGGCGGCTTCGTCCGCCGCCGGTCACGACAGCAACAGAGCGGGAGAACAGGATGAAACGAGCTATCACGACCATCGCCATCGGCCTTGCCGCGAGCCTCGTAGCCTCGGCGGCCTCGGCCCAGGCGACCCTCAACAACGTCAAGCAGAAGGGCTTCCTGACCTGCGGCTCGAACACCGGCCTTGCCGGCTTCGGCGTGCCGGACGCCCAGGGCAACTGGACCGGCCTCGACGTCGACCTCTGCCGCGCCATCGCAGCCGCGATCTTCAACGACGCGACCAAGGTGCGGTTCATCCCGCTCTCGGCGAAGGACCGCTTCACGGCGCTCCAGTCGGGCGAGGTCGACGTGCTCGTCCGCAACACCACCTGGACGATGTCCCGCGACACCCAGCTCGGCCTCGACTTCACCGGCGTGAACTACTACGATGGCCAGGGCTTCATGGTCCGCAAGAAGCTCGGCGTCTCCTCGGCGAAGGAACTCAACGGCGCCTCGGTCTGCACGCAGCAGGGCACGACGACCGAGCTCAACCTCGCCGACTACTTCCGCGCCAACAACATGAAGTACGAGGTCGTCGCCTTCGTCGGCGCGGACGAGACCTTCGACGCCTACAACGCCGGCCGCTGCGACGCCTTCACGACGGACGCCTCGGGCCTCTACGCCACGCGCCTCAAGGCCGCGGCTCCGGAGGACCATATCGTGCTGCCCGAGATCATCTCGAAGGAGCCGCTCGGCCCCTCCGTGCGCCACGGCGACAACCAGTGGGGCGACATCGTGCGCTGGACCCACTACGCCATGCTCAACGCCGAGGAGCTCGGCGTGACCAAGGCGAACGTCGACCAGATGCTGAAGAACGACAATCCCGAGATCAAGCGCATGCTCGGCACCGAGGGCAAGTTCGGTGAGGCCATCGGCCTGACGAACGACTGGGCCTACCGGATCGTCAAGCACGTCGGCAACTACGCCGAGATCTTCGAGAAGAACGTCGGCCAGGGCTCGCAGCTGAAGATCCAGCGCGGCCAGAACGCCCTGTGGACCAAGGGCGGCCTGCAATACGCGCCGCCGATCCGCTGAGGCGTCGTCCGCTCGAGACAGGGCGTCCGGAGCGATCCGGGCGCCCTTCTTTATTTACGCGCGGCCACCCCCTTGGCGGCGCGGTGTTTGCATGACAGGCTAGGTGCGGCGAGACTTCGAAGAAGCCGCCGGGGAACTGGCCGATGCCGACCATAGCCGAACAGGCGCCCGCGCGGGCGTCGCTGCTCTACGATCCGAAGCTCAGGGCGATCGTCTACCAGGTCGTCTTGACCGTGGCGGTCGTGTTCGTCGTCTACACGGCGGCGACGAACGCGGTCGCGAACCTGCGCGCGGCGCGCATCGCCTCTGGCTTCGGCTTCCTCAACACCACCTCCGGCTTCGACATCAACCAGACGCTGATCCCCTACAGCGCCGCCGGCTCGACCTACGGCGAGGCCTTCATCGTCGGGCTCCTCAACACGCTGGTGGTCGCCGCGATCGGCATCGTCTTCGCGACGATCCTCGGCTTCACCGTCGGCATCGCGCGGCTGTCGAAGAACTGGATGATCGCGAAGCTCGCGATGGCCTACGTCGAGCTGATCCGCAACCTGCCGCTCCTGCTGCAGCTCCTGTTCTGGTACGTGGCGGTGCTCGCCGCGCTGCCGGGGCCCCGCCAGGCTGTCAACGTCGGCGACATGTTCTTCCTGTCAAATCGCGGCCTCCTGCTGCCGGCGCCGATCCTCCACACCGGCGCGCGGCTCATCCCCGCCGCCTTCCTGATCGGCATCGTCGCAACCTTCGTCTTCGCGCGCTGGGCGAAGCGCCAGCAGGAGGCGACCGGGCGGCAATACCCGGTCGGGCTCGCGGCGCTCGGGCTGATCCTTGGCCTGCCGATCCTCGTCTGGCTCCTGATCGCGCTCTTCGTCGGCAACCCGATCACCTTCGACGTGCCCCGCCTGCAGGGCTTCAACTTCCGCGGCGGGATGCAGGTCTTCCCCGAGTTCGTCGCGCTCCTCGTCGGGCTCACGACCTACACGGCGGGGTTCATCGCCGAGGTGGTGCGCGCCGGCATCCTCGCCGTGTCCAAGGGCCAGACCGAGGCCGCGGGCGCGCTGGGCCTCAGGCCGGGCCATACGCTCCGCCTCGTGGTGATCCCCCAGGCCATGCGCGTGATCATCCCGCCGCTGACGAGCCAGTACCTCAACCTCACCAAGAACTCGTCCCTCGCGGTCGCGATCGGCTACCCCGACCTCGTCCAGATCTTCATGGGCACCGTGCTGAACCAGACCGGCCAGGCGGTCGAGGTCGTGGCCATCACCATGGCCGTGTACCTGACCATCAGCCTCGCCACCTCGGCGGTCATGAACGTCTACAACCGCCGCATGGCGATCGTCGAACGGTAGGGGGACGCGTCCCATGAACGTCGCGACCGACACCTTCCGCTTCGTCCGCGCCCAAGAGATCGACGCGGCGCCGCCGCCGAGCCTCGTGCGCGGCCCGCTCGCCTGGATCCGCGAGAACCTGTTCTCGGGGCCGGTCAACACCATCCTGACGCTGATCGCGCTGTATCTCATCTACATCCTGGTGCCGCCGATCCTCCGCTTCCTCTTCATCGACGCGGTCTGGACCGGCGCGAACCGCGACGCCTGCCGGCCCGAGGTGCTGAAGCAGCCGGTCGGCGCCTGCTGGGCCTACGTCGCGAACAAGATCAACTACTTCGTCTACGGCTCCTACCCCGCGGCGGAGCGCTGGCGCGTGGACCTGTTCTTCCTGCTCCTCGCCGTCGGCGTCGGCTGGATGCTGTGGCTCGGCGCGCCGAAGCGCACCCTCGGCGCGATCTACTTCTTCGCCGTCTTCCCAATCCTCGCCTTCATCCTGCTCACCGGCTCGGGCTGGCTCGGGCTCGCGCCCGTGCCGACCGCGTTCTGGGGCGGCATCCTCGTCACCATCGTGGTGTCGACGGTCGGCATCGTGTTCGCCCTGCCGCTCGGCGTCGTGCTGGCGCTCGGGCGGCGCTCGAAGCTGCCGGTCATCCGCATGTTCTCGGTGATCTTCATCGAGTTCGTGCGCGGCGTGCCGCTCATCACCGTGCTGTTCATGGCGAACACGATGCTGCCGCTCTTCCTTCCCGAGGGAATGACGGTCGACCGGCTGCTGCGCCCCCTCGTCGGGGTCGCGATCTTCGCCTCGGCCTACATGGCCGAGGTGGTACGCGGCGGCCTGCAGGCGATCCCGAAGGGCCAGTACGAGGGCGCGATGTCGCTTGGCCTCAACTACTGGCAGACGAACGTCTTCATCATCCTGCCGCAGGCGCTGAAGATCGTGATCCCGGGGATCGTCAACACCTTCATCGGCCTGTTCAAGGATACGACCCTCGTCGCGATCGTCGGCATCTTCGACCTCATCAAGACGATCGAGGCCTCGCGCGTCGACCCGGTCTGGTCCGCGCCGACCATCAACGCCACGGGCTACACCTTCGCGGCGATCTTCTACTTCGTCTTCTGCTTCGGCATGTCGCGCTACTCGATCGCGGTGGAGCGGCGGCTCGCGGCAGGCCAGCACCGGTGAGCGACATGGCGACAGCGACTCAAGCCTCCAAGACCTCCGTCCGCGCCTCGATGGCGGACCCCAAGGCCGAGGCCGCCGTGCAGATGCTCGGCGTGCACAAGTGGTACGGCGAGTTCCACGTGCTGCGCGACATCAACCTCGACGTGGCGCGCGGCGAGCGCATCGTCATCTGCGGGCCCTCGGGCTCCGGCAAGTCGACGATGATCCGCTGCATCAACCGGCTCGAGGAGCATCAGCAGGGCCGCATCGTCGTCGACGGCACCGAGCTCACGAACGACCTCAAGAAGATCGACGAGATCCGCCGCGAGGTCGGCATGGTGTTCCAGCACTTCAACCTGTTCCCGCACCTCACCATCCTCGAGAACTGCACGCTCGCCCCGATCTGGGTGA
>DASVVU010000083.1:0-4421 GCA_036386395.1 Beijerinckiaceae bacterium | reverse complement strand
CTGGCCGGCGCGGCCGTAGGCGCCGTCGGGATGCAGGAAGTCGTTCTGCAGGTCGACGAGGAGGAGAGCGGTGTTCGCGATTGAGACCCGTTCGTTCATCCGGCGCGCTCCACGATGACGTTTCCGAGCCGGTCGACGCGGGCCGTGAGCCCCGGGTCGATCACCGTCGTGGCGTCGGGCTGCTCCAGGACCGCCGGCCCGTCGATCACGGCCCCGACCGGCAGGGCGAGGCGGTCGTAAACCGCGGCCTCGTGCCATGCGCCGTCGAACCACACCGGGCGCGTGCCGCGCCGCGCCGCCTCGACGGAGGCCTCCGCGCCGGGGGCGAGCGCCGCAAGGTCGAAGTGCGGCCGCCGCCCGGTCGCGGTCGTGCGCAGGTTCACGATCCGGGCCGGGATGCCGGGAAGGAGCCGGCTGAACGAGGCCTGGTAGGCCCGCTCGAAGGCGGCGCGCACCATCTCCGAGGTCAGCGCCACGGCGCCCTGCTCAAGGGTCGTCGGCAGCGGCACCGAGACCGTGTGGGTCTGGCCGGCGTAGTGCATGTCGAGGGCGAAGGCCGTGTCGATCCGCTCGACCGGAAGCCCCGCCGCCTCGACGACGGCGACCGCCGCGCCGGCCTCGGCCGCCATGCGGCAGGCGAGCATCTGAGCGTCGAGGCCGTCGAGGCTGAGGTTCAGGGTCTGGACCTGGTCGTGGCGAATGTCGGCGATGACGCAGCCCAGCGCCGAGGTGACGCCGGGATAGCGCGGCACGATCGCGGCCTTGAGGCCGACGTCCCGGATCAGCGCGCCGGCGTGGAGGGCGCCGCCGCCGCCGAAGGGCAGGGCCGCGAACTTCCCCGGGTCGTGGCCGCGCTCGATCGAGACGAGGCGGATCGCCCCCGCCATGCGGGCGTTCGCGACCCGCACGATCGCTTCCGCGGCGCGCACCGGGTCGAGCCCGAGCGGGCGGCCGACATGGACCTCGATCGCGCGCTTCGCCGCCTCGGCGTCGAGGTGCTTAAGCCCGCTCCCGATCGGGCGCGCGGCGTTGATGCGCCCGAGCACGAGGTTCGCGTCGGTGAGGGTCGGGCGCGCGTTGCCCTGGCCGTAGCAGACGGGACCGGGATCGGAGCCCGCGCTCTCCGGGCCGACCTGGAGGAGCCCGCCGGCGTCGACCGCCGCGATCGAGCCGCCGCCCGCCCCGATGGTCGTGATCTCGATCAGCGGCGTGCGGATGACGAGGCCGAAGTCGATGGTGGTCTGGGCCGCGAGCGAGGTTTCCCCTTCGACCACGAGGGACACGTCGAAGGAGGTGCCGCCGAGGTCGGCCGTGACCACGTTCGGGAAGCCCGCCGCGCGGGCGATGGCGGCGGCCGCGATCACGCCCGCGGCGGGGCCGGACAGCGCCGTGCGCACCGGCAGCCGCCGGGCCGTGGCGGTCGACATGACGCCGCCGTTCGACTGCACCACGTGGAAGCTGCCGCGGAAGCCATCTTGGGCGAGCGCCCCTTCGAGCTTCGCAAGATAGGCTCCGACCACCGGCTGGAGGTAGGCGTTGAGCGCCGTCGTCGAGGTGCGCTCGAACTCGCGGATCTCGGGCAGGATCTCGGAGGAGCAGGCGAGGTTCGGGTTCGGCCAGACCTCGCCTGCGGCGACGAGCGCGTCCCTCTCGTTCGCGGGGTTCGCGTAGGCGTTGACGAACACGACGGCGAGCGCCTCCGCGCCCTTTGCGAGGAGCGCGCGGGCCGCGGCCGCGACCTCCTCCGGGTCGACGGCCTCGCGGATCGCGCCGCTCGCGAGCGTGCGCTCGCGGACCTCGAGCCTGAGATCTCGATCGATCACGGGGACGAAGTCGCCCCACAGGCCCCAGGTGTGCCGGCGGTCGCGGCGGCGCATCTCGAGGACGTCGCGGAAGCCCCGCGTGGTGATGAGGCCGACGCGGGCGCCCTTGCGCTCGAGGAGCGCGTTCGTGCCGACCGTCGTGCCGTGGACGATGGCGGAGAGCGCCGCGGCCGACCCGAGCCGCGCAAGGCCGTCGAGGAAACCGCGCGCCTCGTCGCCCCGGCGGGACGGGACCTTGGCGGTGCGGAACCCGTCCTCGTCGAGGACGAAGAAGTCCGTGAACGTGCCGCCGACGTCGACGCCGGCGATGCGCCCGGAGATCACGCGTCAGTCCTGCGCCGCAGGGCGGCGGTCCGGCCGTGGTCGATCCCACCGTCGGTGTCGAGAGCGACGCCGTAGACGTCGCGCGCCGCCTCGGCACCGACGTAACCGAGCCGCACGTCGCGGGCGACGCGGCCGGGATCGCGGGCCAGGGGATCGCCGAAGCCGCCGCCGCCCGGCGTCTCGAGCCGCACCCGCTCGCCGGCCCGGATCGTCACGTCCGTGACCTTCGAGACGAGCGGCGGCGCATGCCCTGTGCCGTCCGCCCCCCAGGAGAACCGGTTGAGAGCACCGGGCCGGCCGCCGGCGACGCCGAAGGGCGGGTATTTGCCGCGCTCGCCCAACAGCGCGACCTCGGCGTCGGCGAGGGCCTCGATCTCGTAGGTTGCGCCGAGCCCGCCCCGATGGAGGCCGGGGCCGGCGGAATCGGGTTTCAGGGCCCATTGCCGGAATAGGACCGGATAGGCGGCCTCGAGGATCTCGGCTGGCGGGATGGTGGCGGTCGAGATCGGGTTGTTGGCGTGGCTGAGCCCGTCGCCCTCGGGGTTGCCGCCGAGGCCGCCGCCGAAGAACGAGAACATCACCCAGCGCGCACCGTCGTGGCGGTGGCCGGAAAGCGACAGGGCGTTGATGGTCCCGAACGGCGCCGCCGTCGCGCGGGCCGGATCCGCCATGGCGATCGCGCCGAAGACGACCCCGATGAGGCGCAGGATCGTCTCGGTGTAGCCGGCGACCGGGCGCGGCGCCTTGGCGCCGAGGAGCGTCGTGTCCGGGATCACGAAGGTGATGGGGCGCAGGCAGCCGGCGTTCGCCGGCACCTCCGTGAAGACGTGCTTCAGGGCGACGTAGCAGGCCGCGACCGAGGTCGGATAGGCGATGTTGATCGGCCCCCGGCAGGGCGGGGAGGAACGCGAGAAGTCGAGGGTCATGCGCTCGCCGGCGATCGTGAGGTCGAGGGCGATGGTCAGCGGCTCGTCCGCGATGCCGTCGTTGTCGAGGAAGTCCTCGAAGGAATAGGCGCCGTCCGGCATGGCCCGGATCGCGGCCCGCATCAGGGCCTCGGCGCGGTCGGAGAGGGCCTCGAAGGCCTCCGCGACGGTCGCATCGCCGTACTCGTCGGCGAGCGCCTCGAAGCGGCGCTCGCCGAGGTCGAGGGCGTTGAGCTGGCCGTTGAGGTCGCCCCAGTTCGAGGTCGGCACGCGGGAGTTCGCGGCGAGGATATCGACGAGATCCTGGTTCAGGCGGCCCGCCGTCATGAGCTTCACCGGCGGGATGCGCATGCCTTCCTGCAAGCTCTCCGTCGCCTTCGGGTTGTAGCCGCCGGGCACGTTGCCGCCGATGTCGAGCCAGTGCCCGACCGAGGCGAGCCAGCAGAACAGCTTGCCGCCGCGGAAGACCGGACGCACGAGGCGGAAGTCGTTGAGGTGCGTGCCGCCGTCGTAGGGGTCGTTGAACAGGAAGGTGTCGCCGGGCTTAAGGCCGCCGTCGCGGGCCACCTTGTCGATCACCGCCTTCACGGCGAAGGCCATGGCGCCGACGAAGATCGGCAGGCCCTTGGTGCCCTGCACCAGGGTGGCGCCGGTCTCGGCGTGGTAGAGCCCGTGGCAGGCGTCCCGCGCCTCGGCGATGATCGGGTTGAAGGCGGAGCGGTACAGCGTCGCGTCCATCTCGTCCGCGACCTGCTCGAGGCGTCCCTTCAGGATCGCCAGGGTGATGGGGTCGAGAGCAGCCGTCATGATGAGAGTGCGCCCCCTTTCGTCACGAACACGAAGGGGACGGGCCGAAAACCATCATGAAGATGCGGCCCCTTTCCGGGACGCATCGGGAGCGTGGTGAAGGTCACGCCGCGCCCTCCCCGCCTTCGTAGGCCTTCCCGAGCGCCAGCATCTCCGGCGTGCCGAGGAGCGCGTTCAGGGCCGCGAAGTCGAACATGCGGTCGCGGAAGGGCTCGTTCGTGCCGTGGCGGGCAAGCGAGCCGTAGTAGGCTTGCGCGGTCTTCGCCAGCGCCCGCACGATGCCGCCGGGGAAGATCACGAGGCGGAAGCCGAGGTCGTCAAGCTCGGCCGCGGAGGCGAGCGGCGTGTCGCCGCCTTCCACCATGTTGGCGAGGAGGGGGCGGACGTTGCCGAGGGCGGCCGTCACCGCCGCGAGCTGGTCTTTCGACCGCGGCGCCTCGACGAAGAGCACGTCGGCACCGGCCTCCGCGTAGAGCCGGGCGCGGGCAAGCGCCGCCTCGAAGCCTTCCACGGCCACCGCATCCGTGCGGGCGACGATCAG
>DASVVU010000082.1:0-9035 GCA_036386395.1 Beijerinckiaceae bacterium | reverse complement strand
GCGACTGTTCGGGTTCGATGGAACGGCGGGCGCAGACCCCAGCTCACCCACGGGCTCGATCACCCCAAGGGTTGTCGGTCCCGCGCCCGCCACCGCATCAGCGAGCATAGCCGATGAAGCGATTCGGAGCTTACAAGGGGTTACGCCATATCCGGATAGAGCGCTCCCCTCACCCGCTCGGCCTCCGGCCGAGTCGGCCTCTTCCTTTGGGAGAGGCGTTCCCGTGCGAGCGCGCGCCAAGTGAGGAGCCAGACGGCTACGATCGCGAGCGGCATGAGCTGGATCCGCGTCGCGCCGGCGAGCGCCGGACCGGCGAGCGGCGCTAGGGCGGCGAGGACGAGGAGCATCGCCCCTTCGGGCTCGGCCCGGCGGCGCATGCGCTCGGCGAGGATCGCGGTCGGGATCGCCATGAGCAGGAGGTCGTAGTCGAAGAGGTAGGGGCTCATCATGGCGGTCGCGGCGGCGACGAGGGCGACCTTCAGGTCGAGCGGCCCCGGCCGCCGCCAGGCCCACACCGTCGCGAGCGCCACGGGCAGGGCGACGGCGGCCTGGAGGGCGTAGGCAGCCTTCGTCGGCGCACCGAGGAGGCTCGCCATGGCGAAGAGCGACGGCATCTTGTGCCAGGGCAGGAGCCCGGTCTCGAGCACCCGGGCGACGACGGCGAGGTTACCGTACCAGGCGGCCCAGTAGCCGAGACCGAAGACCAGAGTGGAAAGCGCGCAGAAGGCGAGCGCCGTCGCGGCGGCCGCGGCGAAGCTGCGCCAGTAGCCCGCCGCGGCGAGCACGAAGGGCAGGAGCACGGCAAGGTGTGGCTTGTAGGCGAGCATCCCGATCAGCGCGCCGGCGAGCACGGGGCGGCGGTCGAGGAGGATGAGACCGAGCCCGAACAGGGCCGTGTTGAGGAAGGCGTTCTGGCCGTGGGAGGCGTTCACGAAGGCCGCCGGGAAGGCGACCGCGAGGAGAAACGCGAGCGGGTGGTCCGAGATGCGGCGCACGAGGAGGAGATAGGGCGGCACCGTCGCGGCGAGGAACGCGAAGAACGCCCCGAAGTACGGGAGGAGCCCGAGCGGCAGGACGAGGAGATGGAAGGTCGGCGGGTAGTGCCACAGGAACACGCTCGTGTTCCCCGGCACCGCCGCCTGCTGGGCCGCGAAGATTTTTTCGGGGTCGAAGGCGTCGGCGGCATGGCCCGCAAGGGCGAGCTTCGCGGCGGCGTAGAAGGTGATGAAGTCGTAGCCGAGGGACCCGCCGTCGCGGTCGATGCCGCCGACGGAGAGCCAGCACCACGCCACGGCGACGGCGAGGTAGACGCCGACGAAGGTCCGGCCGTAGAGCTTGAGCCGCCCCTCGTCGACCGCCCGGTCCCAAGCCTTCATCGCCCGCTCCGAGGAAAAGGGCGAGGTTAGGCGGGAGGGTTTAAGAATCCCCTCTCCCGTGAGGGAGAGGGGCAGGGGTGAGGGACCGCTCTCGACGCAAAAGGCAACTGTGCCGGCTCCGCCCCGGCCGCCGTGCCCTCACCCGGTCGGCTTCGCCGACTCGACCTCTCCCTCCCGGGAGAGGGTCCGAGCTATCCCCCGACCTCGCCGCTCATCACGTCGCCGATCGATTCCCAGCGCTCGCCGTTGAAGCGCTGCATCTGCATCTGCTCGATCGGGTAGAAATCCGAGGCCGAGGTGTTGATCCTGATGCCCGGCAGGAGGACGCCGATATCGAGGTTCTTGAGGTTCGCGGCCTGGCGCATGACGTTCTCGCGGGTGAGCTCGTCGCCGCACTGCTTGAGCACCTGCGCCATGGTCTGCGCGACCGCGTAGCCGTAGACCGTGAAGCTCGAGGTCTTGTCGCCGTCGGGGAAGTACTTGTCCATGAAGGCCCGCCACTCGTTCATGGCCGGGTCGTCCTTCCACTGCGGGTCGTTGGCGTCCTTGAGGTAGTAGCTCGAGTAGATGCCCTTGGCGTTCTCGAGCCCGGCGGGCCTCAGCACCGAGCCGACCGACTGCGAGACGTTGTTGAGGAGGTGGACCGGCTGCCAGCCGAGCTCGGCCGCCTTCTTGATCGCCTGGGCGGCGAACTTCGGCGTCGTGACGTTGAAGAACACGTCGGCGCCCGAGGCCTTGAGCCGCACCATCTGCGAGTCGACCGTCGGGTCGGCGGGCTCGTAGGGCACCTCGGCGACGATCATCGACTTCGCCTTGTCGCCGAGCCCGTCCTTCAGGCCCTTGACGTAGTCCTTCCCGTAATCGTCGTTCTGATAAAGAATCCCGATCTTGCCGTTCGGGTGCTTGTCGAGCAGGAACTTGGCGTAGATGCGCCCCTCCGACTGGTAGGTCGGCTGCCAGCCCATGGTCCAGGGGAAGCCCTTGGGATCGCCCCATTTCGTGGCGCCGGTCGCGACGAAGAGCTGCGGCACCTTCTTCGAATTCATGTACTTCTGGATCGCCGTGTTCGACGGCGTGCCGAGGCTCTGGAAGATCAGCAGCACCTCGTCGCTCTCGACGAGCTTCCTCGCCTGCTCGACCGCCTTCGGCGGGCTGTAGGCGTCGTCGTAGGTGATGAAGTTGATTTTTCTCCCGTTGATGCCGCCGTCGGCGTTCACCTTCTTGAAGTAGGCCTCGATGGTCTTGCCGATGAGGCCGTAGGCCGAGGCCGGGCCGCTGTACGGCATCATGTTGCCGACCTTGATCTCGGCGTCGCTCGCGCCGGGGTCGTACTTCTTCTGCGCGCTCGCGGGCGCCGCGACGAGCGCCGCCGCGACGGCGATGCCGGCATAGCTCAGGGCCTTGGCGAAGTTCGGCATTGGCGTTCCTCCTTTTATCGTCCGAAGCGTCTCATCCGGCGGGCGAGGAGATGGAAGAGGCCTCCCACGCCCGAAGGCATCAAATAAATCAGCAAAATCAGGATCGCGCCATAAGCCGCGCCCGAGAGGCCCTTCGAGATGTGCTCGGCGATGTTCGGCACGAACAGCACGAAGAGGCCGCCGAAGAGCGCGCCGGGGATCCAGCCGACGCCCCCGACCACGAGGCCGACGAGGAAGGCGATGGACAGCGAGACGTTGAAGCTGTCCGGCGCCACGAACTGCACCACGATGGCGCCGAGCGCGCCCGCGACGCCGGTGTAGAGGGCCGAGACCCCGAAGGTGAGGGTCTTGTAGAGCGCCGTGTCGATGCCCATCGAGCGCGCCGCGATGGGGTTGTCGCGGATCGCCATGATGGCGCGCCCGGTGCGGCTTTGCACGATGTTGTGCGCCGCCCAGAACATCACGAACGCCACGGCAAGCGTGAGGAAATAGAGCCACTGGTCCTGGTTGAGGGGCAGGCCGAAGGGGGCGTCGGGCTTCAAGATGACGATGCCCTGGTTGCCGCCGGTCCAGTGCTCGAGGGGCGAGAGCTTGAAGATCTGCGGCGCCGCGATGGCGAGCGCGAAGGTCGCGAGCGCGAGGTAGATGGCTTCGAGGCGAAGGGCCGGCAGGCCGAACAGGAAGCCCGCGACGAAGCACACGAGGCCGGCGGCGGGAATCGTCCAGAGGTAGGGCACGTTGCCGTGCTCCATCAGGATCGCGGCCGTGTAGGCGCCGAGTGCGTAGAAGGCGCCGTGTCCGAGCGAGAACTGGCCGTTGAAGCCGGTGAGGAGGTTCAGGCCGCAGATCGCGATGGCGTAGACGAGGACGAGGGTGAGCTGGAAGACGAGGAAGCTCTTGGCGACGAACGGCAGGGCGACCGCGACGACGAGGCCGGCGAGGAGGATGGCGCGTCCCGCCGTGAGCGCCGGCGCGCGGGCGGCGGGGCTCACGACCGGACGGGTCTCGGCGCGCGCGTCCATCCTCTACACCCGCTGCACGTGGACGCGGCCGAAGAGGCCGCCGGGGCGCACGACGAGAACCGTCACGATGATGACGAGCGCGATGGGCAGCTTCAGCTCGGGGCCGACGACGGGCACGTAGGTCGCGACGAGGTTCTCCATGATACCGACCGCGAAGCCGCCGACGACGGCGCCGCCCGGGCTGTCGAGGCCGCCGAGCACCGCCGCCGCGAAGCCGTAGAGCAGGATGCCGAGCATCATGTTGGGGTCGAGGAAGACGACCGGCGCGATGAGGAGGCCGGCGATGGCCCCGATCGCTGCCGCCATGCCCCAGCCGAGCGCCACCATCCAGCCGACCCTCACGCCCACGAGCCGCGCCGACTGCGGGTTCAGGGCCGCGGCCCGCATCTGCAGCCCGACCGCCGTATAGCGGAAGAAGCCGTAGAGGAAGACGAGGACGAGGAGCGTCACCGCGATCATGCCGGCCTGGTGGGCCGAGACGAGCCCGCTGCCGAACAGCGGCGCCGTCCCGAACGGCGTCGGGAACGGCTTGATGGTAAAGTCCCAGATGAAGCCGGCAAGGCTGTTGAAGATCGCGAACAGCGCGATGAACACGACGACGTGGCTGAGCACCGGCGCGTTGCGGATCGGCTTGAACACGATGCGCTCGACGGCGATGCCGGCGACGAACGAGACGACGACGGTGAGGACGAAGGCGGCCCACCAGGGCACGTCCCATTGCAGCAGCTGCCAGGCCACGAAGGTCGAGAACATCGCCATCTCGCCCTGCGCGAAGTTGAGATGGTCGATGGCCTGATAGATCATCACCACGGCGAGCGCCATGCAGGCGTAGATGCCGCCCGTCGCCAAGCCCGCCAGGACCTGCTGGAGGAAGAGCTCCATCGTCAGTACCCCAGGTACGAGCGCCGCACGCTCTCGTCCTCCCGAATCTTCTGGGCCGGCCCCGACATGACGATGGTGCCGGTCTCCAGCAGGTAGGCCTCGTCTGCGAGGGAGAGCGCGAGCGAGGCGTTCTGCTCGACGACCAGCATGGACACCCTGTCGTCGCGGTTGATGGCGGCGAGCACCGCGAAGACGTCGCGCACGACGAGGGGGGCGAGGCCGAAGGACGGCTCGTCGAGGAGCATGAGGCGCGGGCGCAGCATGAGGGCGCGGCCGATCGCGAGCATCTGCTGCTCGCCGCCGGATAGCGTCCCGGCCTGCTGCAGGCGGCGCTTCTCCAGGATCGGGAAGGTGGCGTAGACGCGGGCGATGTCGTCGGCGACGCCGGCGCGGTCGCGGCGCGCCGTCGCGCCGAGGCGCAGGTTCTCCTCGACGGTGAGGCGCACGAAGGTACCCCTCCCCTCGGGCACGTGGGCGATGCCGAGGCGCACGACGTCCTCGGTCGCGCGGCCGCGGATGGGGCGGCCCTCGAAGAGGATCTCGCCCTGCGTCGGGATCATGCCGCAGAGCGCGCGCAGCGTCGTGGTCTTGCCGGCGCCGTTCGCGCCGAGAAGCGTCGTGACCTCGCCTTCGGCAATGGCGAAGTCGAGGCCGTGCAGGACGCGGATGTCGCCGTAGCCGGCGCGCAGGCCGCGGACTTCGAGGAGCGCCGTCATTGCGCCGGCCCGAGATAGGCCCGGATCACCTCCGGGTCCTGCCGCACCCGGTCCGGCGGCCCGTCGGCGATCTTGCGGCCGAAGTTCAGGGCCACGACCGTGTCGGAGATCGACATGACGAGGCTCATGTGGTGCTCGACGAGGAGCACGGTGACGCTGCGCTCGGCGCGGATCTGCCGGATGAGTTGACCCAGGCCTTTGACCTCGTCGTGGTTGAGGCCCCCTGCCGGCTCGTCGAGGAGGAGGAGCTTCGGCCGGCTGGCCAGCGCCCGGGCGAGCTCGACCCGCTTCTGCGTCCCGAACGGCAGGCCCGCGACCGGGCGTCCGGCCACCTCGTCGAGGCCGAGGTAGGCGATGAGATCCCGCGCGGTGCGCTCCAGCGCCGCGTCGTCCCGGCGCACGTGAGGAAGGCGGATGGCGTCGCTCGCGTAGTCGCTGCGGCTCACGGCATGGCCGCCGATCATGACGTTCTGGAGCACCGTGAGGGGCTGGAACAGCGCCACGTTCTGGAACGTGCGCCCGATGCCGATCTCGGCGATGCGGTGGGCCGGGCGGGAGAGGATCGAGCGGCCCTCGAACAGGATGTCGCCGGAAGACGGCGTGTAGAGCCGCGACAGGCAGTTGAAGAGCGTGGTCTTGCCGGCCCCGTTCGGGCCGATGAGGCCGAGGATCTCGCCCTGGCGGAGCTCGAACGACACCCCGTCGAGGGCGACGATGCCGCCGAAGCGCACGGCGACGTCGCGCACCGCAAGGAGCGGCGAAGCGCTGGACAGGGCTTCGGACGGGACTTGGGACGGGGATCGGGCCGCGGCCTGCATCAGCGACGCGGGACCGTCCGCCACGCGCGGTCGACGACGCGGCCGTCCGTCCATATCCCGACCCCGGGCGCGCTCTCCATGCTCCTCCCCCTGCTTTCGGGCGCGCGAAGCCCCGCCCGCGCTGTCGAGGAACATGCCGCAGTTCGGCGGCGTCGGCTAGGTCCCGTCGAGGTCCCGTCGGGGAGCTGGGGTTCAGGGCTCCCCGAGGTGCAGGCCGCCCGGGTGCGTGCTCTCTGTCCGGCACATGGCGGAGAATTCCTCGATCTCCGCCTGGCGGGGCCGAAGGCCGAGTCCAATAGCCGGACGACAGAAAGCGGCGGTCCTCCACCCGCCGCATATCGAGGGGGGATTTGAAGCGGTCCGAACCCTGTCTCTCGGGAAGGGCGCGCGATCGCTTTGAGTGAGATCGGGATGAGCCATGTAGCTGTCGGCAACTGCAATTGATGGTCGTAGCGAGAACACTCTTGCTCCTGATGCGGCAACGGCGTAGGGCACAATTTTGACTCGTACGCTCCTGGCGACTGGTCGGTAAGTACTCGGGAGGATAAAATGAGACGTCTTTCGTGGCCGGCAATCTTGCTTTTCTCGACGCCTGCTCTCGCCCAGGATATCGAGGCCTTTGGGCGAGCCTGCCTCGCAGCTGCAAGTCCAAACATCCTTGAAGTGAGGAGCGACGCGGAGGGCGAGCAGGCATTTAGAAAAAAACTCTGCGACAGAGTCTTTTCTAGGCGGGATGGTGAGGTCAATGTCGAAGCTTCTGCGAAAGTTCTTGTCCTATTCAAAGCATCTGCGGATGTAAACACTTCCACAAAGGAAATTAATCTTAGAGACTACTGCAATAACCAATCCTATTCTATGTCCATTAAGTCGAAACTCACTTATATTTCAAGTGTTGCATCGCCGGAAGCCCTTGCCTACTGGGTCCGATGCATGGAGCTATATCGCACGCAATTCGAGTCACGTCCCCGACCTGTCGTAGGAAAAGCGACACCCACCGCGAACGGAGTTGTGTTTGCTTTTAAGTACGACGCCAACATGGGTGCCCCTGTCCCGCTGTTTCGATCAATTTTGACGAGCAACCTAGTTTGCGAAAGGCCGCCTCTTAAGCCGGGCCAGGCTCTGCGGGTGGAAGAAACCACGGTCGGATGTACATGGACTGATCCGTCGGTCAGTGCCGGCTATCTCACCGTTCGAACGAGTCGCGGTGATGAATTCGTGCCCATCAACCGCAACCTTGCGCCCACCGGTGAGGCCACAATCGAGTACCAGAAACTGCAACGCGGCGTGATTGCATCCGAAAAGATCTGCAACGATCCAGTCTTGGTGCCGCAAATCGTTGTTCCTATGCGTGATGGTGCTCATGAGTTGGGCTGCATCTCGGGTTGCACCGAGTGCACTGCGGACCGGGCGCGTTACTGCAGGGTAACAACCGGGTTTCGTTTGCAGGCTCGTGGGCCGGACAGGCAGATACACTCGCCTCGACTGGAATGTGCGAGAGATAACCGGGATGCTTGCGGCTGGAACGGTGTGGAGGATTCTTCCCGATTGAAGATCACCAACGCTACCCCGACTCTCCTGGAGTTCCAGCGACCATTCGGATCGCGCTGGCATCTAGTGCGCGCCTGCGCCACCGAAGATCAGTATGGGTCCTTGCCAACGCCCGCTACGACAGAGCCGCATCCGTTATACAAGGGGAGAAAGGTGGCATTCTCCATTCCCGACAACGCTGTGCCCGGATCGGCTAAGCTCAAGATATCTCAGCAGGGGAAGTCTGAAAGCCTCGAGCTTGGAAAATCAACTCCATTCCTCAAGTTTGTCCCCGATGAGAGTCGTGCCTCCACCTTCACCTACGTTGTAGAATAACCCGGATGCGAAGCAGCGGCGCTCCCTCCATTCGGCTCCCTCAGGCCGCGTTCCCGGCACGGTCGAGGCGACGCGGCGCTCTTGGAGGCGAGCATGCCCAGTTGGGAGCCGGGGGGCTAGTCGCCTCTCCCACAAGCGGGAGGCGGTAACTCCCCCGTGAGCGGCCCGATCTCCCGCAGCGCCTTCTTCAGCGCGAGGAGCCGCCGGTCGCGGTCGCGGAAGAGGTCCTCGGGGCTGCGCCCGCCCCAGTCGAAGAAGCCCTTGCCGGCCATGACGCCGGTGCGGCCCTCCTCGACGAGCCGGTCGACCGCCTCCGAGCGGCCTTGCGGCTTAGGCGGATCGTAGGTGCGGTTCGCAAGCGCGTTACGGACGAGCTCGATGCCGGTGAAGTCGGCCTTGGCGAGGTGGCCGAGGATCGGGATGCGGAGCGCGAGCCCGTGAATGATGGCGTCGTCGATCTCGCGGGCCGTCGCGTAGCCCTCGTCGAGGAGCTTGAAGACTTCGAGGGTGATTGCCGACTGGATGCGGTTCGCGATGTACCCCGAAATGAACCTGTTCAAGACGATCGGCACCTGCCCCATGCCTTCGATCAGCGCCCGCATGCGCTCGACGTACGTAGGATCGGTCTCGGGGCCGGGCACGATGTCGACGAGGTCGACGAGGTAGGGCGGCGTGTACCAGTGCGCGATCAGCGCCTGCCGCTGCCGCGCCGCCGGGATCAGCGGGAACACGTCGAGATAGCTCGTGTTCGAGGCGAGGATCGTATCCTCTCCGAGGAGCGGATCGAGCTCGGCGAAGAGCGCCCGCTTCGCCTCCGGCAGCTCGGTGATCGCCTCGATCACCACCTCGGCCCCGTGCACGGTTTCGTCGAGGCTTGCCGACCGCCCAATTGCCTCGTCAATGCGCGCCGGCGTCCACGACGCGTCGATCTCGCCAGCCT
>DASVVU010000081.1:0-11300 GCA_036386395.1 Beijerinckiaceae bacterium | reverse complement strand
ACGGCGCCGTCCTCGTGCACCGCCTCGTCGCCCGGCCCCGCCTCGACGAGGTGCTCCGCGACGCCCGACCGCTCTATGCCATCGCAGGGCCCGCGGTGCTGACCAACATCGCGACCCCGATCGCGAGCGGCTTCGTGACCGGCGTCGTCGCCCGCTTCGGCGAGACCGCGATCGCGGCGAGCGCCACCATCGACCGGCTCGTGCCGGTCGCCTTCGGCGGGCTGTTCGCGCTGTCGGGCGCCATCGGCCCGATCCTCGGCCAGAACTGGGGCGCCGGCCGCTTCGACCGCATGCGCCGGGCGCTCCGGGACGGCATCGTGTTCACGGCGCTCTACGTCGGCGCCGTGTGGGCGCTGCTCCTCGCCCTGCGCTACCCCCTCGTCGCCCTGTTCAAGGCGACGGGGCCGGGGGCCGACCTCCTCCTGTTCTTCTGCCTCGTCGCCGGCCCGATGTGGTTCTTCATCGGGCTCCTGTTCCTGGCCAACGCCTCCTTCAACAACCTCGGTTTCCCCCTGCTCTCGACCCTGTTCAACTGGGGCCGGGCGACCGTCGGCACCATGCCGCTCGCGGTCTTGGGGGCGAACTACGCCGGGCCGGAGGGGGCGATCGGCGCCATCGGAGTCGGCGCCTTCGTTTTCGGGACGGCCGCCATCGCGGCCGCCTTCAGGACAGTCGCCCGCCTCGAGGAGCACGGCCCGCCGCGCCTGCGCTGAGAGGCGGATGCAGCCTAGAGATTGCGGAGATACGGCGCGGGCTTCTGGCTCAGAATGCGCCAAGTGCCTGCAAGGCCGAGCCCGATCGCAACGACGACCGCGAGCGCTGCAGCCACGACCGCGCCCGAGAGCTCGGCCGAGAAGCCCATGTTCATGACCCGGGTCACGATGTACCAAGCCGAAAGAGTGCCGGCGATCAGGCCGAAGACCGCCGTCGCGAGGCCGAGCGCCCCGTACTCGAGGGCGTAGGCCGAAAGCAGCCGGGCCCGGGTCGCGCCGAGGGTCTTGAGGATCACGGCGTCGTAGAGCCGGGCCCGGTGGCCGGCCGCGAGCGCCCCGGCGAGGACGAGAAGGCTCGCGAGGAGCGCGATCGAGCTCGCGCCGCGGATCGCCATGACGAGCTGCGCCACGATGTCGTTGAAGGCGTCGAGGGCCTCCTTGACGCGGAGGCTCGTGACGGCCGGAAAGGCCTTCGCGGTCTCGCGCAGGATCGCGGCGTCGCGGGCCCCGTCGGCGCCGTTCGGGAAGGTGACCGTCGCCAAGTGGGTATGCGGCGCGCCGGCGAAGGTGTTGGGCGAGAACACCATCACGAAGTTGATGCCGAGCGTGCGCCACTCGACCGTGCGCAGGCTCGCCACCATCGCCGTGATGTTGCGGCCGAGCACGTTGACGACGATGTCGTCGCCCACCTTGAGGCCCAAGCCCTCGGCGATCTTCTCCTCGAAGGAGACGAGGGGCTTGCCGTTGTAGTTCTCCGGCCACCACTGCCCGGCCACGACCGTCGAGCCTTCGGGCAGGTATTCCGTGTAGGTGATGCCGCGGTCGCCGTCCAGGACCCAGGCGACCTGCTCGGAGGCCTTGATCTCGCCGACCGGCACGCCCTTCAGCGACACGAGCCGCCCGCGCATCATCGGCACGCGCTCGATCTTGGCGTCGGGGGCGATGGCCTGGAGGTGGGCGTCGAAACGGGCCGCCTCGGCATTCGGGATGTCGAGGAAGAAGAAGCTCGGCGCCCGCTCGGGGAGCGTGCGGGTCAGGGTACGCGTCAGGTTCGCGTCGACGACCGCGAGCGTCACGAGGAGGGTGATGCCGAGGCCGAGGGAGAGGACGAGGGAGGGGGTGAGCGCGCCGGGGCGGTGGAGGTTCGCGAGGGCAAGGCGCGGGGTCGCCCGGCGCGGGCGTGGCAGGCGCTTGGCGAGAGCCATCACGCCGCCCGCGAGGACGCGCAGGAGCGCGAAGGCGAAGACGGCGGCGCCGACGAAGATCGTCGCGATGCGGCGGTCGTAGGCCGCCGCGACGGCGACCGTGACGAGGACCGCGATGGAGACCGTGAGAATCCCCAGATAGCGCCCGCGCGGGAAGCGGCGCTCGGGGTCGACCTGGTCGCGGAACAGGCCGGAGACCGGCACGTCGTGCGCGCGCCCCAGCGGCGCGATGGCGAAGGCGAGCGCCGTCAAGGCGCCATAGAGGGCGGCGAGCGCGAGCTCCGCCGGCGCAAGCGTCGGCGCGATCGGGATCGGCAAGAGGCTGCCGAACAGGCCGGCGACGAGGAACGGCAGGGCGGCCCCGACGCATAAGCCGATCAGGATGCCGACGACGGCGATCAAAAGAACCTGGACGAGGTAGAGGGCGACGACCTGCCCGCCCGGCGCGCCGAGGCTCTTGAGCGTCGCGATCGAGGCGCGCTTGCGGTCGACGAAGCCGCGCACGGCGTTCGCGACCCCGACCCCGCCGACGAGGAGGGCGGTCAGCCCGACCAGCGTCAGGAACTGCGAGAAGCGCTCGATGTTGCGGGCAAAGCGCGGGTCGGCGTTGACCCGGGAGCGGATCTCCCAGCCGGCCTCGGGAAAGGCCGCGTTCGCCGCCGCCGCGACCCGCTCGAGGTCGGCGTTGCCCGCCCGCTCGGGGGGGAGCTGCAGACGGTAGGTCCAGCGCACGAGGCTGCCGGGCTGGAGGAGCCCGGTTGCCCGCAAGCCGTCCTGCGAGACGAGGAAGCGCGGGCCGAAGCCGACGCCGCCCGCAACCTTGTCGGGCTCGGAGACGAGGCTCGCCCGGATCTCGAAGGTGGCGGCCCCGACCGTGACGCGGTCGCCGACCTTGAGGTCGAGGCGGATGAGGAGGGCCGAGTCGACGATCGCTCCGAAGGCGCCGCTGCGCTCGGCGAGAAGATCGGCCACGGGCGCCGCCGGCTCGGTGACGAGGTCGCCGACGGTGGGGTAGGCGGCATCGACCGCCTTCACCTCCACGAGCCCCGAGCCCTTCTCGCCGGCGATCGCCATCGCCCGCATGGTCGCCATAGAGGAGACGCGGCCTTGGGACACGAAGAAGGCCCGCTCGGCCTCGCCCGCCTCCCGATGGATCAGCGAGAAGGTCACGTCGCCGCCGAGGATCTTGCGGCCCTCCTTGCCGAGGCCTTCGGTGAGCGAGCGCGAGATCGAGGACACACCGGAAATCGCCGCGACGCCAAGCGCGATGCAGCCGAGGAAGACGCCGAATCCCTTGAGGCCGCCGCGCAGCTCGCGCAACGCGAGGCGCAGCACCAGCGGCAGGGCGAAACGGCGGGGTTTTGAGGGGGGATTGGCCGGGATCGTGCCGTGCATCGAAAAGCCTTAGGCGGCGACCGAGTGGGCGTCGCTTTCGAGGTGCCCGAGATGGAGGCGGAGCGTGCGGTCGCAGCGGGCGGCGAGGGTGGGATCGTGGGTCACCAGCACCAGGGTCGAGCCGCGGTCGCGCTTCAAGGCGAAGAGCAGGTCGACGATCGATTCGCCGGTGGTCTCGTCGAGATTGCCGGTGGGCTCGTCGGCGACGAGGATCGCCGGGTTCGGGGCGATCGCGCGGGCGATGGCGACCCGCTGCTGCTCGCCGCCGGAGAGCTGCGCCGGGTAGTGGCTGAGGCGGCCCGCGAGCCCGACCGCCGCAAGCTCGGCCTCGGCCCGCTCGAAGGCGTCCTCGGCGCCGGCAAGCTCCAGGGGGAGCGCCACGTTCTCCAGGGCCGTCATGGTCGGCACGAGGTGGAAGCTCTGGAACACGATGCCGATGCGGCGGCCGCGGAAGCGGGCGAGGGCGTCCTCGTCGAGGCGGCCGATGTCGGCGCCGTCGACGACGACGCGGCCGGAATCGGGGCGCTCGAGGCCCGCCATCGTCATGAGCAGCGTCGATTTGCCCGAGCCCGAGGGGCCGACGAGGCCGACCGCCTCGCCGCGGGCGATGGATAAGGAGATGCCCTTCAGGATATGCACGCGCGCCGGCCCGCGCCCGAGGCTCAGGTGCAGGTTTTCGAGCGCGATGGCCTTGTCCGTCATCGTCCGGGACCCGATGTCTCGCGGCTGGAGGGGTGGGGCAGGATTCGGCCCGCTCATATGGGTGACACGTCAATGAAGCGCCAACGCGGCTTCGGGGGAATCATTGCCGGGATGATTGTGGCTTTTCTGGCCGGGCTCGCCCTGCCCGGCGCGGCGCTTGCGCAGGGGCGCGCGCTCACCCTCGTGGTGCTCGGCGACAGCCTCTCGGCTGGCTACGGCCTGCCGCCCGGGGCCGACTTCGTCTCGGTGCTGGAGCGGGCCTTGAAGGCCCGCGGCCACGACGTGCGGCTCGTCAACGCCGGCGTCTCCGGCGACACCTCGACGGGCGGCCTCGAGCGCCTCGACTGGTCGGTCCCGGACGGCGCCGACGGGGTCATCGTCGAGCTCGGGGCGAACGACATGCTGCGCGGGGTCGACCCGGCGGTGACCCAAAGAGCGCTGGAAGCCATCGTGACGCGGCTGAAAGCCCGCGGCATCCCGGTCATGCTCGCCGGCATGTACGCCCAGCGCAACCTCGGGAGCGCCTACACCGACCGCTTCGACGCGATCTACCCGGACCTCGCGAAGAAGCACGGTCTCGTGCTCTACCCGTTCTTCCTCGACGGCGTCGCGGGCGACCGCGCCCTCAACCTCCCTGACGGGCTGCACCCGACCCAAAAGGGCATCGAGCGCATCGTCGAGCGGATCGTGCCCACGGTGGAGACGTTTTTGGGGCGCCTCAAGGCCTGAGGCGAGTGTGATCGAGGCTCGGCCTCGCCACGTGCATTCCCCTCCCCCTTGTGGGGAGGGGCAGGGTGGGGGGCGACGGGTCAGGCTCAATCGTGGAGCAAAGGCGCAAGAGGTCGTACAGTCTCTTCTGCGGCGACCGCGCTCTACGCCTGCGCCCCCCACCCCGCTCGGGGCTTCGCCCCGAGTCGACCCTCCCCACAAGGGGGAGGGAACCGGGACCGGAACCAAAGCGGCTGTTGATCGATTCGAGCGTAGGGATTGCCGGGGCGGCGCTCCCGCCTCCATGATCCGGCGGTTCGCGTCAAGTTCAGGAGGGTCGCCGATGCCCCGTCTGTTCACCGGCCTCGAGATCCCGGACGACGTCGGGCGGGAGCTGTCCGGCTACCGCGGCGGCCTCCCCGGCGCCCGCTGGATCGACCCCGAGAACTACCACATCACGCTGCGCTTCATCGGCGACGTCGACCATTCGCTCGCCCGCGACGTGTTCTCGCTCCTCGGCGAGGGCCGGCGGCGCGAGCCCGTGACGGTCACGATCGACGGCCTTGCGAGCTTCGGCGGCGAGCGCCCCCGCGCCGTCTTCGCCCGCGCCGTGCCGACGAACGGGCTTGCCGAGTTGCAGGCCGAGCAGGAGCGGATCGTGCGCCGGGCGGGCCTGCCCCCCGAGCGGCGCAAGTTCGTGCCGCACGTGACCCTCGCCCGCCTGCGCGACGCCTCCCCCATCGACGTCGCCGGCTACATCGCGACCCGGGGCCGCTTCCCGAAGCTCACCTTCACGGCGCAGCGTTTCGTCCTGTTCTCGTCGCGCGATTCCGTCGGCGGCGGGCCGTATGTGGTGGAGGCGGCGTACCCGCTGGGGTGAGCCGGCTGGGGACTCTGCGAAAGAGCGGTCTTCGGGCGCAGCAAATGTACCAAGCCCGCAGTTCCCCGGCCCTCGTCTGAGACAGGGACGCGTCGCACGCACAGCAGCTTAGCCGCGGACGCTTGACTTTTTGGTAAGAAATCGACATCACACTTCATAGGCTGCGCCAGCCAAAGGGGCAGGGCACGTGTTCTCCACCATCGAGCAGATTCGCGGGATCGTGTCGCACGACATCGATTCAGACTTTGTGAAGTCGGTAGCGATTGGAACAGCGTGGCAATACGGATCGCTGTTCGATAATTTGGCGGAAACCGAAGGGCTGACGGACGCCTACCGCTTAGAGGAGTTCGCGAAGCGGCGTAGTCTTTGTGCTGTTAACGCCTTGGTGGCAGCGGCCCGGAAGCATGGCGTTCCTTTCGACTTCCGCCGCCTCCCTTGCAACGGCCAAAGCAAGATTTTGGTCAAGGCCGGGCGTGTCCTGCTAATTCAAGAGCCGATCTTGACTCTCGACGACTCGCCGCGGGCGTCTGAGTACAAGATGGACCTCGCGGACATTCATGGCCTCATCCGTCAAACCGAGTTCGATCTCGGCGACCAGCCCTTCAGCATCCGGGATTGGTCCGGGTGCCTTCTCGGGGTTCTTCTGCATGGAGCGGCAGGACCGCATTTTACGAGAAGCGACAAGAGACTCGGGAGCCTCATGCTGGCGGTCCCGGACGCAAGCTACAGCCAATGGGTCATGCGACTAGACCTCCTGCGGCTTGCCATGTTCGGCGCCGAGGATGTCCCCGCAGAAGTTGAAACCACGTCCCCGACGACCGAAGAGCCGGCCACGCAACGCGACGACGTTGTGGTGACCCCGAGGAAGAAGAGCGAGAGCGCGTGATGAGTGTTGGAGTACAGACCTTTCGCGGCGAAAGGCTGAAGGAGGCTAGGCTCGCTCGCGGGCTATTCAAGAAGTCGCTGGCCGACATGGTCGGGATCACGGGAACCGCCATCACGCGATACGAAGAAGGGCAGGACAAGCCGCAGCATGATCGGCTAGTAGCGCTCGCGGCTCATCTGAACTTCCCTTTCGAGTTTTTTCTGCGCCCGGAATGGCCGGAGAGACTCGAAACCGTGCTGTGGCGTTCCCGCGCGGCTGAGACAAAGCACGCTCGCGAGATGACTGAGCAGCGAATGCGTTGGCTTTGCGAGGTTTTCCATTTCCTAGAGCAGGAAGTGAACTTTCCGAACTACGCTCTTCCTGAACTCGATCTGCCGTCGGATTTCCGCCTGATTAGCCCAGAGCGGATCGAGCTTGCGGCGTTAGAGTTGCGGCGGGCCTGGGGGCTTCGCGAGAGCCCGATTCCGGACGTAATTCTGGCTCTTGAAAATGCCGGTCTACCGGTAGTCACGCTTGAGATCTCTTCGGACAAGCAAGACGGCTTCTTCTTCACGTCGGCATCACTGGCGCGATCCTTTGTCGGCATCAATGTTTATAACGTCAGCGCAGCCCGCGCGCGTTTCGATGCAGGGCATGAGTTGGGCCACGCGGTTTTGCATAGGCATGTGACCGCACAGCAGTCGAGAGACCCTGGGCTTCATAAGATTATGGAGCAACAGGCTCACCGGTTCGCCGGCGCGTTCCTATTCCCAAAGGATGCTTTTCTGCGGGAGGTAGGAGCCGTGAGCCTTGATTATTTCAGCGCCCTTAAGAAGCGCTGGGGCATGTCTATCGCTGCTATGATCTTCCGCGCTTTCGATCTTGGCCTCATTGACGAGTTCGAGAAGGCGACGTTGCAACAGAACATGGGGCGGCGCCGCTGGCGCGGGCCGCTACGTGAGCCGTTTGATAGCCCCTCTGAAATGCCTTTGGAGCGCCCGCGGATGTTACGGCGTGGTGTTGAGACAGTGCTTAAGGAAAACACATTCGGCCGCCCGGCTCTTCGCGCCGCGCTCGCGCTCCCTAGCCGAGAGCTTGAGCAGCTTGCCGGTCTTGACGATGGCTTCTTCAACGCGGCGGACCCGGTTCCGTTCGAGGTTTCGCTGAAGCGTGATCGGGGCCTGAGAGCCATCGATCTCGAAAGCGGGAACGTGTTGGAGTTCCCGCGTCGCCGACAGCAACAGTGATTGGCGCTTAGGCGGCAGCCGACACCACCGTCCACCTTGCGGACGTGCCTTCGCCAAGCCGCACGACGGCCCCGCCGTCGTGGGTTCGTCATGGATCGACTGTACGCTGCCCGCCAGCGCCGCCGCAGCCTCTGTAGTGGGCGGCGACGCTCGCCATGAGGCAGACGAGGCGGTCGCGGGTGCCCTTACACGACCCTTGCTTTCGAGCATCAAGGGCGTCCTGGAAGGTTCTGGCACGGGTCACCCCATGTCGGCAATCGCCTGCCGCGCCTTGTCCAGGGCATCCTCCACGACAACGTGGCGTTCCTCGGCGGGGCCCGAGATGCCCTCTCGCTCGAAAGCGGCTGCCAGGGTCAGGCGCAAATCGTCCAGGGCTTCGGCTCTCGCCCGTTGGGTATCGAGCGTGGTCAGGTAATTGACGATCATCGCCGCCGCCGTCGCGCCCTTGTCGATGTCTCCGGTGCGGACGAACCCGGTCAGAAGCCGCAGGCATTTTTCACGGTCGCTCATTTCGCCGCCACCACCGGAGGCGGCACCGTCGCCGCCTCGTCGTTGGCGCATTGATCGATGAGACGAGCCAAGATCACCGACGCTGCGTTCATGCGTTGGTGGCGGGCGATCATCCCTTCGAGCTCGGCAGGCGTCAGGACAGGCCAGACGGGCTCGTCGGCAGTTTGTTTAGGAGGCGAGGGGTCCACATGCATACCCTCCATAAAAGGCGGGAGCGCGATCCTCTCTCAGCCGTCGCGGCCTGGGGCACAAAGCGACGATGCAGGACCGTTGCACGTCGGCTTCGACATAGCGAGTCTTATTACGCTGAAACTTACCGATCCTCCGCGCCCTCCGAGGCACTCGCGGTAGCGTCTCGCTGGTCCCGAGCGTCACCCTCCAGATATTTCAGGTGAAGCAGCAACGCTTCGAGCGCGCACGTCAGGTGCTCGAGCTTCTCGTTCGAGTCGGTCGCCGCTCTCGATTTCTGGATATGTCGCTCGACTCCGAAGCCGAGCGAAGCCGGCGTGGCGCCCTCGGCATTCATGGGGGCTCGTTCCTCGATGACGGGAACACCCCCCTTTCATGTCGGTTCGGGACTGGCAACCTCGGAACGCCCCGGCTGGCCGGAATCAAGACTCTACCGGAGCCCGAAGCCCATGGCCTCGGCGGCGACGCTCGCCATGAGGCAGACGAGGCGGTCGCGCGCAGCCTGCGGCAGCAGGGAGAAGCAGTGCAGCGCCGTCTCGTCGAAGGCCTCCGGGGAGGACAGCCCCCTGGCGCCGCGGCAGACGAGGAGGAACGTCGCGATCCCCCGCTCCCCGCCCCGTTCGAGCAAGCCCGCCACGGCCCCATAAGGCTGCCCGGCGAGCCGCGCGATCCGATCCTCGAGCGGGCCATCGGGCGCGGAGCGGCGGGAAAAGAGCATGGAGTGGAACGGTATGGGGAGTTCCGCCCGGCCTGCGTGCTCTCGCGCACGATGTGCGCCTTGACATAATTTCCCTTTTCAGTATAATTTCCTACATGACCGAAGCCGCCGCCGCGCCCGCGACCGTCCTCCCCTTCCCGCTCCCGCATTCTCCCGGCCTCGACCGGCCGCATCCGATGAAGAAGCCGCACGAGCCGGCGACGGTAGCGGCGGTGCGGCTTCTGTTCGAGCGGTCGACCCTCACCTATGCGGAGATCGCGGCGAAGACCGGCGTCTCGCCGGCGAGCGTCTCGCGCTATGCGCACGCGGGCGAGTGGCGGCGCCCGCCGGGCGCGCCGAGGAACAACGCCTTCGCCAACGGCCTGCCGAGCCCGCAGCTCAAGGGCCGGATGCTCGCCCGCCGCCTGCGCGGCGTCGCCGAGCGCACCCTCGACGAGATCGAGAAGGACCCCAGCCGCTTCCAGGACTGCGCCGCCGTCCTCGACATGCTCCGGATGGCGAAGGAGGAGGAGCGCCGCAAGCCGCGCCGCCCGCTCATCGCCCGCGCCCGGGGCATCGCCGAGCGCTACCTCGACCAGATGGAGAAGGACCCGGAGGTCGACCCCACGGCGCTCGCCTGGGTGCTGAAGATGCTCGAGATCGCGCGCGAGGAGGAGGCGATCCGGCCGAAGCGCTCCGACCCGAAGCCGAAGCCGATCCAGGAGCCCTACATCCCCTATCCGCGCCGCAAGGCCATGGAGCCGAGCCCGCACCTGCCCGAGGCGATCGAGCGCGCCCGGGAGGCGGTCGCGCACGCCCGCAGCCTTGCCCGCGACCTCGCTCGCGCACGCCGGCGGCCTGGAGCCGGCCCGGGGTGACGCCGCTTACTTCGGCGTCATCCCAAGGCCTCAACCATGATTGACGACGATGGTCTTCGAAGCCGAGAACTCGTACAGCGCCTCGAAGCCCTTCTCGCGGCCGTGGCCGGACTTCTTGACGCCGCCGAAGGGGAGCTCGATGCCGCCGCCGGCGCCGTAGCCGTTGACGAAGACCTGGCCGCAGCGCATGGCGCGGGCGACCCGGATCGAGCGCCGGGCGTCCCCCGTCCAGACGCCGGCGACGAGGCCGTAAGGGGTGCCGTTGGCGAGGCGGACGGCGTCGCTCTCGTCCTCGAACGGGATCACGGAGAGCACCGGCCCGAACACCTCCTCGACCGCGAGGTCGTTCCCCCGCGGCACCGGGCCGAACAGGACGGGCTTCACGTAGTAGCCGCCGGCCGGCGCGTCCTCGGCGATGCGCCCTTCCGCGACGACAGGCACGCCCGCTTCCCGGGCGCGGGCCACGAACCCCTCGACGCGGCGCTTCTGGCCGGCGTTGACCATGGCGCCGAGGTCGAGGTCGCGGTCGTGCGGGCCGGCCGTCACCTGCGAAAAACGTGCGGCGACCGCCGCGACCACCTCGTCGTAGGCGCGGCGCTCGACGAGGAGGCGGCTTCCGGCCGAGCAGGTCTGGCCGCCGTTCTGGACGATCGCCCGCACCAGCACCGGCGTCGCCTCGGCCAAGTCCGCGTCGGCGAAGACGAGCTGAGGCGATTTGCCGCCGAGCTCGAGGGTGCAGCCGATGTGGTTCCTCGCCGCCGCGGCCTGGATCTGCGTGCCGACCTCGGGGCTGCCGGTGAAGGAGATGAAGTCGAGCCCCGGATGGCTCGCGAGCGCGGCGCCGGCCTCTTGCCCTAAGCCCGACACCACGTTGAGCGCGCCCTCGGGGAAGCCGACCTCGAGGGCCAATTCCGCGATGCGGATGAGGGAGAGCCCCGCGTCCTCGGCGGGCTTCACGACGCAGGCGTTGCCGCAGGCGAGCGACGCCCCGACCGAGCGCCCGAAGATCTGGGAGGGATAGTTCCACGGCACGATATGGCCCGTGACCCCGTGCGGGTCGCGCACCACCGCGACGGTGTAGCCGTTGAGGAACGGGATCGTCTCGCCGTGGAGCTTGTCGGCACTGGTGCCGTAGAATTCGAAGTAGCGCGCCGTCGCGACGATGTCGGCGCGGCCTTGGCTGATCGGCTTGCCGGTGTCCTGCGATTCGAGGGCTCCGAGCTCCTCGACCCTGGCCGCGACAGCCTCGCCCAGGCGCATGAGGAGCCTTCCGCGCTCCGTCGCCGTGAGCCGGCCCCAGGCGCCCTCGAA
>DASVVU010000080.1:0-3980 GCA_036386395.1 Beijerinckiaceae bacterium | reverse complement strand
AGCCCCGTCCCGCCTCCCGCCATGGCGGCGCAGCCCGCCCCGGCGGCGCCCCGCTTCGACGTCGAGGCGCTGATCGGTCGCCTCTCGGGCGAGCTGCCCGAGAACCGTGGGCGCCGGGTGCTCGTGACGGGGTTGCGGCGCGCCGACCATGCGCCCGACCTCGCGAAGGCGCTCGGACGCGCGCTCTCGGCGCGCCAGCGCGCCGTCCTGGTCTCGGTCGACGCCGGCGAGACACCGGAGACCCGCTCCGGATTCACCGACCTCGTGCTCGGCGAGACCTCCTTCGCGGACGCCATCGTGCGTGAGGGCCAATCGCGGCTGCACGCGGTCGGGGCGGGGTTTCTCGCCGGCATGCTCCTCGTCGAGGACGCGCGGGCAGTGGACGCCGTGCTGCAGGCCTTCGACCAGACCTACGACTGGGTCGTCTGCCTCCTCAACGACGGCGCCGACACGGGGCTCATGGGGCTCATGGCGCCGCGGGTCGATTCCGTCGTGATCGTATCGGACGAGGATCCCGAGAGCTCGGCGCTCGTCGACTTCTACGAGCGCACCAAAGCGGCGGGCGCCCCGGATGTGGTCGTCGCCCGCGAGACGGAGCCCGCCGAGGCCGATCTCGTCGCGGCCTGAGGGCCGCGGCGTCCTATTTCTTGCCGGATCCGCCCGTCGGCTTCTGCTGGGCCGCGAAGGGCGACTGGTCCGGCGCCGCCTTGGGCTTGTCCTGCTTCGGCTTCTTGGCTTCGCGGTTGCCGCGCATCTGACCTTTGGCCATCACGTCATCTCCCTTGGGTTCGTCTCGCTGAGGAGACGGTCGAAATCGGCGAGCACGCGCTCGATGAGGGTGCGCCGGCGCGGGTCCGCGGCGGCCGGCGTCTCGGCGAAGAGGCTCAGAAGATAGCGCGCCTTCTCGACCGCCTCGGGCCAGCCGCCGGCCGGGTCCTCCAGGAGCAGCCCCTCGAGCTCCTCCCGGCGCGAGCGCAGGCCGGCCTGGTCGGCCTCGACCTCGAGGCGGCGGCGCCGCAGCTCGGTCGCCTGCTGGGCCGCCATGCCGCGCCGCGCGTCGAGGTCGGTCGTGCGGTCTACCATCGCGGCCTCAGTTGACCGAGCGGGCGCGCGGCGCCGTGTGGACGGTGATCGGCCGCACGTGCACGACGTCCACGGCCCGATGCCGGTTGACGACCTCAGCGAGGATCAGCACCTCGTCGATGCACATCGCCGCCGCCGGATAGAGCTCGACCGCGGCGCCCTGGTCCACCACGACCACGTCGCGGTCGAACGTGAGGGTGCAGTTCGTCTGCCGCATGAGCCATTCGGGCACGCTCGCCCCAGCCTTGAACGTCAAGATGGTCTCGCGCGCCATGAAGCCCTTCCGGGGTCGAGGTCGCGAGAAGGCCGGTCGCGATGGCCGTTCGCCACCTTACGCCGCGAGTCGCGCAAAAGATAGGTTGCGGCGCTCGGTTCTCAGCCGAGGCGGGCGCGCAGGCGCGTGAAGAGCTGCCACAGCCACGGTGTCTGCTTCATCGTGCGCTTCGCGCGCAAGAATGCGGCGAGCGCGGCCGCGTAGAGGTACCCGCGGGCCGTGACCGGGAGCATGACGTCGACCAGTTCCTCGACCTCGTCGCAGAGGGAGTTCTTGTAGCGCGCCTCGCCGACCCCGAGATCGAAGACGCGGCGGCCTTCGCGGCACTGGTGGCGGATCACGTCGAGCATCAGGAGTTCGCCGGGGCTCGATTTCGCGACCTCCGGATCGGGATCGAAGGAGGTGAACATGCCGCAGCAGCGGGCAGCGTCGACCGCGCCGCCGAAGACCGCGAGCACGCGCTCGCCCATCATGAGCGCGTGCAGCTCGATGGCGGGCCGGTCCTCGGCGAGGCCGGCGAGGCAGGCCGCGCGCAGGAAGCTTTGGGTCGGCCCGTCCTCGAACGGGTTCGGGATGCCCATCTCGCGGAAGCGCTCGCGCTTCTGAGCGAAGAACGCCGAAAGGATGGCGTCCACGTCCTCGGGCGTGCCGGCGACGCGGTGGGCTATTGCGCCCTGCTCGCGCAGCTTCTTGTCTTTCTGCCGCAGCTTCTTTCTGGCATCCTTGCTCAGCACCCGCTGCAACGTGGCCTCGGCGTCGGGATCGAGGGCGAGGCGATAGCCGTTGCTCGGGCTCGGACGCCCACCTTCGGCGAGCGGATTCGCGAGGCCATCCCAGGCAAGGGGCAGGTTCGCGAAGGCATAGGCGTCAATGCTCAAAGCGCGACCAGCCTCGCGCAGGATTGCGCGCAGCTCGGACGGGGAGGGGAGGGCCGTGCCGGCGCCTATGAGCGGCAGGTGGTAGTTCGCGTGCTTGCCCCCGACGGGGCTCGCGATCCGCAAGCCTTGCCGGCGCGCGATGGTGAGGGGCAGGAGGAGGCAGGGCCGTCCCGAAGCGTCGCGGACGAGGATGGCGCAAGCTTCGAAAGCGTCGCTCGCGCCCATCGCTTCCACGTAGGCCGTCTGCCAGTCGAAGCGCTGGTAGGGCGAGCCGGCGCCGTCCGCTTCGAGGCCGCGCCAGACGCTCTCGGCCGCCGCAAGGCCGTGCAGCACCTCGACCTTGAAGGTGCGCGCCGCGGCGGGCGCGGGGTGGGCGAGCGCAAGCTCAGGCGCGGGGGCGAGGGCGGTCATGGGGGTCTCCCGTCTCGGCCCTGAGCGGTAACAAAGCTTTCTTAAACCGCCGCTAAGCTCATGGGCGGGAGTCCTGCCATGAGCTCGCTCAAGCACCGCCTGTTCGCCGCCGGCTTCGCCGCGACCGCGGCGCTCCGGGCCGACCGCTGGCTTCGCCCGCTCGCGCAAGGCTGCGGCGCGATCCTCATGCTGCACCATGTCCGGCCCTGGCGTCAGCGCGCCTTCGCGCCGAACCGGCTCCTCGAGATCGCGCCGGAGTTCCTGGACCGCACGCTTGCGGTCGTGAAGGACCTCGGCTTCGACCTCGTCCCCCTCGACGAGGTGCCGTCGCGTCTCGCCGCGCCGGGGCGCCCCTTCGCGGCGGTCACCTTCGACGACGGCTACCGCGACACCGTCGAGCACGCGCTGCCCGTCCTGCGCCGCCATAGCGCGCCCTTCACGGTGTTCGTCACGACGCAATTCGCGGACGGGATTGGCCGGCTGTGGTGGGTCGAGCTGGAAGAAGCCATCGCCCGCCTCGACCGCGTCGCCGTCACGGTCGGGGGCGAGCGCTTCGCCGCCCCCTGCCGCACGCCGCCTGAGAAGGCGGCGGCGTTCGACGGCCTCTACCGCCTCGTCCGCTCGGGCCCGGAGGAGAGCCTGCGCGCCACCGTCGCGCTGCTGTCCGCCGAGGCCGGCCTCGACCCCGCCGCCATCGCGAAGCGGCTCTGCCTCGGCTGGGACGAGCTGTCGGGGCTCGCGCTGGAGCCGGGCGCGACGATCGGGGCGCACACGCTCTCCCACCCGATGCTGGCGAAATGGCCCACGCCCTTCGCCCGCCACGAGATCGCCGGGAGCAAGGCGATGATCGAGGCAAGGCTCGGCCGGCCCGTCCGCCACTTTGCCTATCCGGTCGGGGACCCGACGTCGGCCGGGCCGCGGGAGTTCGCGCTTGCCCGCGACGCGGGCTTTGCGAGCGCGGTCACGACCCGCCCGGGCCACCTCTTCCCGGCCCACCGGACCCACCTCCACGCCCTCCCGCGCGTCTCGGTCAACGGTCTCCACCAGAGCGAGGAGGCGCTGCGCGCGCTCCTCTCCGGCGTGCCGTTCCTGGCGTGGAACAGGGGCCGGCGGGTGAATGTGGCGTAATCGGCCTGTCCCTCCGGAGACCTCTGCGAAAGGGTGGGATATCGCGGCGGTGGTCGGCGGGGCTCTCGGGCATGGGCGTCTCCGAAAGAAGGGGATGGTCGGGGACGATCGGGGCGCACGGAATCCACCCCGGGCGCGTGCCCGAGGCGGACTCCGGCCTTGTGAAAAGGCGAGGAGGGGACGCCGAAGAAACTTGGACGGCCGGC
>DASVVU010000079.1:0-10739 GCA_036386395.1 Beijerinckiaceae bacterium | reverse complement strand
GCAGCCGGCATGAACATTTCCATGCCCGCGACGCCGATGCGGAAGTCGCAGCAGAGCGCGAGGTCCGTGGCGCCGCCGTAGACACTGCCGTTGAGGCGGCAGATCGTCGGGACGCGAAGGTTCTCCAGCTTGTTCGTCAGGCGCTCGAACGGCCGCTCGCCGTCGGTCTCCTCCTCCCGCGCCGCTGAGGATTGCCGGGTCGCGAGGTCGCCGATGTGATAGCCGGAGCTGAACGCCCGCCCGGTGCCGGTCAGCACCATGACCCGGATTTCACGATCGGCCCCGATCCGATCGAGCATCTCGTCGAGCGCCAAGATGTCGTCGGGCTCGATTCGGTTGAGGTGGGCGGGCCGGTTCAGGCGAATCGTGGCCCGCGCGCCTTCGATGGTGAGCACGGGTGTTGTCGCAGCCTGCACGTGGTCCATGGCGCCTCCTCCCCGCTCGCCGTTCGCCCCCTAGAACACCGTCCCGTCGCTCACAACGCTAAGCGGCGGCGCGCCGTCCGCCCGCTTCTCGCGGGCAAGGCGCCGGCCGGCGGCCCAGGTGCCGCCTTCCAGCACCCTGGCGAGGGGCAGCGCCTCCTCCGAGAGGCCGAGCTTCGCCCGCACGAGCGGCGCGATCCGGTCGAGGAGGGCGACGGTGAGGGCCCGCCACTCCACGACGAGCCGCGAGCCGACCTCGTGCGCGGCTTCCGCCTCCGAAGAATCCTTCAGGGCGATGACGCCAGTGTCGAGGAAGAGACCGCCGTTGCGGTATTCGGGCAGGCCGGTGAGGCCGTTAATGTCCGCGACCGCGATCTCCGCCCATTCCAGGGGCTCGATCAGGGAATAGGACAGCCACTGCGACAGCTTGTGGAACGGCACGAGGCCGTCAGTCCCGGCCGGCGCCTCGGCCAGGGGATGGCGCCAGGTGTCGCCGAGGTTCACGCCCCCGAGCGCGATGCGCCCTGGCCAGATGGCGCCGAGGTGGAGGAGCAGGGCTTCAAGGATGGCGGGCGCCGGCAGCGCCCTGCCTCCGGCCTGTTCGGCGAGGAGGTCGAACAGCCCGCCGGGGCGGGGGGAATCGGCGCGCCCGAACACGTCGGGGCTCTCGGCCACGATCGCGCCCAAGCGGTTGAGGAGGGCGGCGCGGCCCTCGATCCCGACGAGGGGGTTTTCGGGACCGGCCTGGAACCCCCGCGCCAGCTCCTCCGCCGAGAACGCCATGAGGGCGTCGGCGTCGACCCGGAAGGGGTCGTCGGGGCGGGACGAGAAGGCGCCGGAGATGAACAGGTCGAAGCTCGCGACGGCGAGGCCTTCCGAGCGAGAGAAGGTCTCGCCCGTGCGGCCTTCCTCGTAACGCCAGTCCGGACCGGCGCCAGCGTCGAGGAGCACGCTGACGATGGCGAGGTCGAAGGCGGCGCGCGCCATCGCGGGGGTTTCCGTCCACGGCGCCATCGGGACGATGCTGCCCCAGCGATCGAGACCGCCGGCCGAGAAGTGCCGCCAGCGGGCGTGAAAGGGAATTTCCAGGGTCGGATAGCTCGCGCGGATGGTCTTCACGACCTCGTCCGCGCAGGCATCGAGGCGGCCGAGGTCGACGGCGAAATGGTCGAGGCGACCGGCGAGGCCGTGGTCGAGGAGCCAGTGCGCGCGCTCGCGCACGGCCGCGGCCGAGAGGAGGCGGCGGGCGGCTTGCGTCTCGGGGGAGGTCGGCGAGGCGGGCATCGCCGAGACATGCCCGATCGAAGGCGGCCCGCCAAGGCCGGGTGACGGCGCGCGAGATCCCGCCTGTGGGCGGGAAAGAGCGCCGTCGCGCGCCTATATGACGGCTGTCCGATCCGGAACCGTCATGAACCTGATGCCGCCGGCGCCGCCGGGCGCCCCGCTGCCGACCATGACCCTCGGGATCGAGGGCATGACCTGCGCGTCCTGCGTGGCGCGGGTCGAGAAGGCGCTGGCAAGGGTGCCGGGCGTCGTCTCGGCGAGCGTCAACCTCGCGACCGAGAAGGCGACGGTGACCCACCTCGGCGGCATCCCGGCGGAAGCCCTCGTCGGCGCCGTCGAGGACGCCGGCTACGAGGCGGCACCCTTACCCGCCGACGGAACCGCCGGCGGAACCGCCGATGCGGCACCGGCGCTCGCCGCCGACGCCCGCGCGCTCCGGCACGTGCTGGCCGGCGCGGTCCTCACCGTCCCGCTCGCCCTGCCCATGCTCGGCATGCTCTTCGGCCGGCACTGGATGCTGCCGCCCCTGGTGCAGCTCGCGCTCGCGACCCCGGTGCAGTTCTGGCTCGGCGCCCGCTTCTACCGGGCGGCCTTCAAGGCGCTCAAGGCCGGGGCCGGCAACATGGACCTGCTCGTCGCGCTCGGCACCACGGCGGCCTACGCGCTCTCGCTCTACGAACTCGTCGCGGCGCCGCGGGCGGGGCGGGCGCCGCAGCTCTATTTCGAGGCCTCGGCCGTCGTCATCACCCTCGTGCTCCTCGGGCGGTGGCTCGAGGCGCGGGCGAAGCGCCGCACCGCCGACGCCGTCGCGGCCCTGATGCGGCTGCGGCCCGAGACCGCGCGGGTGCGCCGCCACGGCGTCGAGGCCGAGGTGCCGGTCTCAGAGGTGCGGCGCGGCGACACGGTCGTGGTGCGGCCGGGCGAGCGCTTGCCCGTCGACGGCACCGTCCGCGAGGGGTCGTCGGAGCTCGACGAGTCCATGGTGACGGGCGAGAGCCTGCCCGTGGGGCGCGGGCCCGGCCACAAGGTGATCGGCGGCTCGGTCAACGGCTCGGGGCTCCTCATCATCGAGGCGACGGCGATCGGCGCCGATTCGACGCTTGCCCGCATCGCGCGCCTCGTGGAAGGGGCGCAGGCCTCGAAGGCGCCGATCCAGCGCCTCGTCGACCGCATCGCGGCCGTGTTCGTGCCGGTGGTCGCCGGGATCGCGCTCGCGACGCTCATTGCCTGGTGGATCGCGACCGGCGACTTCGAGCGCGCCCTCATCACCGCCGTCGCCGTGCTCGTCATCGCCTGCCCCTGCGCCCTCGGACTCGCGACCCCCACCGCCATCATGGCCGGCACGGGCGCCGCGGCCCGCGCCGGCGTCCTCATCCGCGACGCCGAGGTTCTTGAACAGGCGAGCGCCGTCCGCGCCGTCGCCTTCGACAAGACCGGGACGCTGACCGAAGGCAAGCCGAAGCTCGTCGCCTTCGAGGTCCTGGCCGGGGACCGCGCCGCCCTCCTCGCCGACCTCGCCGGCCTGCAGGGCGGCAGCGAGCATCCGCTCGCCCGCGCCGTGGTGGCCGCCGCCGAGGCGGAGGGGGTTGCGCCATCGCGAGCCATGGAGGTGAAGGCGGTGCCGGGCCGCGGGCTTGAAGGACAGGCCGGCGGACGGCGGCTCGCCGCTGGCAATGCCCGGCATATGGCGGAGCTCGGCCTTTCCCTCGGCACGGCGGCGGAGGCGGCACAGGCGCAGGCCGTGCAGGGGCACTCCGTGTCTTTCGCGGCGGACGTGACGGAGAAGCCGGAACTCGTCGCGCTCCTCGCCTTCGCGGACACGCCGCGCGCGACGGCCGCCGAGGCCGTGGCGCGGCTCAAGACCATGGGGATCGCCCCCGTCATGGTCACGGGCGATACCCGCGGTGCGGCCGAGGCCGTCGCCCGGACGGTCGGGATCGAGGATTTTCGCGCCGAGGTCGCGCCCGAGGACAAGGCGCGGATCGTCGGCGAGCTGAGGGCGCGCTATGGCGCCGTCGCGATGGCGGGCGACGGCATCAACGACGCGCCGGCGCTCGCCGCCGCGGACCTCGGCATCGCCATGGGGACCGGTACCGACGTCGCGATCGCGGCCGCGGGCGTCACGCTCATGCGGGCCGACCCGCGCGCAGTCGCCGACGCCGTCGACATCGCCCGGCGCACGCAAGGGAAGATCCGGCAGAATCTCTTCTGGGCCTTCGCCTACAACGTCGCCGGCATCCCGCTCGCGGCCCTCGGCCTCCTCAACCCGGCGATCGCCGGCGCCGCCATGGCCTTCTCGAGCGTCAGCGTCGTCGCGAACGCGCTGCTGCTGAGGAGATGGCGGGCCGGCGCTTGAGGCGGGCCTGGCGGCTTCGGGCCGGCCAAGCGTTTTCATCCCTGCCGCCGGGCGCCCGTCCGGCGGCAGTTTTCTCAGGGCATTTTCTTAGGGCGTTTTCTTGGGCGGTTGACGCCGGGTCCGTCGAGGCAGAGCATCGCGGCGAACCCGTTCCTCGCCGGAGGTGTCGCATGCCGCGCCTTCTGACCGCCGTTTTCGCCCTGGCCCTGGCCGCATCCGCCGGGTCCTCCGCCGCGCACGACCCGGCGCACCGGGCCGAACCCGCGCAGTATCAGATGCACGATCCCGCCAACTGCTACTGCCGGGCGCAGGGCAAGACCTTCGCGGTCGGCGAGACCGCTTGCCTGCGCACCGGCGAGGGGCCGCGGGTCGCGGAATGCGGCATGGTCCTGAACAACACCTCCTGGCAGTTCACGGCGCGGCCCTGCCCGGAGTCGTGACGCTCCTCCACCGCTCCGTCGCCGCGTCGTCCTCGCCCCTGGCCTCGACCCATTCGCCGACCGTGCCGTCGGCGAGGTGCTCGCGCTTCCAGAACGGGGCACGGGTCTTGAGGAAGTCCATGAGGAAGGAGGCCGCCTCGAAGGCGGCGCGGCGGTGCGCCGAGGCGGTCGCGACGAGGACGATGTTGTCGCCGGGCCGGATGCGGCCGAAGCGGTGGATCACGGTCAATCCGTCGAGGGGCCAGCGCCTCCCCGCCTCCTCGGCGACGCGCAGGACCTCGGCCTCGGCCATGCCCGGGTAGTGCTCGAGCTCGAGGGCCGCGAGCCGCCCGCCCTCGTCCCGGCACAGACCCGTGAAGGTCACGACCGCGCCGACGTCCGCGCGCCCGGCGGAGAGCGCCGCGATCTCTTCCGCGACCGAGAAGTCCTCTGGCTGGATGCGGACGGTCGGGGTCATGGCGTCGCGCGCGCGTCCTCGGCGGCGGCCTCGATCGCCTCCATGTCGGGGTCCGAGAGGCCGAAGTGGTGGCCGATCTCGTGCACGAGGACGTGGGTCACGAGCGAGCCCAGCGTCTCCTCGTGCTCGGCCCAGTAGTCGAGGATCGGGCGGCGGTAGAGCCAGACCATGTTCGGGAACTGCCCGGTCGCAAGCGCGTGCATTCCGCCGCCCTGGGCGAGGCCTATGCCGCGGAACAGGCCGAGGAGGTCGAAGGGGCTGTCGTAGCCCATCTCGCGCAAGGTCTCGTCGTCGGGAAAATCCTCGACCCGGACCACGACGCCCTCGCACAGGCGCCGGAAGCGCCAGGGCAGGCGCGCGAAGGCCGCCTCGGCGAGGCGCTCGAACTCTTCGAGCGAGGGCGCCTGGAGGTCCGTCCAGTCGGTCATGCCCGCTCCGCGACTCACCACCACTTCGCCTGCACGCCGAGCCACCAGGCGAGCGCGATGCATCCGAGGAGCGAGAGCGCGCGTCCGATGCGCCGGCCCCACAGCTCGGCCGGGTCGGTCGCGCCGCCTTCCGCCTCGCCGACGGCGTCGCGTCCGGCGAAATGGTCGGCGATGCGCCGCCCCGAACGGGCAAGCGCCGACGAGCCGACCGTCTCCGAATCGCGGGCGACGCGCTCGAGCGCTTCGCGGGATTCCCGCGCCCGCTCCTCGTCCGTCACGGGATACTTCTCGGCCATGGCGGACTCATAGCGCATCCGCGCCGAAGGGCCACTCCCGCGGGCGGAATCCGTGGGCGGATGCGGACGCGTGCCCGCCCGCACATCGCTCCGGTCCGGACTCCTGCACAGTCAAATCATCGAGCACGGACGAAAGCGACGGCTCGGACCACGGAACGGCCAAACCACGGAGAGAACCGATGAAGACGATCAAGACCACCACCCTCGCCCTCGCCGCGGCCGCGGCCCTCGGCGCCCTCTCGATGACCGCGGCCCCGGCCTCCGCCAAGGGCTTCCACGGCGGCGGCTTCAAGGGCGGCGGCTTCCACGGCAAGCACTTCGGCGGCGGCTTCCACGGCAAGCACTTCGGCCACGGCCACTGGGGCCACCGCCGCCACTACGGCTGGGGCTACGGCGTCGGCCTCGCCTACGTCGCGGCGGACTGCTACTGGGTCCGCAGCTACCGCGGCCTCGTGAAGGTCTGCGAGTAAGCGGGCCGACGGTCGACCCTCGGGCGCCGGCTCCTCCCGGCCGCGACGCCCGGGGCCTGTCCAGGCGAAAGCCAAGCGCCCCGCCGGACGGCGACGGCCGCTCAGCCAAGACCGACGCTCCACCGTCGGTCCGAGCCGGGCGGCCGTTCGCTTTGGCCTTTTCGACCACAGGCGAAAGGTGCCATAGGAGCGCCCGGCCGGTTCCGGCCGAGCCCTGCCCCGAGTGCGCATGTCCCCCGTTTCCCCGCTCGCTCCCAAGACCCTTGCCGTCCTGCCGCCGATCGAGGGGGTGCGCCTCGCGACCGCCGAAGCCGGCATCCGCTACAACGGCCGCACCGACGTGCTCTACGCCGCCTTCGACCAGGGCGCCGCGGTCGCGGGGGTGTTCACGCAATCGAAGTGTCCCTCGGCGCCGGTCGACTGGTGCCGGGCGAACCTCGGCGTCGGCGCGGCCCGCGCCCTCGTGGTCAACTCCGGCAACGCCAACGCCTTCACGGGACTTAAGGGGGCCGAGGCCGTCCGGCTCACGGCGGAGATCGCCGCGAAGGCCACGGACTGCCGCCCCGACCAGGTCTTCCTCGCCTCGACCGGCGTCATCGGCGAGCCCCTCGACGCCCGGAAGTTCGAGGCCGTGCTGGCGGATTGCGAGAGCCGCGCCCAGGCCTTCGCCTGGGACGACGCGGCCCGCGCCATCATGACCACCGACACCTTCCCGAAGCTCGCGACCCGCACGGCCCTCCTTGGGCAGGCCGAGGTCACGATCAACGGCATCGCCAAGGGCGCCGGCATGATCGCCCCCGACATGGCGACGATGCTGGCCTTCGTCTTCACCGACGCGCCGATCATGGCCGAGGCGCTGCAACCGCTTCTGAAGCGTGGGGCGGACAAAAGCTTCAACTGCGTCACCGTCGATTCCGACACCTCGACCTCCGACACGCTCCTGATGTTCGCGACCGGGATGGCGGTGCGTTACGGCGCGCCGCCGATCGACGATCCCAAGGATCCGCGACTCAAGGAGTTCGCGGGAGCCCTCGACGATCTCCTCGCCGACCTCGCCCAGCAGGTCGCCCGGGACGGGGAGGGGGCGCGCAAGTTCGTGACCGTCGAGGTCGAGGGCGCCGTGAGCGCCAAGTCGGCGCGGCGCGTCGCGCTGTCGATCGCGAACTCGCCGCTCGTCAAGACCGCGATCGCCGGCGAGGATGCGAACTGGGGCCGGGTCGTCATGGCGGTCGGCAAGGCCGGCGAGCCGGCGGACCGTGACAAGCTCTCGATCTATTTCGGCGACATCCGGGTCGCGACCGAAGGCGAGCGGGACCCCGACTACGACGAGGCGCGCACCTCCGCCTACATGAAGCGCGACGAGATTCTCCTGAAGGTCGATCTCGGCCTCGGGCGCGGTCGGGCGCGGGTCTGGACCTGCGACCTCACCAAGACCTACGTCGAGATCAACGGCGACTACCGCAGCTGAGGCGCTTCAGTGCAGCGCCGCCAGCGAGACGACCGTCGAGGTGCACCCGGCGAGGACGAGCACGCTCATGCCGATGAGGAGCTTGGGGACGAAGCCCCGTTCCGGGTTCGATTCGTCTTGCGGCGAGAACCGTGACATCCAGGCGGTGATCATCGGATCCTCCTTGGGCGCTTGCGCGCGGCTCCGATCGCGTGGCGCCACCGTGCGCCGCCGCACGCGCGGCGGATGTGCGCCGGCGCACGCCGCGAAGCCATGACCGGCTCCCCGGAGCCGGGCCCCGCCGGCACGCGCCTCCTCCTCGTCGCCGCCGTCGCGCTCATCGACGCCGACAACCGCGTGCTCATCGCCCGGCGTCCGCCCGGCAAGGCGATGGCCGGCCTGTGGGAGTTCCCCGGCGGCAAGGTCGAGAGGGGCGAGCGGCCGGAAGAAACCCTCATCCGCGAGCTCCACGAGGAGCTCGGCATCGTCGTGCAGGAGCCCTGCCTCGCGCCGCTCACCTTCGCGAGCCACGCCTACGAGGATTTCCATCTCCTGATGCCGCTCTACGCCTGCCGGCGCTGGGAGGGGTTCGTGCGCCCCCGCGAGGGGCAGGCGCTCAAGTGGGTGCGCCCAAAGGACCTCTCGGCCTATCCGATGCCGCCCGCCGACGCGCCGCTGATCCCGTTCCTGATCGATCTCCTCGGCGCCTGACCCGATGGCGACCTATTTCACGAGCGACACCCATTTCGGCGACCCGCGGGGCTTGCGCATCGACCGGCGGCCCTTCGCCTCCGTGGCGGAGCACGACGCGGCGCTCGTCGAGCGCTGGAACGAGACCGTCGGGCCCGAGGACGAGGTCTGGCACCTCGGTGACTTCGCGTCGGGCAGGCGGCCGGAGCGCATCGGCGAGTTGCTCGCCGGGCTCAACGGCGTGAAGCACCTGATCGTCGGCAACAACGACGGCGAGGCGACGGTCGGCCATCCGGCCTGGGCGAGCGTCCGGCACTACGCCGAGATGACCCTCGACGGCACGGCGCTGGTGCTGTGCCATTATCCGTTCCGCACCTGGAACAAGATGGGCCGCGGCGTCGTCAACCTGCACGGCCACTCGCACGGCCGCCTCAAGCCCATGCCGCGCCAGTACGACGTCGGCGTCGATGTTTGGGACTACCGGCCGGTGACTCTTCAGACGATTCTTTCAAGCCGCTCGCGGCGGCGGGCCTCCCCTCCGGTGCCGAAGGAGTAGGAATCGGAACGCTTCACCGGGCTCGGCCATTCATAAGGGTCTCCCGCCCGCCTCACTCCCGGACACCAATGGCTTCCCCGACCGACGCTCCTCCCGCGCAAAAAAACGACCGCTACGACGTGATCATCGTCGGCGGGGGGCCGGCCGGCCTCAACGCGGCCCTGATCCTCGGGCGCTGCCGGCGTCGCGTGCTGCTCGTCGATTCCGGCAAGCCGCGCAACGCCGTCTCGCCCGGCGTGCACGGGTTCCTGACCCGCGACGGGACGCTTCCGGCGGAGATGCGCCGGATCGCTCGCGAGCAGCTTAGGCCCTATCCGAACGTCGAGGTCCGCGACGGCGAGATCTGCGAGGCGAAGTGCCACGGGGATTGGTTCGAGGTGAGGGGGGCGGGCGGCGAGCGCTTCGCGTCGCGAAAGCTCCTCCTCGCCACCGGTCTCCTCGACGACCTCCCCGACATCCCAGGCTTCGCCGAGCTCTACGGCAGCGGCGTCTTCAATTGCCCCTACTGCGACGGCTGGGAGAATCGTGACAGGCCCATCGCGGTCTACGGCCCGGGCGAGCGCTGCGTCGGGCTTGCCCTTGAGATGACCCTGTGGAGCCGGGACATGGTGCTCCTGACCGACGGCCCGGCCGACATCCCGGACGGGAACCGCGCCCGGCTCGACGCGCAGGGTATCCGCATCGTGGAAGAAAAGGTCGCGCGCCTCGAGGGCGACGGCCGCCTGGAGCGCATCCACTTCGAGGGTCGCGAGCCCTTGGAGCGCGAGGCGATCTTCCTGAACTACGGCGAGCGCGAGGGCTCGGAGCTTGCACGCATGGTCGGCTGCGAACTCACGAACGGGGGCACGGTCGAGACCCGCTCGTACGAGCGCACCGACGTGCCCGGCCTCTACGTCGCCGGCGACGCCTCGCGCCGGGTCCAGTTCGCCATCGTGGCGGCCGGCGAAGGCGCCATGGCGGCCTTCGCCATCAACAACGAGATGCTGAAGGAGGACCTGCCGCGGGATTGACCTCTACAGGTGCGGCGGGCGGCGCAGGCGGCGGACGCCGACCTCGCTGGCGAGAGAGACGATCGCGCCCGGGCCGATGCCGAGGTCGGCAAGCGTGCGGCGGTCGAGGCGCACGAAGGCGTCCGCGGCCTTGCGCCGCCGGGCGCGGCGCGAGGCCGCCCGGCGCGAGGCGCCAGAGATGGAGGATCAGCATGCTCTACTCCTTCGGCGGAATCGGGTCCGGCACCTTGTTCTTCACGGCCGGAATCTGGCGCAGGTAGGCGAAGACGGCCTTGAGATCCTCGTCCGTCATCTGGCCGTAGACCGGCCAGGGCATCGGCGGCAGGATTTGCCGGCCCTGGCCCTGGTGCCGGCCGGTGCGCAGGGTCTGGATGAACTGCTGCTCGGTGAAGTCCCGCAGCACGCCGGTCTCCGGGTCCGGCGTGAGGTTCGCCGAGAAGCTCACGCCCCAGGGGCCCGACGTCGCCGTCATGGTGGCCGCGAAGGCCGCCATCCACGGCTCGGGCAGCTTCACCGGCTCCTTGATCGGGAAGTCCTGCGGATGGCCCGACAAGGCCCGCTTCATGTCGGGCTCCGGACCCGCGGGTCCCATGACCCAGGGCGTGTGGCAGTCGTGGCAGCCCGACGTCGAGACGATGTACTGGCCGCGCTTCACGTCGCCTTGGGCGAGGGCCGCGCCCGGCAGCAGCAGGGCGGCGGCGAGCAGGAGGGATTGTGCCCGGTTCATGTCATCTGTCCTTCTGTTGCAGGTTGGCTTCCTTGCGGATCTGCTCGGCTTCGCGGATCCATTGCTCGACGAGCGCGAGCGCCTCTTCGTCGACGAGGGCGGTGCCGAGCGGCGGCATCTGCAGGGCGGGGTAGCGCGAAGAGATCCGCTGCATCA